>JBHHYV010000077.1:0-18108 GCA_046757685.1 Myxococcota bacterium
GAGACGCTGTCGGCCGAGAATCTCTCGCAGCTCTGGATTCCCCCGGGGGTCGCGCACGGCTTCGTGGTGCTCTCGGAGCGGGCGCAGGTCGAGTACAAGTGCACCCAGGTCTACCGCGCCGATGACGAGCTGGCGGTCGCCTGGAACGACCCCGAGCTGGCGATTCCCTGGCCGATCTCCGACGTCTCGCTCTCGGAGCGGGACCGCGCAGCGCCCCTGCTGGGAGACGTTCTCGAGAGGCTACCCGTCCTCTCGGGCTGACGCGGCGTCGGAGGTGTTCGCCGACGCCGCTCGCTCGAGGGCGCGCTCGGCCCAGCGCTGGTAGATCTCGTAGGGCTGGGCTCCCGTGACGACGGCCTCCACGCCCTCGAGGCGGACCGCAGGCACGCCGCTCGCCCCGCACTCGATCGCCTCGGAGTGCTCGGCCAGGATGCGCTCCAGGATCTCGGGGTCGCGGTAGCGCTCGAAGCCGTCGGGCGGAAGCTCGAGCTCCTCCCAGAGCTCGCGCAGGCGCCGGGGGCTCGAGATGTTGCGGTTCTCGGTGAAGTAGGCGCGCAGCAGCCGCCGGTGCATGCGCTCGAAGGGCTCCGCTCCCAGCAGGGCAGCCGCCTTGGCGACCTGGTGGGCGGGCACGCTGTGGCTGGGAGGCGGCTCGTCGGTCTCCCAGAGCTGGAAGGAGCCGCCGTCCTCCTCGCTCCCCGGTCGCATCCAGGAGCGCGCATAGGCGCGGAAGCGCTCGAGGTCCCGCTTCTCGGCGGGATGGGGACGCAGCAGGAAGCTGCGGTAGTCCACCTCGACGCGGCCCCCGAAGGCCCGAACCAGGCGCTCGAGCCGCAGGCTCGCGTTGTAGCACCACGGGCAGAGGTAGTCCGAGTAGGCGATGAAGCGGATCTCGGGCACGCGTTCCCTTCGCGCTGCGCGCCTCGGCGCGACGGACTGGATTGTACAATGCGCTCGGGGGGGACGGCCATCGACGGTCTCGATCTCAGCGTCGCCGCCGCGTGGGTGTGCGGCCTGTGCGCCGCCGGCCTGCTTCATACCCGGCGCGCGGGCCGGAGCGAGGAGGAGTTCTTCGCCGCAGGTCGCCGGCTTCCCTGGTGGCTGGCGGGGACCTCGATCGTGGCGACTACGTTCGCCGCCGACACGCCGCTCGCGATCGCGGGGCTCGTTGCGACCGAGGGCGTGTGGGGCAACTGGTTCTGGTGGGCCGACGTGCTCCCGGCCCTGATCGCTGCGCTCTGGATCGCGGAGCTCTGGCGGCGGAGCGGAGTCCTGACCGACCCCGAGCTGGTGGAGCGACGCTATGCGGGTCGCCGCGCGTCGGCGCTGCGCAGCTTTCGGGCCGTCTACTTTGGCGTGGGACGCAACGCGCTCGTGATCGCCTGGGTCAACCTGGCGATGCTCAAGGTGCTCCAGCTCGGCCTCGGTCTGGATGCCTCGTCGAGTGCCCTGCTGCTCGCAGGGCTCTTCGCCCTCAGTGCCGGCTACACGCTGGCTTCGGGACTGTGGGGAGTCGTGGTGACCGATGCCTTCCAGTTCGCGCTCGCGATGGGGGGATCGATCGTGCTCGCGGTGCTGGCGGTCGAGCACGCAGGCGGCCTCGATTCGCTGATCGCGCGCGTGCCCCGGGAGCACCTGGCGCTCGTCCCGCAGGGGGGAGACGCCTTCTGGGCGTTCCTGATCTACCTGGGGGTCCAGAGCTGGGCAGCGGGCAACACCGAGGGCAGCGGCTACGTCGCGCAGCGGCTGCTGGCCACGCGCAGCGACCGCGACGCTCGGCTGGCCGCGCTCTGGTACGCCGTCGCCCACTTCGTGCTCCGTCCCTGGCCCTGGATCCTGGTCGGGCTGGTCGCCCTCGTTCGCCATCCCGGACTCGACGATCCCGAGTCCGGCTACGTGCGCGTGCTCCTCGAGGACCTGCCCTCTGGGATGCGCGGCGCGATGCTCGCGGCGCTGATCGCCGCCTACCTGTCGACGATCGACACGCAGCTGAACTGGGGCGCGTCGTACCTGACCCGGGACCTCTGGGAGCGCTTCGGGCGGCGAGCCTCTTCGGAGGTCGCGACCGAGCGCCAGCGCGTGCGAGTGGCGAGGGTGAGCGTGGTGCTGCTGGCCGCCCTCGGCGCGCTCGCCACGCTGAGCCTGTCGTCGATCGTCGGAGCCTGGAAGTTCCTCGCCCAGATCAGTGCGGGGCTCGGAGCGGTGGTGCTCGCGCGCTGGCTCTGGTGGCGCGTGAATGCCTGGAGCGAGATCGTGGTGATGACGACCTCGCTGCTCGCCAGCGCCGTCCTGCTCGGGTCGACGGATGTGGCCTTCCCCTTCTCACTGGCGCTGGTCGTGGCGATCACCCTGCCCGTGACCCTGGCGGTGACCCTGTGCACGGCCCCTGAGCCCCCCGACAAGCTGCTCGCGTTCTACCGCCAGGTCCGCCCCCCCGGGTGGTGGGGACCGGTGGCCCGGCGCGCGGGCCTCGCGGAGCGCCGTCTGGGGCTCGGAGACGGGGCTCGCGTCCTGGCCGGGTCGCTGGGCGTCTATGGGCTACTGCTCGGGGTCGGGGGTCTGCTGCTGGGCTCGGGCCTCCGATCCCTGCTGTTCGGGCTGCCGGGGCTCGCACTGCTGGCCTGGGTGGTGCGCGGCGCCCGCGCCGCCGCGCCCCAGGAGGACTGAGACCGATCGTTCTTGACATCCAGAATCAGAATTCTGATTCTCCTTCGCCTTGACCGCCCCGGAAGTCGCTGCGCCCCACCTCGAGTGGATCCGCCCGCCCCACCAGGAGCGGAGCCACCGGACCCTCGAGAGGCTTCTCGACGCCACCGAGGCGCTCCTGGCGGAGCGCGACTTCGACGACATCGGCGTGGCCGAGATCGCGCGCGCCGCACGATCCTCGGTGGGCGCCTTCTACACCCGCTTTCCGGACAAGATCGCCATTCTGCACGCGCTCCATGAGCGGTTCTGCACGGAGGCCTTCGCCACCGCCGATGCCACGCTCTCACGCGAGCGCTGGAGGGGGCGGGGGATCGCTGAGCTGCTGTCGACGGTCGTGCCCTTCCTGGTCCGGGTGGTCCGCGACCGGCGCGGCCTGCAGCGCGCGGTTCTCGTCCAGTCGCTGGTCAACCGCGACTTTCGCGAGCGGAGCGCCCGCCTGACCCGCCACCTGAACCAGCTGCTCTCGGAGCGGCTGCTGGATCGACGCCGAGAGATTCGCCACCCGGATCCCGCGCTTGCCAGCGACTTCGGGCTGCGGCAGGTCCTGGCGGCGCTCGATGCCTGGATCGTGGAGCCCGAGACCGACGCCGGACTGCGAACGCTCAGCGATGCCCAGATCGCCGCCGAGCTCACCCGTTCCTTTCTCGCGTACCTCGGCGTGCGCGGACCCTCTACCAAGGAGACGTGAAGTGACTGCACTCGAGAAGCTGACCGCCGAAGTTCCCTGCGAGACGCTCCAGGTTCCCCAGGAGGTGACCTACAACTGGGAGTACGAGGCGACGCGCCGCCAGCTGATGCGCCTCTACGAGAACGCCAAGCGCGACCAGTGGAACTCGACCGATCGTCTCGACTGGTCGATCGACGTCGATCCGGAGTCCGAGCTGCTCCCCGATGCCGGCATCGGGATCTACGGCACACCGATGTGGGACAAGCTCACGCCTGCCGAGGTCCGCCGGCTGCGTCACGAGGCGATCACCTGGCAGCTCTGCCAGTTCCTGCATGGCGAGCAGGGAGCGCTCCTCGCCACGGCCCAGATCGTCGACTCCGTTCCGTGGTACGAGGCCAAGCAGTACGGGGCCACCCAGGTGATGGACGAGGCGCGACACGTAGAGGTGTATCGCCGCTTCGTCCAGGAGAAGCTCGAGCACGAGTACCCGGTGAACGCCGAGCTCAAGAGGCTGCTCGACTGGATCCTGTGCGACTCGCGCTGGGACATGAAGTTCCTGGGCATGCAGATCCTGGTCGAGGGTCTGGCGCTCGCCGCCTTCGGGGTGATTCGCGACTCGGCCACCAACCCCCTGCTGCGCGACCTGACCGCGTACGTCATGGAGGACGAGTCCAGGCACGTCGCCTACGGCATGCTGTCGCTGCGCGAGTACTACCGGGAGCTGAAGCCCGCGGACCGGGAGGAGCGCGAGGACTTCGTGTACGAGGCCTCGGTGCTCATGCGAGACCGGATCGAGAATCGCGAGGTCTGGGAGCGCATGGGCATGGATGCCGACGCCTGCGTCGCGGCCGCCGACGAGTCCCCGCTCTCCCAGGAGTTCACCCGCAGGCTCTTCTCGAAGATCGTTCCCAACGTCAAGAGCCTGGGGCTGCTCAGCTGCAAGCAGCGCGAGCGCTTTGCCGCTCTCGGGATCCTGGAGTTCGAGTCGGGCACCACCTCGGACGTCGATCACGACGTCGAGATCGAGCGGCGCATTCGACAGGGAGAAAGCGGGCTCCTGCGCGCGTGATCCCGGGAGAGCCGGAGGGCGAGCCCGGGGTCGACGAGGCGTTCGAGGTCGAGGACCCCGAGCACTCTGCGGCCATTCCGGCCGCGGCCATCGCGTCGCGCGCGACCCCGGCGGCCGTCGCGCGTCCGCGGCGGCTGCGCGCACGCAGCGAGCGCGAGATCTGGCAGCTGGCCTGGCCGGCCATCCTGTCGCAGATGCTGGCGTCGGTGGTGAGCCTGATCGACATCGCCATGATCGGCCGGCTCGGCACCGACGCGCTCGCGGCGGTCGGCTATGCCACGCAGTTCCAGTTCCTGACGCAGTCGATCCTCTATGCCGTGGGCACCGCCTGCGTCGCCCTGATGGCGCGCTCGATCGGAGCGGGACAGCCGGGCCCCGCCCGCTCGGCGCTGGCCGCATCGCTGGGCGTGACGACCCTGCTCGCGGCCGGCGTCACCGCCGTCGTGCTGCTGGTGCCGCGCCAGCTCCTGGCGCTGCTCGATGCACCCGCGGCCGTGGTCGACCTGGCGATCCCCTACTTCCGGCTCACGCTCGGGTCGACGTTGCTGCTGGGAGTCGCCGTCACCTTCGAGCACGGCTTCCGCGCCGACCGCGACACGCGCACCCCCATGCGAATCGCGATCGCCGTCACCGTCGTCAAGACGTTCCTGAACGCACTCCTGATCTTTGGACTGCTGGGGTTCCCCCGGCTGGACCTGGTCGGTGCGGGCATTGCGACGCTGGTCGCGCAGGTCGTCGGCTTTGGTCTCTTCATGGCTGAGGTCCGTCGGCGAGGTCGCGATTCGCCGCTGCGCCTGGGGTGGCGCGACCTGCGCGGTGCGCGCTTGCAGATCCGAGAGGTGGTGCGGATCTCGCTGCCCGCGGTCGCGGAACGCGTGCTGATGAACCTGGCGATCATGGCGTACTTCACGCTGATCGGCGCCTACGGCAGCGCCGCGATCGCCGCCTACACGGTGGGCGTGCGCATCCTCTCGTTCTCGTGGCTTCCGGGTTTTGGATTCTCGATTGCCTCGGCGACCCTGGTCGGGCAGAAGCTCGGAGCCTCCGATCCGCACGGAGCCGGGCGCTCCGGCTGGCGGGCCGCCCGGCTCGCGGTGATCACGTCGTCGCTGCTCGGGATCGCCTACGCGCTGGCGCGCGTCCCCCTCGCCGAGCTCTTCACCCACGACCCCGCGGTGATCTCGGCCATGGAGCCCTTCATGCTGATGCTGGCGCTCGCGCAGCCCTTCATGGGTCTCCACTTCACGCTCGGCGGAGCGCTGCGCGGCGCCGGCGACACCGTCACTCCGCTCTGGGCCGCCGCGCTCGGAAGCTGGGGGGTGCGAGTGCCGGCCGCCTTCGTGCTCGCGCGCGTGCTGGAGCTGGACGTGGTGTGGGTCTGGATGCCCCTGATCGGCGACCACATCCTGCGCTCGATCTGGATGTCCTGGGCCTTCCGCCGCGGGCGCTGGAAGACGCGGCGGGTCTAGTCTTGGCGGTCTGGGCTGAGTGGGGTCTGGGCGGGGCTGCCCAGGGTTCGGCCGCCTGTGGGTGTCTCGGGCTCGGAGCGTCGGCTTCGGCCGGGCACGGGGATTGCTGAGCACCTGCGTGGACCGGTCCGAGATCGGGCCGGGGAGCGTGGCATGGCAGAGTCGACCTGGATTCACGAGCTACGGTTCAGCGACGAGGCCGCGCTCAGCCGGGCCTTTGGCAGGGTGCGCGGGTCGGAGTGGGTGGAGGACTGCCTGATCGAGCCCGCCCGCCTGCGCATTCGCTTCGTCGCCCCGAGCGATCGGGCCGCCGGGCTCGTCGAGAGGCTCTACCGCGACCGCGGTCTGGTCTGGTGCGAGCGCCACCCGCTGGGAGCGCAGCCCTGCGAGCGCGCGGGCGGGATGGGCTGAGGCCCCCGCGAGCGTCGTCGCCGCGGGAGGAAGCGGCTGCCGAGCGTCCGTCGGCAGGACGCGCCTCCTCGTTCGCTCCACGCCGTCGACCCGCTTCGCACCGCAGGTCTGGCCGCGATGCCCACTGTCCATCGCGGAGCTTCCGATCGCCTGGAGATTCCGCAGCCACTGGCCCGCAAACGGAAAGTCCGCTCATGGTATGTGATGGACATTCAAGCCTTCTTCATGCGCGTGTTCATGGGCGAAGACGCGATCCACGAGATGCCGGAAGATCAGCGCCGCTTGTATCGAGACATGCCTGTCTGGGTGAATGTCGTGTTCTCCGGTGAAGTATTCGGCGGAGCGTTCGGCTGTGTAGGGCTGCTGCTCCGGAAGAGGTGGGCACTGCCGCTGTTCGTCGTCTCCCTCGTCGGTGTGCTGGCTCAGACGTTTCACGTCTACTTCCTCTCCGATGCGATCCGCACGATGGGTGCTCCTGCGGTCGTGATGCCGCTGTTGGCCGTCCTGATCGGCATGGCAATGATCGCGCTGGCGAGGTCGGCGACTGCCAAGGGCTGGCTCGGGTAGAGCTCGTGGCGTGCGCTCCGGGTGACGGAGGGCAGGGTGTTGCAGCGGATCTCCGCCAGCTGCGGCTGCAGCGCACGTCCATTGGACGGGGGAAGAGCACCTGATCCAGCCGGCCGAAACCCTTCACGCCATCGCGGGCATTGCAGTCGCGCTCATGGGGTTCACGGGAATCGTCGTGGTGCGAGGCGGTCGCTCCGGGCAAACAGGGGTCCTCGCTAGAGACCATCGGCGTGCGGACCCTCCTCGAGACGAGTCTCAGCGCATCGTTCGGCAGCTTCGTACCGATTGTCCTGGCGTACGTCTGGACATCGGAGCGCGGGGTGTGGCGGCTCTCCAACGCGATTCTGGCTGCTGGCCATCTTTCCAACGTCCTGGCGTATCTCGTACGGGCTCGGCCGCCTCCGTGGCCCGCCAGCCGATCTCGCGGCCCCTTCCCTGCGAGACCCCTGGTAGGCTCGACGCATGCCGGCTCACTCGCACCCCCGCGCTCCGCTCGTCCCCGCCGAAGCAGCGCGGCGGCTCCTGCTTCATGGACAGGGGCTGCTGGCGCGGCCGGAGCGTCGCGCCACGCCGGACGCAGTGGCGCGGCAGGTCGAGCGGATGGGGTTCGTGCAGGTCGACACGATCCAGGTCATCGAGCGCGCGCATCACCACGTGCTCGCGACGCGCTTCGATGACTACCGGCCGGCAATCCTGTCGGGTCTGCTCGAGCGCTCGCGGCGCCTCTTCGAGCACTGGACGCACGACGCGTCGGTGCTTCCGATGCGCCTCTTTCCCTACTGGCATCGGCGCTTCGAGCGCGCGCGCAGGACCCTCGAGAATCCGCGCTGGCAGGCGCGGATGGGAGGCGAGCCGGAGCGTGTGCTGGCAGCGGTCCAGGAGCGGATCCGCCGCGAGGGGGCGCTTCGCAGCCGTGACTTCGAGGAGGATCGAGCGGGAAGGCCCGGCGGCTGGTGGAGCTGGAAGCGCTCCAAGGCGGCGCTCGAGGCGCTCTGGCGAACGGGGGAGCTGGCGGTCGCACGAAGGGATGGGTTCGACAAGGTCTACGACCTGACCGAGCGCGTGATTCCCGACGCGCATCGCACCGGCCCGGTCCCGACGCCGGATCTCGTGGACTGGGCGTGTCGCTCCGCGCTCGAGCGCCTGGGCATGGCCAGCGCGCTCGAGATCCGCCAGTTCTGGGAGCTGCTCTCGATCGACGAGGTGAAGGCGTGGTGCGAGAGGGCCGAGTCGAGGGGAGAGATCGATCGCGTGGAGATCGGCTCCCTGAACGGTACACGGCCGCGAGAGGCCTATGGGCTGGCGGGCTGGCGGCGCCGACTCGCGCGTCTGCCCGACGCGCCCGATCGCGTGAGGCTCCTCAACCCCTTCGACCCAGTGCTGCGCGATCGCGCGCGGACGGCGCGCCTCTTTGGCTTCGACTACAGCCTCGAGGTCTTCATCCCGCAGGCGAAGCGCCGCTTCGGCTACTACGTGCTGCCGATTCTCGAAGGCGAGCGTCTGATCGGCCGGCTCGATCCAAAGCTGCACCGCGACCGAGGTGTGCTCGAGGTTCGGGGTCTGTGGTGGGAGCCCGGGGTCGCGGTCGGTCGCCAGCGCCGACGCGCGCTGGAAGGGGCGCTGGACCGGATGTGCCAGCAGCTCGGGGCCGAGCGCTTCGAGCTTCCGGTCGACGGGGCGGGCGCCCGCCGGACTCAGCCGAGCAGGCGCGCGCGCAGCCGGGCCAGGTCGGCCGCCTCGAGCCCCGCAAAGCGCGCCCAGCCCGCGGGGCCCCCGTAGTCGCTCTCGAGGCTGTCGAGGAAGCGCTCGACGGTGGCGGGATCGGCCTCGTAGGCGCCCTCCGGAAGCTCCTCCATCAGCTCCTGGTAGGAGTCGCTCGTGCGCAGCCGGCGATTGATCTGGTCCAGGAACTTCTGGCTGAGCGCGTAGTCGGCGACGATCGTGGCGCGGGGCACGCCGAGCAGGCCCAGCACCAGCGCCGAGATCACGCCGGTTCGGTCCTTGCCCGCGGAGCAGTGGAAGACCACGGGACGCGGACTCTCGGCGATCAGGCGCAGCACGCGCACGATCCGGCGGCGGCCCGCACGCGCCAGGAACCGGTACATTTCGGTCATGTCGGCCAGGTAGTCGGGAGGCGGCTCCTCGCGCGGGCGGCCGTCGTCGTCGAAGAGCGGAACGTGGTGAAAGTCGAAGGGCTCGGCAGCGATCGCGCCGCGGCCATCCGAGACCAGCTCGCGCTGGGTGCGCAGGTCGATCACGCCGCCCAGGCCGATCTCGTCGCGCAGCTTCGCCAGGTCGCGGGCAGTCAGGTGCTGCAGGCCATCCGAGCGGAAGACCTGGCCCGGCGCCAGCGACTCGCCCTGTGCCGTCCGGTACCCGCCCAGGTCGCGAAAGTTGAAGCAGCCCTCCAGGTCGATCCAGCGCGCGGGAGCCTCGAGGCTCACCCCGAGTCCTTGGGCAGGCCGAGGATCCGCTCGGCGATGATGTTCTTCTGGATGTTCGGCGTCCCACCGCCGATCACCACGTCGGGCCACGAGAGGGCCGCGGTCTGCCAGCGCCCGCCGTCGATCGCAGCGGGCGAGCCCTTGACGTAGGCGCCGGCACTCCCCTGGAGCTCGAGCCCCAGGTCTCCCAGCTCGATCTCGAGCGCGGCCCGGTGCAGCTTGTTGATCGAGGTCTCGCTCCCGAGCGGCTCGCCGCGGAGCTGCCGGGTCAGGAAGCGCAGCCCGTTCAGGCGCATCGCCTCGATCCGCGTACGCGCCCGAGCCAGCTGGCGGCGAATCCGGTCGTCGTCGAGCGCGGGGCGACCGCCCCGCGTGGAGCGGCGCGCCAGGTCCTCGAGGGCTTCCACGCGGCGCACGAGGCCCTCGACCTCGGCGATGCTCGAGCGCTCGCTCGCCAGCGCCGAGATCGTGACCTGCCAGCCCTGTCCCTCGTCTCCAAGCCTCTGCGAGACGGGCACCCGAACCTCGTTGAAGAAGACCTCGGCGAAGAGCTGTCCGCCCGCCATGTTCAGGATCGGTCGGACCTCGAGCCCGGGCGAGTCCATCTCGACGAGCAGGCAGGTGATGCCCTGGTGCTTGACCGCGACGTCGGTCTGGGTGCGCACCAGCAGGATCATCCAGCGCGCGATGGGTGCCAGCGACGTCCAGATCTTCTGGCCGTTCACCACGTAGACGTCTCTCTCGCGCACCGCACGGCACTGCAGCGACGCCAGGTCACTGCCGGAGCCGGGCTCCGAGTATCCCGTGCACCACTGGTACCTGGAGTCCAGGATCTCGGGAAGGAAGCGCCGCTTCTGCTCGTCGGTCCCGTACTGGATGAGTGCGGGCCCCACCCAGGCGAGACCCATGTAGCAGGCGCCGAGGGGCGGCGCGCGCCGCTTGACCATCTCCTCCTTCAGGATCACCTGCTCCATGAGCGAGCCCCCGCCCCCGCCAAACTCGACGGGCCAGCTGAAGCCCACCCAGCGCCGCTCACGGATCTTTCGGAACCACTCCGCCATCCACTGGGGCGTGCGCTCGCTCTCCGGCGGCAGATTCTCGTCCAGGAAGGCCCGCACCTCGGCGCGAAACTTCTCTTCGCTCGGGCTCCGGTTGAAGTCCATGAGAGTCGATCCTCCTAGGCCGCCTCGCCCGAGACGAGCTGCGCGATCCGGTCGTAGTGCCAGTCCGCATCCCCGAAGGCCTGGCGGGCCCACTTGGAACGCTTGAGGTAGAGCTGGATGTCGTACTCGGCGGTGTAGCCCACGGCGCCGTGCAGCCCCACCCCGTCGACGCCGATCCGCGCCAGCGCATCGCTCGCGTACGCCTTGGCCATGGATGCCGCCCGCGGCACCTCATCGGGGCTGCCCTCGAGCGCCCAGGCCGCGTAGTAGAGCAGCGACTTGTACGACTCCACGTCGACGTACATCTCGGCGAGAGGATGCTTGACGCCCTGGAAGCGACCGATCGGCTCGCCGAACTGGATCCGGTCCTTCGCGTACTGGACGGTGAGGGCGAGTGCCGCCTCGCCGGCGCCGATCATCTCGGCCGTGGTGGCGATGGCTCCGCGATCGAAGAGCCCGCGGAGCGTCGCCTGCGGGTCGCTGGAGCGGAGCAGGCGATCCGCCTCGATCTCGACCCCGTCCAGCTGCAGGTCCCCCATGCGTCGCGTGCGGTCGATTCCCGGGTGGTCCACGCTCGAGACGCCCGTGTCGCTGGCCTCGAGGACCGCCAGCACGCTCTCGCCTTCCAGCCGCAGGGCCACCACGAAGAGATCCGCCGCGCCCACGTCGTGCACGAAGCGCTTGACGCCGCTCACCCGGAGCGCGCCATCCTCTCGGGCGGCGGCGAGCTGGACCCCGTTGGGAGAGCACAGGTCGGTCTCCTCGAGCAGTGCCAGGGTGCCGATACGAGAGCCGTCGGCGAGCCCGGGCAGCCAGCGCTCGCGCTGCGATGCGTCGCCCGCCTCGAGCAGCGCCGCGGTGGCCAGCGTGGTCGAGACCAGGGGCGCCGGAAAGAGCGAGCGGCCCGTCTCCTCGAAGAGCACCACCGCGTCGACCCAGCCGAGGCCCGCCCCGCCGTGCGCCTCGGGAATCGTGAGGCCCGTCCACCCGAGCTCGGCGATCCGGCCAAAGAGCTCCCGCGAGAATCCGTCGGGAGTCTCGATCACCTCGCGCACCCGCTCGAGCGGGCTCTCCTCGTCCAGGAGCTTTCGAGCCTCGCTCCGCAGCAGGTCCTGCTCTTCCGTGAACCCGAAGTTCATGCCGCCTCCTCCGTGCGCCGTGCCCGGTCACCGACCGCGGGCGCGGCGAATCCGCGACCGCCGGCCTTCGCCCGGGCTCGAGATCCGCGTCGGGCGAGCAGCCTAGCTCGCCGCGCGAATCCGGGTCAATCCTGCCAGGCCGCCGCCGCTACACCACGCCCCTGGCGTGCAGGGATTGCAGCGTCTCGGCGTCGAGAGCCAGATCCCCGCGCAGCACCTCGTCGGTGTGCTCGCCCAGGAGCGGGGCCGGCCGGATCGGGACCTCGCTGTGGGACATGCGCGGCGCGAAGCCCAGCAGGGGCACCCGGCCGTGGACCGGATGATCGACGGGCTCGACGAAGCCGCGCTCGAGCAGGTGTGGATCGCGAAAGAGGTCGCGCGTGTCGAGCGTTGCCGAGCAGGGGACGCCCGCCTCGCCGAGTGTGCGCATGACCTCGTGCTTGGTGTGCTTGCGCGTCCAGCCCGCGATCTCCTCGTAGAGGGCGGCGCCGTTGTGGACGCGGTCCTTTCCCGTCTTGAAGCGCGGGTCGACGACCAGGTCGCTGCGTCCGATCGCCAGGCACAGGCTGTCCCAGTGGCGGGCCGTCACGGTCATGAGGAACGCCCAGTCGTTCGCACCAAAGGGCTTGCATGGATAGAGCTGGGTCGGAGGTCCGCCGACCGCGTTGCCGGTCCTCGGGCAGGCCTGCTCTCCCCAGCGCGCGCCGAAGGCGATGCGGGTTCGCATGAAGTAGGTCATGGCCTCCTGCATCGAGATCTCGATGCACTGGCCCTCGCCTGTGCGCAGCCGCTGCACGTAGGCCGCCAGGATCGCCATCGCCAGCTGTACGCCCGTTCCGGAGTCGGCAATCGTCGGCCCGGGAACGAGCGGTGGGCCCTCGGCCTCGCCGGTGATCGAGCACGCGCCCGCCGCGGCCTGCGTGACCATGTCGTAGCTCTTGTAGCCGGAGTAGGGCCCCGACAGGCCGAACCCCTTCAGGCGCGCGTAGATCAAGTCCGGTCGTACGGCCCGCAGCGTCTCGTACCCCAGGTCGAGCCGCTCGATCACGCCGGGACCGTAGTTCTCGACGAAGACATCGTAACGGGGCACCAGGCGCAGCAGGATCTCGCGTCCCTCCGGCTTGCGCAGGTCGAGCGTGACGCTCCGCTTGTTGGCGTTCCAGTTGCAGAAGTAGGGGGAGTAGCCGTCGCCGGTAGCCACCCCGCGTCCGGGGTCCCCGCCCCTCGGCGACTCGATCTTCACGACCTCGGCGCCCATCCAGGCCAACGCCTGGGTGCACGAGGTCCCCGCCTCGTACTGGGTCATGTCGAGAACTCGCATTCCGTCGAGTGCGGGCATCGATGCCTCCTGTCTCGGTCTATGAAGATGCGCGATCCGCCGCGGAGAGCATCTGCTGGAGCCGCTCGCTGGCCTCGACGAACTCCTCCATGAACTGGTAGATGACCTCGGCCGCGCTCTGCTCGTGGTTCATCCGGCTCACGACCTGGCCGACCGGCATGCCGACCAGCTCGCGCGCCTTCGCGCCCTCCCTGCGTGCGGCGAGCGCGATGCGCGTCTGAGCCTCGGCGCACGCCATGTACTGGAGCGGCATGGGCAGCGCGCCGGGGCAGTCCTCGCGTTCCCACGCGTCGGTCCAGGCCGTGCGCAGCAGGCGCGCGGGCTTGCCCGACAGCGACCGCGAGCGCACGGCGTCGCTCGAGCCCGCCGCGAAGAGCTTGCTCTTGACCAGTGGTGAGGTGTCGGCTTCGCGCACCCCGAGCCAGACCGATCCGGTCCAGACTCCGGCTGCCCCCAGCGCCAGGGCTGCCGCGGCCTGGCGGCCGCTGGCGATGCCGCCCGCGCCGAGCACCGGAGTGGGCGCCACGGCATCGACGATGTCGGGCAGCAGCACCATCGAGCCGATCTCGCCGGTGTGGCCGCCCGCCTCGGTCCCCTGGGCCACGATCAGGTCGACCCCCTGCTGCTTCTGGCGAAGCGCGTGCTTGACGCTTCCGGTGAGGGCCGCGACGAGCAGGCCGTGCGCGTGGGCGAGGTCGATGATGTCCTTCGGGGGAGGCCCGAGTGCGTTTACCAGCAGCTTCACTCCAGGGTAGTGCAAGGCCACCTCGACGTGGTTGCGACCGCCCCCGTCGGTCCAGCCCAGCAGGCCGCCCTCGCCGGCGCCCGGACCCGACGCGCCCAGGTCGGTCGGGAGCGGGGGCACGTCGTACTCCCGCAGGATCCCCTCGATCCAGTCTCGGACCGAGTCCGGGATCAGCTTCTGGAACGCGCCCGCGTCGACCTCGTGCGTCTCGGCGTCTGCCTTGCCCAGGCCCTCTTCCTTGCCGACGTAGCTGGCCGGCATCACCGTGTCGACGCCGTAGGGCCTGCCGCCGATGTGCTCCTCGATCCACTTGAGCTCGATCTCGAGCTGCTCGGGAGTGAACGCCAGCGCCCCGAGCACTCCGAACCCGCCGGCCCGGCTCACGGCGACGACTACGTCGCGACAGTGGCTGAAGGCGAAGATCGGGACATCGATCCCGAAGACGTCACAGAGCTCGGTGCGCATGGGGGACCTCCCGGTAGCGAGCCCGCGGGGCTCGGAATCCTCGGACCGCCCGCCATGCTATCCGCTTTCGCCGGACTGCGGAAAGTGCCGCGAGGGGCGTCCCGGGCGCCGGCGCCCGCTGGTGCCGCTGCCTGGGGCGCCTATTCTCGCCGCGGAGCCACTGGAGCGGAGCGAATGGGGACGCAGGCCTGGATCACCGTCGGAGTGGTGGCGGGGGTGATGGGATTGCTCGCCGCCACCCGCTGGACGCCCTACCTGGTGCTGCTCGCCGGCCTGGCGGTCCTGCTGACGCTCGGAGTGGTGACGGACTCGGAGGTGCTCGCGGGGCTGGCGAACCCGGGCATGGTGACGGTCGGGATCCTCTTCGCCGTCGTCTCGGGCCTGCGCGAGACGGGGGCCATGGCCTGGATCGCCCGATTCCTGCTCGGGCAGCCGCCCTCGGTCCGTTCCGCCCAGCTTCGCATCATGGGCCCGGTCGCGCTGCTGAGCGCCTTCATGAACAACACGCCCCTCGTCGCCGTCCTGCTGCCGGTGATCCACGACTGGGGCCGCAAGGTCCGGATTCCCACCTCGAAGCTCCTGATCCCGCTCTCGTACGCCTCGATCCTGGGCGGAGCCTGCACCCTGATCGGCACGAGCACCGTCCTCGTCGTGAACGGCCTGATCCTCGAGCAGCTCGGACCCGATCAGGGCCTCGGCATGTTCGACATCGCCTGGATCGGCGTGCCTTGCGCCGCAGTCGGCCTGCTCTACCTGGGTCTGTTCGGGCGGCTGCTCCTGCCCGACCGGCGCCCGGCCCTGTCGGTCGGCGACGACCCGCGCGAGTACGTGGTCGAGATGCTCGTGGCCGAGGGAGGGCCGCTCGAGGGACAGACGATCGAGGCGGCGGGGCTGCGCCATCTGCCGGGCCTCTACCTGATCGAGATCGAGCGCGACGGCCAGGTGATGCCGGCGGTCTCCTCGCAGGTGGCGCTGCGCGGGCGGGACCGGCTCTTCTTTGCGGGGATCGTCGAGTCGGTGGTCGACCTGCAGCGGATTCGCGGCCTGCTGCCGGCAACCGATCAGATCTTCAAGCTCGACGAGGCGCGCACCAACCGGCGGCTGGTCGAGGCCGTGGTCTCACCCGCCTGCCCGGTCGTGGGTCAGACGATTCGCGAGGGCCAGTTTCGCACCCGCTACAACGCAGCGGTGATCGCGGTGGCGCGCGGGGGCGAGCGGATCCGCCAGAAGGTCGGCGACATCGTGCTTCGTGCGGGAGACACCCTGCTGATCGAGGCTCGCGCCTCGTTCGCCGCGCAGCACCGCAACAGCCGCGACTTCTTCCTGGTCTCGCAGATCGCCGACTCGGCGCCCCTGCGCCACGAGCGGGCATGGATCTCGCTCTCGATCCTGGCGGCGATGGTCGCGGTGGTCGCGAGCGGGACGATGAGCGTGCTGAACGCCTCGATGCTGGCGGCCGGCGCGATGATCGCGACCCGCTGCACGTCGGGCGCAGCGGCGCTGCGCAGCGTGGACTGGCAGGTGCTCCTGGTGATCGCGGCCGCGTTCGGGATCGGCCGCGCCATGCAGACCAGCGGTGCGGCCGAGGCGATCACGCACGGCCTGGTGGCCTGGATCGGCGCCAATCCACGAGCGATCCTGGCGATCCTGTGCGGCCTGACGATGATCTTCACCAACGTGATGAACGCGAACGCGGCCGCGGTCCTGATGTTCCCGATCGCGCTCTCGACCGCGAGCACCCTGGAGGCGGACCTGGGAGTGGCGGTGAGCGCACTGCCGTTCATCTTTGCGATCCTGATGGGCGCGGCGGGAAGCTACGCGACACCCATCGGATACCAGACCAACCTGATGGTCATGGGCCCCGGCGGCTACCGCTTCGGCGACTTTGCGAAGGTGGGCCTTCCCCTGAGCCTGCTCGTCTGGGGAACCTCTGCGCTGCTGATCCCCTGGATCTGGCCCCTCTAGTCTTCGAGCCCGCCGAGGAACTCGAGCAGCTTCTGGCTCACGACCTCGGGGCGCTCCTGCTGGGTCCAGTGTCCGCAGCCCGGGATCATGAGGGTGTCGCGGAGCGTCGGGACGAGCTTGGGCAGGTCGCTGACGGCGGCGGGGTTCGCGAGCACCACCCCGTCCTTCTCGCCCGCGATGAAGAGCGCGGGCACGCGGTGGCGGGCGGTCCGAAAGGCGCGAAGCTCTCTCCAGCTGCGGTCGATGTTGCGGTACCAGTGGAGACCGCCGCGGAACCCGGTTCGCTCGAACTCCCCGGCGTAGAAGTCCAGGTCCTCGTCGCGGAGCCACGTGGGCGGCCGGTCGGGCCAGACGAAGCCGTCCGACAGGCGCGCCGTCTTCGGAAGTCCCGCCAGCCGCGTCGAGGCCAGGTCGACGTCGCCCGAGCCCACGTGAAAGAAGCCCTGCAGCCAGTGGCGCGGGTCGGCCTCGAGCTCGGCCTCGGCGACGCCGGGCTCCTGGAAGTAGAGCACGTAGTGGAACTGGTCTCCGGCCAGCTGCGCGAGCAGGCGCGTCGGTTCCATGGGGGGCGGAGCCGAGAAGGGCACGCTGAGCGCGGCCACCGCGCGAAACACGTCGGGTCGCAGCAGCGCCGCGTTCCAGGCCACGGGCGCCCCCCAGTCGTGTCCCACGATCACCGCGCGCGACTCGCCGAGCGCCGAGACGAGTCCTACCACGTCGCCCACGAGCTGGAGCTGCGAGTAGGCCTCGATCGGCTCGGGACGCGCGCTGCGCCCATAGCCTCGCATGTCGGGCGCCACGGCCCGGTAGCCGGCGTCGGCCAGCGCTCGCAGCTGGTGACGCCACGAGTACCACGACTCGGGAAAGCCGTGGCAGAGCAGGACCAGGGGACCCTCGCCCGCCTCGACGACGTGCATGCGCAGGCCTGAGGCGTCTAGCGTGCGGTGTTGCATGGGAGTCTCCTTTCGCAGAGATCGAGGAGTGAGCCCACCGTCTCGGCGCGCTGCGCAAGGGCTCGGCGCGGCGGTCGCAGCAGGGCCGGGGCCGAGCGCTCGACGGGACCGCGCAGCTGCTCCGCGCCCGCGTGCAGCGCCCGGAGCTCGCCTGGCTGGGCGGACAGACGGGGCCGTCGCGCGAGGGTCCGCACGACCCCATCGGCCACGCGCGCCGATGTCGGGGCCTTGCGGGTAAAGCCGCGGCTGGAGAGCCTGTCGTGCAGGGCCCGCCAGCGCGGCGCGTCGCCCGGTCGGCGCCAGGTGATCGCACGGCGAACCGCCGGCTCCTGTGCGACGGCAAGGGCGCGATCGACGAACCCAGCCAATCCGGGTCGCGCGAGCAGGCTTGCGTCGAGCCAGATCTCGATCGTCACGTGCGCTGCGGCGCGCGCGATCCCTCGCCGGAGCCCCCGGGCGACTCCCGCGCGCGAGGCCGAGCGGACGAGGGAGCGGAAGAGGGGGGCGTCGTGAAAGGCGGCGTCACTCGCGACGTGCCAGCGCACGCCCTCGGCCACCCGCGGATTCGATACGCCCGCGAGCCGCGCCCCGCACAGGCTCGCCAGGTCGGGCAGCATCGCCCCCAGCGCGAGCGCGGGATCCTCGCGCTGCTCGAGGGCGAGAGCCGCGTGCGCCACGAAGTTCACGGAGCGGATTGTCGCACGGGCACGCTCGGCTCCCCCTTCGCGGCCTGCCCGTCGCGACGCGCCGGGCTCAGGAACCCCGCTCGCCGAAGTCGAAGACCAGGGCCTCGTCCCTTGCGTCCACGCGAACGTGGCCGCCCTTCTCGAGGGCTCCGAAGAGGATCGCGTCTGCGAGCCGATCGTTGAGCTCGGTCTGCAGGACCCGCGCGAGGGGACGCGCTCCGAAGAGCGGGTCGTAGCCCTTCCTGGCGAGCCAGGCGCGCGCCGCGTCGCTGAGCTCGATCGTGACCTTCTTCTCGCGAAGCTGGCCCTCGATCTCGCGC
>JBHHYV010000078.1:0-18069 GCA_046757685.1 Myxococcota bacterium
GGTTGCGGGCTCTTGGTTGGCTGGCCATAGGCTGGGGGGGCGGTGGATTGCGGGCGCAGTTGGGGGTGCGGTTTGCGGGTCGGTGAGGGGTTGGAATGATGGGGGGGTGAGGTCGGCGAGTGTGCGGGCGGGGGTGGTCTCGGTGGTGGCCGGGGCGGCGATCATGGGGGCGAAGTTCGTCGCGTGGTGGCTGACGGGGTCGACGGTCATCTTTGCCGACGCGGCCGAGTCGATCGTCAACGTGGTGGCTGCGGGTCTCGCGACCTACAGCGTGGCGGTCGCGGCGCGGCCGGCCGATGCGGACCATCCCTACGGGCATGGCAAGGCCGAGGCGCTCTCGGCGGCGGTCGAGGGCGCGTTGATCCTCGCGGCGGCGGGTGCGATCGTGTTCCAGGCCCTGAGCCAGCTTCATGCGGGCCCGAGCGTTCACAAGATCGGCCTCGGGATCGCGGTCTCGGGCGCGGCGGGCCTCGCGAACCTGGGACTCGGGCTCTACCTGATCCGCACCGGGGGGCGCCAGCGCTCCGAGGCGATCACGGCGGACGGCATGCACGTGCTCGCGGACGTCTGGTCCACGGCGGCGGCGCTGGTGGCGCTCGCCGCGGTGCGGATCACCGGGCAGCAGTGGATCGACCCGGTGGCCGGGCTCGGGGTCGCGCTCTACATCCTGCGCACGGGCTGGAAGGTGGTGCGGCGGGCGCTGCGCACGCTCCTGGACGAGGCGGACTTCCCGCTCATCGACGAGATCGCTGCGCGGATCGCGCGGGATCGACAGCCGCACTGGGTCGAGATCCACGAGCTGCGGACCTGGTCTTCGGGCACCACTCACCACGTCGATGTCCACCTCACGCTGCCGCGCTACCTGTCGATCGAGGAGGGACATCGGATTGGCGACGCCTTCGAGGCCCTGCTGCTCTCGAGCCTCTCCGGCCCGGCGGAGGCGATCGTCCACCTCGACCCCTGCACGCCCCGCCAGTGCCAGGGCTGCACCATGAGCGAGTGTCCGGTCCGCGCCCAGGCGCCCGGCGTGCCCTTCCGGATCGACGCGCGCTCGATCACCCGAGCGGGCGTTCTGTGAGCGGCCGGCGGTCGAGATCCGGGTTACGCTTGGGCCATGACGCCTCCCCCGGGAGCCGCCGCGACCGCGCAGCCGGTACAGGTGGATCGCTCGATTCGACCGAGCGGGCTGCACATCCAGCCGGACCTTCCGATCTGCCAGTCGGACCTGCCGCTCGACTGGTACCAGGAGGAGTTCAAGCCCTACGCCGAGGAGTACCTGGCCCTTCCCGACCGCCTCCCCGAGACGGTGCTGCCGTGGATGGACCGCTACATCCAGCCGGCCCTCGCAGAGCTGGGACCGGAGGTGATGCTGCTCGCCCACTACTACATGGGCGGAGAGATCGTGAAGCTCGTGGAGCGCTATGGCGGAAGGATCGCCGACTCCTACCTGCTGGCTCGCCAGGCTCCGCTCCATCCCGAGGTCCGGGTCTTCGTCGAGTCGGCCGTGCACTTCATGGCCGAGGCGATCGCGCTGCTGTGCGGGCCCGACCAGAGCGTGCTGATCACGAACCCGAAGTCCGGCTGCACGATGGAGATGATGGCCAAGGACTTCATGGTCGAGCCCGCGGCTCGGCGACTGCGCGAGCGCTATGGCGACGAGCTGGTCGTGATCGCGTACATGAATACGTCGGGTCGCGTGAAGGCGCTGGCGGGCGAGACCGGGGGGGCCGTCTGCACCAGCTCGAATGCCGAGAAGATCGTGCGCTGGGCGCGCGCGCAGGGTCGCCGGATCTTCTTCGTCCCCGACCAGCACCTGGGTCGCAACGTCGCCCGCGCAGCCGGCGTCGATCCCGACAGGCTCTTCCAGTGGGCGGGCGGCCACGAGGGTGCCGACTGCGAGATCGACCGGCTCGCGCCCTCGGAGCGCGCGCGGCTCGATGCTGCTGAGATGATCCTCTGGGGCTCGTTCTGCGGCGTGCACACCGTGTTCACGCCCGAACAGGTCGGGTACTGGCACGAGCGCGGCTACAGCGTCCAGGTTCATCCCGAGTGCCCCCAACCCGTCGTCGAGGTCGCCGATGGCGCGGGCTCGACGGCCTACCTGTGGAGCCGGGTGCTCGAGGCGCCCCCCGGGAGTCGCTTCGCCGTCGCCACCGAAGGGCACTTCGTGCGCAACCTCGCCGAGCAGGCCCGGCTGCGAGAGATCGAGGTCGTGCACCTCGCCGAGGTCCCGGGCGAGCCCAGCCAGGGCTGCGGCTGCGCGACGATGTCGCGCAACGATCCCCCGCACCTCGTGGCGATTCTCGACCTGCTCAGGCGCGACGCCGTGCCGGACCTGAACCGGGTGCTCGCGGGCGACCTGGTGGACGAGCTCAGCGGCTGGCGGGAACGCCTGGACCCCGCGGGCCGCGAGCGCGTGACCCGCAATGCGCGGCGTGCCCTCGAGCAGATGATCGAGCTCACCGAGGCCCAGGCCTGAGCGGGCGCCGATTCGGCGCCGTGCTCTTCGACCTCGACGGCACCCTCACCGATCCCTCCAACGGGATCTACGCGTCCATCCGCTCGGCGCTCACGCAGCTGGGGCGGCCCCTTCCGGATCGAGAGGAGCTTCGAGGCTGGGTCGGCCCGCCCCTGCACCGGAGCTTTCGCGAGCGCGCGGGACTCTCGGGCTCCGAGGCGGTGCAGGCCGTCCGCCACTACCGCGCGCACTTCGAGGCCGAGGGAATCCGCCAGAACCGGCTGCAGCCGGGAGCTCCAGAGATCCTGCGAAAGCTCTCCTCGGCGGGAGTGCTCGTGCTGCTCGCGACCTCCAAGCCCCGGGTCTACGCCGAGCAGATCCTCGAGGGCTTCGACCTCCACTCGGAGTTCGACGGCATCTTTGGAGCGAGCCTGGACGCAGCCGGGGCCGAGAAGGGCGAGGTGGTGGCCGAGGCGCTCGACTTCGCGCTCGGCCTGCGCTCGCGCGCGGTGATGGTCGGGGACCGTGCCGACGACGTGCTCGCCGCTCGCGACCGGGGTCTTCCCTCGATCGGCGTCGGCTGGGGGTTCGCAGCGGAGGGCGAGCTCGAGGCGGCCGGCGCCACCTGGCTCGTGGACGACATGGCTGCGCTGGCCCGACGCCTGGGCGTCTAGTCTTCGATCTCCTCCTGGGCGTTCGGATCGTCCCCGACCCCGTCGTCGTCCCCGTCCGAAGGCAGGAACTCCGGCAGGGTGGGAAGGCCCTCGGCGTCGCGGGGCATGCCTCGGGTTCGCGCGTCCGCCGCTGGCGGGGGCTTGGCCTCGGTCGGGGCTCCGCGAGGTGCCGCTCCCGCGCGGAGCGCGTCGGGAAGCTCCGCCGGGGGGAACCAGTAGCCGTCCCAGCGGAAGGCCTGGTACCAGCGTCCCTTCCAGTAGCGATACCACAGACCGTCGGCGCGGGAGTGGAGGAGCCTCGGGTCGATGTCGGGGGCGCGGTCCAGCCCGGGGTACTCGCTCGGCTGGAGCCGGATCTCCGAGGACTCGGGTGGGGTCGCCTGCGCCGGGGCCGCGTAGGGCCGCGGAACCGGGATCTCGGGCGGCGGCGGGGGTGGTGGCTCGATGCGAATCCCGAACGAGCAGGCCGTGCCCGCCAGCAGGATGGCGACCCGCAGGCCCGCCCGGAGCCTCAAGCGGACGGATCCTCCGGTAGCTCTCCAGTGTCGATCTTCGCGGCGCAGATGCGGGTCGCGAAGCGAGCGGCGTCCATGGGGCTGGAGCTCCGGGCGCGCGCGACCAGGTAGCTCGCCAGGAAGACGTCGCCGGCGCCCACCGGGTGTCGGCCCGCGACCTCCAGCGCTGGAACCTCGAGCCGCCGGCCGCGGTGCAGCAGGACGGAGCCGCGGGCTCCGAGGGTGACGATCATCTCTTCGATCCCGTGTCGTCGGACGAAGCGCTCGACGGTGTCGCCCGCGAGCAGGGACGGCAGCTCGCTCTCGCTCGCCTGCAGGACCTGCACCCGGTCCAGGAGGACCTCGAGCTTCGGGTAGGGCGCCAGCAGCGCCGGCCCCGGCAGGCGGACCAGGCCCTGGATGTCGATGCCGATCCTTCCGTCGAGCTGCTGCGGAAGCTCGGGATCCAGGTCTCGCCGATGCAGGGGACCGAGCTGGATCAGGTCTGCGCTCCGCCAGTCGGACGGGATGTCGGCGGCGTGGAGGGTGTCGGAGACCGCGCACAGCTCGTGCGCATCCGAGAGCCCCGAGTAATCGTTTCGATAGGTCGTGGTCCTGCGGCTGGGATGGGCCACGACCTCGACACCCGCCGAACGCAGGGGGCCGAGCAGCCGATCGTCGTCGGGTCGGACGCGCGTGACCACCCGAGGCCGGGTTCCGAGCCGCGCCAGCGCGAGACCGGCATGGTGCACCACGCCTCCGGCAGTCTCGCGGGCCGCCGGGTGGGCGGCGTCGAGGTCCCGGCTGATGGCGCCGATCACCAGCGCGGTCTCACGTCCCGGCATGGAGCCCAGGGTAACCCGGCGCGTGCTCGAGTGCCTCGGCTGCGGGAGCTCTCCTACCCCTTCCCAGCCTAGTAGAGCGAGGGGTCCGGGTCCCCCGCCCAATGAACCGTGCGGGTCAGGAAGGCCCCCAGGAACGCGTGCTCGGGAAGATCGGCCTTCACCTCGAGCTCGAGGTCGACCTGGCGCTTCTCGAGCACCACGTAGTTCCAGCAATCCTTCGTGGCATGGGCGTACTCGAGAAGGACGTCTTCTACGGTGGAGCCGGGCGCGATGTCGAGGTGTGCGATCGGGTCGCCCTCCAGGATCTCGCCGGCGAGCAGGACCTGTTCGGAAGGATCCTCGTAGTGCGAGTTCAGGAACCGGACGAGGTCGCCGAGCGTACCGTCGACGTGCCCTCCGCGGACCTTCTGCCGGAGCAGGCTCCCCTTGATCACGTAGTCGCTGAAGAGTCGTGAGCGGACCAGCAGGACGTCGCCCTTGCGCTCCCAGGTGAACATCTTCGTTCCGTCGGGAAGCGTCTGGAATTGCTCGAGCGACTCCTCGATTGGCAGCCCCGGGTCCCGCAGGCTGTTGTAGTCCAGGTAGCCACGGGGATCGCCGAGAATCGTGCGGTCGAGGATGCAGATCGGGGTTCCGGATCGCTCGGCCATCTCGGCCAGGCTGCGCGTCTGGGAGATCCCGGCGCGCAGGCCGGGCAGGGGTCGCGGCTTGCGCAAGGGCTTCCAGAGCGACACGGTCGTCGGGAGCACCGGAAGCCCCTCGTGCTTCGAGCGCGTCTCGACGACGTAGCCGGCACGTTGCAATCGCCATCCCAGGCCGCTCGCGCGCGCGAACCGCAGCAGCACGTCGATGGCGGAGTCCCCGTTCGAGATGTCGACGTGGAAGGGCTGGGAGCTGGGGAGCCCCACCACCTTCTGCTCGCGCAGGAACACCGGAGCTTGACCTCGAATCGCCTGGATCAGGTCATCGAAGCTCCCGTCGAAGCGGCCCGCCGGGAAGCGCACGATGTCCAGGTTGGTCCGCGCGTCGGTCGGCAGGTTGCTGCGCACGTAGACCACCTCGGGGGGGCCGTCGGGGGGCTCCATGCGAAAGTCGAACGCCTCGCTTCCCCCCAGGCTCTGCTGGATCCGCCGTAGCTGGCCCGGTAGGGGGCCGGCCGGAAGATCCAGGTCCACGCGGCGAAAGGAGAGGTCGCCGGCCTTCCCGGGCGGCCTCACGTCGTCGATCGCCACCGGCAGGCCCGCCTCGCCCGCCACCCGACGCAGGGCATAGATCGCATCGGTTCCGGCAAAGCGCAGGGCGGGAACCCAGGGCACCTGCATGTCGTGGCGCCCGAGGACCCACCCGACGCCGAGGAGGCAGATCAGCCATGCCGCAGCCCCGCCCATCCAGCGCCTCGAGTTCACTCTGATTCCTTTCTGCCCGGCTTCCACCGTCCACGGCTGTCCGGCGGCCGTGGGGTCGGGCGCTGGCAATGTAGCAGCGAGGAGCGGCTATGGAATGCGTCTCGACCGCTGCGGCGCCCCGGCCCATCCGGCCCTACTTCCGCGCGGTCGTTCATGACCGGATCGTCTACGGATGGGGCCAGGGGGTGGTCGTCGTCGAGCCGGAGCGCCCGGCCCGCACGACGATCCAGGCGGGAGCGCTGCCGCTCGGCTTGCGGCTCGAGATCGACGCGATCGCTGCGGCCTGACGGGCTCTTGCCGGCCCGGGGGGGGCTTCCGTACCCTGCCTCCGCATGCCGGAGCGTGTTCACATGACCCGCGAGGGGTACGAGGCGCTCCACGCAGAGCTGAAGCGCCTGAAGACCGTCGAGCGCCCACAGATCGTCCTCGCCATCAAGACCGCCCGAGAGCACGGAGACCTGTCCGAGAACGCCGAGTACCACGCGGCGAAGGAGCAGCAGGGGCTGATCGAAGCCCGCATCCAGACCATCGAGGATCGACTCGCCCGGGCGACCGTGGTCGATACCGCGGGCCAGCCCGCCGACCGCGTGCGCTTCGGTGCTACCGTCGTGCTCGAGGATCTGGGTACCGGAGAAGAGGTTCGCTATCGCATCGTCGGCGAAGACGAGGCCGATGTCTCGAGGGGTCTTCTCTCCGTGACGAGCCCGGTGGGAAGAGCGCTGATCGGCAAGGAGATCGAGGACGAGGTTCGCGTCACCGTGCCTGCGGGCACGAAGGAGTACGAGATACGAGGCATCTCGTACCCTCGTGTGGGACCTTGACGGCCCAGGTCACTCTCTACAGCACGGGCTGGTGCCCGTTCTGCCGTCGAGCGAAGGCCCTGCTCCGATCCAAGGGGGTCCGTTACGAGGAGATCGATCTCGATCGGGAGCCGGAGCGTCGCCGCGAGATGATCGATCGCAGCGGGCGCACCAGCGTTCCGCAGATCTGGATCGGTAGCCGGCACATCGGAGGCTGCGACGACTTGATGGCGCTCGATGCCGCGGGCGAGCTCGACCGGCTGCTCGCGGCGTAGCTCCGTGCCGCCTTCCACACGTACCCGTTCCCTGATCATCGGGAGTGGCCCCGCCGGCTACACCGCGGCGATCTACCTGGCTCGAGCCGAGCTCGAGCCCGTGGTCGTCGCCGGTCGCCAGTTCGGTGGCCAGCTGATGATCACGACCGACGTCGAGAACTACCCGGGCTTTCCCGACGGCGTGACCGGCCCGGAGCTGATGGAGCGCTTCGAGAAGCAGGCGGTGCGCTTTGGGGCCCGGGTGCTCAAGGTGGATGCGACGGCCGTCGAGCCCTCCGAATCCCCTTTTCGCGTCGAGACCGAGGAGGGGCGCTTCGAGGCCGAGACCCTGGTCGTCGCGACCGGCGCCGAGGCGCGCTGGCTGGGCCTTCCCTCCGAGACGCGGCTGCGCGATCTGGGGGGAGGCGTCTCGGCCTGCGCCACCTGCGATGGCGCGCTCTTTCGCGGCAAGGCATTGGCCGTCGTTGGCGGCGGCGATACTGCAATGGAGGAGGCGCTCTTCCTGACGCGCTTCGCCAGCCAGGTCACGGTCATCCACCGGCGAGACCAGCTCCGCGCCAGCCGCATCATGGCCGAGCGGGCGCAGCGACACCCGGCGATCGGGCTCTGCTGGAACAGCGTCGTCGAAGAGGTGCTCGGCGAGCGGCTCGTCGAGGGGGTGCGGGTTCGCAACGTCCAGACGGGCGAGACGCGGGACCTGCCCGTGGATGGGCTCTTCGTGGCCATCGGGCACCGACCGCAGAGCGACCTCTTCCGGCCCTGGCTCGAGACCGATGGGCGGGGCTACCTGAAGGTCGAGCCCGGCTCCACGCGGACGCGGGTCCCGGGGGTCTTCGTGTGCGGCGACGTCATGGATCCCAGCTTCCGGCAGGCGGTCACGGCCGCGGGGACCGGATGCATGGCGGCGCTCGAGGCGGAGCGTTGGCTGGCGGAGAGGGAGTAGAGGAATGCGCGTCGAGTACGACCGCTACAGCCTGAAGATCGACGGCGAGCGTCGGCTGATTCGCAGCGGATCGCTCCACTACTTCAGGCTGCCTGGGCCCGCCCTCTGGCGCGATCGACTGGAGAAGATGCGCGCGGCGGGCCTGAACGCCGTCGACGTGTACTACGCGTGGAGCTACCACTCCGAGGCGCCCGGAAAGTACGACTTCTCCGGCCTGCGCGACGTGGATCGGCTCCACGACATGATCGAAGACCTGGGGATGGCGTTGATCGCCCGGCCCGGCCCCTACATCTGTGCCGAGATGGACCTCGGGGGCATGCCCGCGTGGCTGACGCAGCTCGAGGGCGTGGTCCTGCGCTGCCGGGACCAGACCGGCTTTCACTACTCCCGGAGCTTCGTGGAGGCTGCCGAGGAGTGGATGCGCGAGATCGTGCCGCGCTTCGCCGCGCGTCCGAACCTGCTGCTGGTGCAGATCGAGAACGAGTACACGGTCCCCCAGCCCCTGCGGGCCCTCGACAGCGACCTCGCGGATCTCCTGATTCGCTGGCTCGGGAGCGATCGGCTCGTGCGCTGGCTCTCCCGCAAGGGCTTCCGCCGCCTGATCTCGCCGCGGCCGTCGCGCGAGGCCCGGGAGAGCCAGCTCCGCGGGCAGAGCAACCCCTACATGGAGCGCCTCTACCGGCTGGTGCGGGAGCTCGGCGTCGAGGTTCCGATCTTCCACAACGACCTTCACCCGCGCATCGGACGCCAGATGGACGTCGACCTGATCGCCCTCGACCGCTACCCCGTCCGAGACTTCACGCGGGACTGGCGGGACGACCCGGCGACCTTCGACGGGTTCACCGGCGACGAGGCCGCTCACGACTCCCACCGCTCGACGACCCCGGTCTTCTACCCGGAGCTGCAGGGGGGCTGGTACGACGGCTGGGGAGGCGTCGGCTACCCGCGCCTTCGCAGCCTGCTGGGCCCCGAGTCGATCGATCTCGTGACCAAGTCGGCGCTCGCCGAGCGCGCGACCCTGTGGAATTACTTCATGTTCGCGGGAGGCGTGACCTGGGGCTACATGGGCAGCCCCGATGTCTACACCTCGCTCGACTACGGCGCGCCGATCTCCGAGTCGGGCCGGGTCGGTCCGCGCTACCAGGCGGTCCTCCAGCTCAACGAGTTCCTCGAGCGCTTCGAGGCGGAGCTGGCGCAGACCGAGCGGCTCGAGATCGAGCCGTGGTGCCCGGAGCACTGGTGCACGCGGCAGGGACCGCAGAAGCGCTTCGTGTTCCTGCGCAATCCCACGACCGATGCGCGCAACGTCCCGACCCCCGAGGCGGAGCGGTCCAGGCTCGAGCCCTGGGAGATGCAGATTCGCGTCTACGGCGCCGAGGGTCGCCTCGAGAGTGTCAGCCCGCCCCCGGTCGGATGGATCGCGCCGCCTTCCCCGACTCCGCCCGCGCTTCCGCGGCTGGAGCGCTGGCAGTTCTCGGGGGTCAGTCCACAGCTCGATCCGGCCTACGACGACTCTGGCTGGAGTGAGATCCCGCCGGACTGGATCGAGCGGGGCAGGATCGACATCGACTCGCTGGGCCTCCACTACGGCCACGTCTGGTATCGCGGCACCTTCCATGGCTCGCTGGACCGGCTGTGGATCGACGCCCGCCACTGCTGGTCCGTCTGGATCAACCGCAGGCTGGTGGCGCACGGGGACGCCTTCCAGAACCGGCTCGGGGTCGGACCCGAGGGCGCTCGGCGGCGGCGCATCCCCCTGGAGAAGATCGACTGGAACGAGGGCCGGAACGTGGTGGTCGTGCTGGTCGAGAGCCTGGGCCATCCCAAGGACTTCGCGGACGATGGGGCGCAGCCGCGGGGGATCGTCTACCTGGATGTCGGCTCGACCCCCGTACAGTGGCGCTTCCGCGGGGGCCTGGTGCGGGGGGAGCAGGGAATGACCCCGCGCGTCGCCTTCGAGAGCATCGAGCGACTCGGAGAGCGCGAGGAGGTCGTGCTGCCGCACGGTTGGGCCCAGGAGCCCTCTGGAGTGGCGCTCTACGAGACGCGCTTCTCGCTCGACGGAATCGATCCCAAGGAGCTGGCCCTCGGGCTGTCCTTCGACCCTGGACACGGGAAGGCCCAGCTCTACCTCAACGGCTACCTGATCGGGCGCGACTGGTCGCAGCTGGGTCCGCAGTCGCGGTTCCTGCTCCCCTGGGGGATGCTGCAGCCCGACCAGGAGAACGAGCTGGCAGTCACGGTCTGGAAGCGAAGCTCCCGCGCCTCGCTCGGCAAGCTGCGGCTGCAGGTCCTGTGATGCCCGGTCGAGGCGCGCGGCCGACCCGGACTGCTCCGGGGCAGGCACTTCGCTAACCTATCCGAAATGCCTCTCCGCAAGGAGTCCCTCGAGCGCCTGGTCGAGGCTTCGCCCGACATCGTCATCGCCACCGACGCTCAGGGGCGAGTGGCCTACTACAACGACGGCGCGCACGGGATCCTGGGATACGCGCGCGACGAGGTGATCGGAGAGTCGGTCGTCTGCATCTACCCGGATCGCGCCGAGGCGCAGAAGGTCATGCGTGCCATGCGCGAGGGGGGCGGCCGAGTCGAGAACTTCGAGACCGTCTTCGTGGCCAAGGACGGCCGGAGCGTTCCCTGCGCGATCTCCGGGGTCATTCTCTATGGACCGGCGTCATCGGGGAGCGGGCAGCGGCGGGAGGAGGGAACGATCGGCTTCTCGAAGGACCTGCGCGAGATCAAGCGCAGGGATCAGCTCGCGGTGCTCGGCGAGATTGCAATCGGGCTCTCGCACGAGATCAACAACCCGTTGAGTGTCGCCGGCAATCATCTCGCGCTGCTCGAGAAGTTCCTGGCGGAGCTTCCCTCGGAGGTGCCGGTGGCTCCGGAGCTCGCGCGCCTGGGAGAGATTCGCGCCGAGCTCCGCAGGATCGAGGACCGCCTGTCCAAGCTCTCGGAGATGTCCGAGCGCGAGCACTACACCAGCACCGACTACATCGGCGACGCGCGGATGATCGATCTCTCCGAGTCGGGCTCGCAGCCCGAGGCCGCGGGACCGCTGGCCGGTCGCCACGTCCTGGTGGTCGACGACGATCGGGGAGTCCGCGACTCGGTCGCGGAGCTCCTGCGCGTCGAGGGGTGCGAGGTTGAGACGGCGGCGAACGGCCGAACGGCCCTGGCCCGAGTCGAGGCGAGCCCATTCGATCTGGTGCTCTCGGACGTCGTCATGCCCGAGATGGACGGCTACGAGCTCTACCGATCGGTGCAGCAGCGCTCGCCCGAGACGGTGGTCGCGCTGATGACGGCCTTCTACTACGACAAGGACCACGTGATCAAGCGCAGCCGGATCAAAGGTCTGGAGGGGGTGCTCTTCAAGAAGCCGATCGACCCGGGCAGGCTCCGGAGCGTTCTCTCGGGGCTCTTGCGGGATCGGCGGGAACGAGGGTCGGGGCCGGACGTCGGGTTCGGAGAGCGGACCGAACCTCGCCCGCCGCTCGGGCCTACCCCTCGACGAGATCCTTCCGGACGTTGAAGAGCTTGCCGTCGGAGTTCTTGACCAGGTAGTGGCTCTCCCACTCGGCGAGGACCGTGAGCTCCTCCCCCGCCTCGAACTCGACCTCCTCGATTTCCTCGCTCAGATTCGCCTGGGCCTTCAGGGTGCAGGCTTCCTTCATCTTCACGCTATCTGGCGGCATGGAATCCTCTCCTGGGCAGATCACATGGGATCGGGCGAGGGGTTCATAGCACAGGATCTTCGTCGAAGGGTAGCGGCGGAGTCCCGGCCAGCGCCGCCTCGAGGACGGGGCCGGCCCCGGCGCTCCGCAGGGCGAGAGCGGCCGCTGCGAGCGTCGCACCGGTGGTGACCACGTCGTCGACCAGCAGGACTCCCCGCTCCGGGCGGCGCGGAGGGGCTGCGGCAAAGCTGCCCCGAGGGCTGAGGCGCCGCTCCGGGCCAGCCAGCTCCGTCTGGGGCAGGGTGGCACGGACTCGCCAGAGTCGCCCCGGCTCCACTCGCAGGCCGAGTGCTCGGGCCAGGCGGCGTGCCAGCACGCGAACCGGGTCGCAGCCCTGCGCCCGGATCCGGTCGGGCTGGCGCGGGACAGGGATCACCACGCTGAGCGGCACGCGTGCCAGGCTCTCGGCCAGGAGCGGAGCCAGGACGCGAAGGGCGTCGCTGCGTCCCTGGAACTTGAAGCGGCGCAGCAGCCGAGACCCGGTTCCCCGGTACTCGATGGCGGTCCGGACCTGGCGGAGCCGCGGCAGCGCCCGAAGCGCCTCGGCGCAGGCCGGGCAGAGGAGTGGGCCGCGTTCCGGCCGTGGCGCATCGCACCCCGGGCAGACGCTCGGCGAGAGCAGCTCGAGGAAGGGCGGGATGCGCCCGATCCCGGTGACGGGATCGGGGCTCAGATCTCGCCCCCAGCGACGGCGAGCGGAAGCTCCAGCTCCCCGGCCTCGCCCCAGAGCCGCTCGAGGGCATAGAACTCTCGGACCTCTTCCTGGAACACATGGACGATGACCGAGCCGTAGTCGACCAGGATCCAGCGGGCGCGCTCCTGGCCCTCCGCGCCCAGGGGCCTCTGCCCCAGCTTCCGGCCGGACTCCTGGACGGCCTCCGCCAGCCGCCGGACGTGCCGGTCGGACGTGCCGCTGGCGAGCAGGAAGAAGTCGGCCATCGAGGTGAGCTGCCGCACGTCGAGCACGCGAACGTCGAGTCCCTTGGCATCCGTAGCGGCGGCGGCCAGCGCCAGTGTGAGATCTCTAGACGTCAAGGATCCTCCCTGTAGAGCTTGCGGTTCTCGATGAACTCGCGCACGCGCGAGGGCACCAGGTAGCGGATCGATGCACCTCGCGAGACGCGCGCCCGGATGTCGCTCGAAGAGATCTCGAGCCACGAGATCTCGACCGCGCGGACTCGCGCCTTGGCGAGCAGGGGCTCGAGGGCGCTGGACGCCGCGCGCTCCGGTCTCGCCTCCGGATCTCCCGGACGGCGGACCACTGCGAGCGAGGCCAGGGACAGGATCTGCTCCGGTCGGGACCAGGTGTGAAGCTTGCGCAGCTGGTCGGAGCCCAGGATGAACCAGAGGTCGGCCCCGGGATCGCTCGCCCGCAGCTCCGCCAGCGTGTCGGCGCTGAAGCTCGGCCCCGGGCGGTTGAGCTCGCGATCGTCGACCTCGAAGGATGGGTGGTCGCAGGTCGCGAGACGCACCATCTCGAGCCGATCGCACGCCGCGGCCCCGGGTCGCGGCTTCTGCGGGGGATCGCCGGCTGGAACGAAGCGGACCCTCTCCAGCTCCAGGGCCTCGCGGACCTCCTCCGCCAAGCGTAGGTGGGCCAGGTGAATGGGATCGAAGGTACCGCCGAGGATCCCGACTCTCACTCGAGGACGGCGCCGTCCCCATAGGCGATGAACTTCAGGGTGGTGAGTCCCTCGAGACCCATGGGTCCATAGGCGTGGATCTTGCTCGTCGAAATGCCCACCTCGGCGCCCAGACCGAGCTGGTAGCCGTCGGAAAAGCGCGTGCTGGCATTCACGAAGACCGACGAGGACTGGACCCGCCGCACGAACTCGCGAGCCGCTGCCAGGTCGCGGGTGACGATCGCCTCGGTGTGGTTGGAGCCGTAGTCTCGAATGTGCTCGATCGCCTGGTCCAGCGAGTCCACGACTCGCACGGCGAGCGTCATGGCCAGGTACTCCTCGCTCCAGTCCGCCTCGGTGGCCGCGAGCGCCGCGGGGTAGACGGCGCGCGTGCGCTCGCATCCGCGCAGCTCGACTCCCAGCGCAGCCAGCTCGGCGCAGAGCTGGGGCAGGAGCTTCGCCGCCAGGTCCCGGTGCACCAGCAGCGTCTCGGCCGCGTTGCACACCGAGACGCGCTGGCACTTGGAGTTGATCGCGATCGCGCGCGCCATCTCGGGGTCGGCATGGCGGTCCAGGTAGACGTGGCACACGCCCTTGTAGTGCTTGATCACCGGGATCCGCGAGCGCTCCGAGACGTGCCGGATCAGCGACTCCCCTCCGCGAGGGATCACCAGGTCGATCTCGTCCTCGCGCTCGAGCAGTCGATCGACCAGCTCCCGGTCCTGCCGCGGAACCAGCTGGAGGGCGTCCTCGGGCGCGCCTCGCTCCGCGGCCGCGGCTCGCAGGATCTCGGCGATGGTCCGGTTGGAGTGGACCGCCTCGGAGCCGCCGCGCAGCAGGGTGGCGTTCGCGCTCTTGAGGCAGAGCGCCGCGACGTCGGCGGTCACGTTCGGTCGCGACTCGTAGATCACGAGGATCACACCCAGCGGGATCCGCATCCTCCCGACCTGGAGGCCGTTGGGGCGCGGCATCAGCTGGGAGACCTCGCCGATCGGGTCGGGGAGTGCCGCCACCGCGCGCAGCCCCTCCGCCATCGCCCCGATGCGGGCCTCGGTGAGCTCCAGCCGGTCGAGGACAGGGGCCGCCAGTCCGCTCGAGCGCGCGGCCTCGAGATCCAACGCGTTCGCGTCCCGCAGCCGGTCACGAGACGCCTCGAGACGATCCGCCGAGAGCCGTAGCGCGCCGTCGCGCACGTCTGCCCCGAGGTCCGCCAGCTGGCTCGAGGCCATGCGGGCCCGCCGGCAGATCTCGACGGCCGTCCGGGTGAGCTCCATCGCCCCGATGGTAGCAGCCTCGCTGCGGTCTACAGCAGGACCAGGTCGTTGCGGTGGATCACCTCGGCGCCGTTCGAGTAGCCCAGAAGCTCGCGAATCCGCGGGCTTCGCTGGCCCTTGATGCGCTCGAGGTCGCTCGCCGAATACGAGATCAGGCCCCGGGCGAACTCGGCGCCGGAGGGAGCGACGAGCGTGACGGCGTCTCCTACCCCGAAGCGTCCCTCGACGGCCACGATCCCGGCGGCCAGCAGGCTGCGTCCGCGCTCGAGCACGGCCCGGGTCGCCCCGGCATCCAGCCTGAGGGCACCGCGGGGCTTTCGAGAGTAGGCGATCCAGAGCTTCCGCGAGGAGAGCTGTGCCGGGGCCGGGAGGACCAGCGTCCCCGTGTCGCGCCCCTCCACGATCTCTCGCAGCACCTGGGTCCGGCGGCCGTCGGCGATCACCGTCGAGACACCGGAACGCGCGGCCGTGCGCGCCGCCTCGAGCTTGGCGCGCATGCCCCCGCGCGCCAGCGCGTTCCCCTCGCCGCCGGCCCGTTCCAGCAGCTCGCGCGTCACCTCCTCGATGACCCGGACCCTGTGCGCCCCCGGAAGCCCCGGCGCCCGGTCATAGAGCCCGTTCGTGTCCGTGAGCAGGATCAGCAGGTCGCCGCCCGCGGCGTTGAGCACCTGCGCCGCCAGCTGGTCGTTGTCGCCGAAGCGCAGCTCCTCGGTCGCGACCGAGTCGTTCTCGTTGACGATCGGAACCACCCCCATGCGCAACAGCTCCTCGAGAGCATGGCGCGCATTCAGAAATCGCTCGCGGTCCCCGAGCCCCGAGCGGGTCAGCAAGAGCTGGCTCACGCTGCGATCGCGGCGCGCGAACGCCCTCCCGTAGCGTCGCATCAGGTCGATCTGACCGACGGCGGCCGCGGCCTGCTGGCCCGGGATCGAGGCGGGAGGGCCCGAGAGCCCCAGCCTGCGCACACCGAGGCCGACGGCTCCCGACGAGACCAGGATCACCTGGCGCCTGGAGTCGATCAGCTCGCTCACCGAGGCGGCGATCGCCCCGAAGCGCCGTGCCCGGATGCCTCCCCCCGGCGGGGCGAGCAGGGATGTGCCCAGCTTCACGACGATCCGCCGCGCTCGACGGATCGCGGCCCGGCCGCTCACGTCGCGACCTCCCTTGCCAGGGCCGCCACCAGGGCGTCGATTCCCTCGCCCGTCGCCGCCGAGATCCACTGGGGCGAGAGGCCCCGGGCGACCAGGTCCTTCTCGACGGCGCGTCGCTCCCGCGGGTCGGGGACCAGGTCCGCCTTGGTCAGGCGCACCAGCTCGCGGCGCTCCGCCAGCCCCTGGGCGTAGGCCTCGAGCTCGTGCCGGAGCGCGGAGTGATCGGCGGCCGGGCTCCGGCCCTCGATGCCCATCAGGAGGGGCTCGGGATCGAGCAGGTGGAGCAGCACCCGTGTGCGCTCCACGTGCCGCAGGAAACGCTGTCCCAGCCCCGCGCCGCAGTGCGCTCCCGGGATCAGCCCCGGGATGTCGGCGACCACGAAGCGCAGGTCCCCGCGTTCCACCATCCCGAGGTGGGGCTGGAGGGTCGTGAAGGGGTAGGCCGCCACGCGCGGGCGCGCTGACGAGAGTCGCGACACCAGCGTCGACTTGCCCGCGTTCGGAAAGCCCACCAGGCCCACGTCGGCCAGGAGCTTCAGCTCGAGCCGCAGCCAGCGCTCGACTCCTTCCTGGCCCGGCTCCGCTCGGCGCGGCGCCCGCTGGGTGGGCGTGGCAAAGCAGGCGTTGCCGCGGCCGCCGCGCCCACCCTCTGCTGCCACCCAGCGCTGGCCCGGCTCGAGAAGCTCGGTCAGCCGGGTCCTGGTCGCGTCGTCGAGGACCAGCGTGCCCACCGGCAGCTCGATCTCCAGGTCGGCGCCGCTGCGCCCGTGCTTGTCGGAGCCGCTGCCATGGGCCCCGCGCTCGGCTCGGGAGTGCCGCCGGTAGCGCACGTCCTGAAGGGTGTAGAGCTGCGGGTTGGCCACGAAGACGACCGACCCGCCGCGCCCGCCGTTTCCGCCGCTCGGACCCCCGCGCGGGACGAACTTCTCGCGCCGAAACGCCACGCAGCCCTGGCCTCCGTGGCCCCCTTGCACGAAGACCCGACACTCGTCGATGAAGGCGCCGTCCGTCATTGGGGGGCAGGGTAGCGCCGACGCGGCCGGCGCAACGGCGCCCCGAGCGCGCCCTGCTGCGCACGGCGCGGCTCGGGGATCGCTGCGCTAGCTGGCCTTCGCCGAGTCGACTGCCGCGAAGACCCGCTTGCGCGAGCGGTAGTAGCGCACGGTGCCGTCGCGAAGTGCGAACAGCGTGTAGTCGCGACCCAGCCCGACGCCCCGCCCCGCGTGGATGGGAGTCCCGAGCTGGCGAACGAGAACCTGTCCGGCATTCACGGCCTGGCCGCCATAGACCTTGACCCCGCGCCGTTGCCCGCTGGAGTCGCGGCCGTTGCGGGTGCTGCCCTGCCCCTTCTTGTGAGCCACTCAGGCGCCCTCGATCGACTCGATGCGAAGTCGAGTGTAGTGCTGGCGGTGGCCCTCGTGGAGCCGGTAGCGCTTGCGCCGCTTGTGCTTGAAGATCCGCAGCTTGGGTCCCTTGGACTCGCCCTCGATGGCTGCGATCACGCGGGCACCGGGAAGCGTCGGAGTTCCCACCTGCAGAGGGCCCTCCCCGCCGATCAGCAGCACCTGCTCGAGCTCGACCCGATCGCCCGGGGCACCGGGGAGGAGCTCCACCGATACCACGTCTCCGGCCTGGACCCGGAGCTGCTTTCCGCCTGTTCTCACGACCGCATACATGGCGAGGGTCCGGGAGTCTACGCGAATGGCCGCCGGTTTCAACGCTGCCCGCTGCCCGCTCCGGCGGGGAGGCCCGCCTACAGCACCTCGGTCCCGGTGAAGGCCAGCTCGTCGGGCCGACACACGTAGCGCAGGCGCGGCAGGATCACCTCGGCCTCGAGGAAGGCCGCGGACACGGGCGTCGCGGGAGCCAGCCGCGCCTCGCCCCAGGCAGCGGGATCGAAGGCCTCGAGGAAGGGCTGGCTGCGCTCGGCTCGGGAGATGCGGACCTCCGTATCGACCTGGACCAGCCGCGCACCCCGGCGAGTCTGCGCGGGGTGCATCCCGGCGGTGAGCTGGACGTCGCCGGGGGCGAGCGGCTCGGGATCGGAGAGGGTGAGAGCCAGCACGACCCCGGTCGGGTCCGGCCCGTCCGGGGTCGCGCGCTCCACCTGCACCGAGACCGCATCGTAGCGGCGCAGGATGCGGATCCGCGCGGGCCAGAGCGTGAAGCCCCAGCGCGAGGCGAGAGCCCGGGCTGCGGCCTCCGGGCCGTCGATGGCGGCCGAGACCAGGTAGACGCGGGGCCGAACCCCGCTGCGACAGCTGATCTGGGTCTGCGCCAGCTGAAAGGCGCCCCACGGGCTCTCGCGGCAGCGCCAGATCGTGAAGCTCACCAGGGGCGGAAGCGTCGGATGCAGCGCGGGCGGCAGCAGAGCCTGCAGGTCGCGATGGCGG
>JBHHYV010000079.1:0-17984 GCA_046757685.1 Myxococcota bacterium
GTCGACGGCTCGGGGACCACGGTCGCGAGGATGCTGGCGTTGCTCCCTGGAACCGGAGCCGACGTACCGGCAAAGACGCCGACGGAGGCGAAGACGGGGGGAGAGGACGTGCCGAAGTTCGTGACGAGAAACATCCAGGTCTCGCCCGGCGCGAAGATCTCGTCGGCCGTCGCATCCTCGGAGAGCAGGTTGTTGTTGACGCCCAGCGTGACCGTTCCATCGATCCGGAAGGCGTCGCCGGGCGGCGACGCGGCGTTGGAGAGATCGACCACCGTGCCGTCCGTGTTGCCCACGGGGATCAGGGCGTCGGCGACGAAGTAGAGGTTGTCGTAGGCCAGGTTCGAGAGATTCCGGATCTCGACGAGCCAGTCGTTCTGGAGCCCGTCATTGCCGACACAGACCACCTGGTTGGTGGGCTGAACGATCACCGCGAGCCCTTCCGCGATCGGGAAGCCTGCGGCGGCGTCCCCCAGCTCGTGGCTCAGGAACTGGTCGCCGGGGTTGTCGCAGAGGGCCGGATCATCCTTGAACTGGCCGTTGACCGGTACTGCCGAGGCGCCTCGCGGAACGCCGAGGAGGGGCAGCGACACCAGGATCCCCGGCAGCACGCAGAGCGTGAGCGCGCGTGTGCGCGCCAGGAGACCCATCCCAGCGAGCGCGAGCAGCAGGAGCGGGAGGGTCGAGGGCTCGGGTACGGGCAGGAAGTTGTTGAAGGCCACTCCTGGATTGGGCTTGGTGCCCGTGAATCGGATCCGGATCGCGTGGATGTCGGCGTTCTGGTGGTTGAAGCTGAAGCTCCAGGGCCTTCCGTCCAGGCTGAGGTTGTTTCCGATCGGGCTCGCGACCGAGTCGAAGACCGCGAGCGAGGAGTCGAGCGCCTCGACGAGCCACGACTCCATTCCCTGGTTGTTCGTGTTCCCGTCGATGTCCCAGATCTCCCCCGAAGCTGCCGCGGTTGGAGTCGTCGGATAGCGGATCAGCAGGTTGATCGTGGGACTCGTCGTTCGCAGGAACCAGGCTCCGAGCTGGAGTCCGAGCGCGGGCGTCGCGGCCGTATCCAGGAGACCCAGCGTGTCGTTCAGGAACCCATCGGGGGACGACACGATGTGCCCGGTGTGCTCGAGAAAGGGCGTGCTCCCGGCGTCGGGAAGGCCGTCGAGATCGTCGTCGATGCCGAAGCGGACGCCCTGGCTCAGGAACTGGGCATCGATGGGAAGATCATCGACCGCCAGGCTGCCGTCGGGAAGGTTGCCCGACCCGTTCGGCTCGAAGGTGATCAGTCCAGCCCTCGCAGGGCCGCCGACCCATGGGGCGAGGATCAGCAGGCTGACGAGAGTGACGAGACTCCCGAGGGATGCCGAGCGAATTCTCCGTAGACGTTGCATTGGAACCTCCTCCAGTTGCGCAGATGGGAGTGGGGCTCCGTGACCGGGACCGCGCCACACCGTCGTGGATCGACCCGGTCGGACGGAGCAGCGAGTCGACGCTACTCACAGCCGTCCAGAAAGGTGTATGACCGCGCTCATAGGACGGCGCGACGCCGGGGCTCGGGTGCTAGCCGATCATCCAGGTGACCAGGCCCGGGAACGCGATGATCAGCGCGAGACCCACGAGCTGGATCCCGATGAAGGGCACGGCGCCGGCGTAGATGCGCGTCGTGGCGACCTCGGGTGGAGCCACGCCGCGCAGGTAGAAGAGCGCGAAGCCGAAGGGCGGCGTGAGAAAGGACGTCTGCAGGTTCATCCCGATCATGACGCCGAACCAGACCAGGTCGATCCCGAGCGCACTCGCGGCGGGGGCCAGCATCGGCAGGAGAATGAAGGCGATCTCGAAGAAGTCGAGAAAGAAGCCGAGCCCGAAGATCGACAGGTTCGCGACCACCAGGAATCCCAGCCGGCCGCCCGGGAGGTTCGTGAGCAGCCCCTCGATCCAGACGTCGCCGTAGAGGCCCCGGAAGACCAGCGAGAAGGCGGTCGAGCCGATCAGCAGGAAGAGGACCATGACCGTCAGCGAGGCGGTGGCCTGCGAGGTCTCGCGCAGGGCCTGGCCGGTCAGCCGGCCGTTTGCGAGCGCCAGACCGATCGAGCCGACGGCACCGAGCGCTCCAGCCTCGGTGGGGGTCGCAACCCCGGCGAAGATGCTGCCGAGGACCATCAGGATCAGTACGAGCGGCGGGATCATCACCAGCACCACGCGCCGCGCCAGCTCGCGACCCCCGATCGCCCGCTCCTCGGGAGGAAGCGCCGGGACGCTCGCCGGGCGAGACAGGGCGATGCTCGCCACGAAGAGCGCGTAGAAGACCGCCAGCATCAGGCCCGGAATCAGCGACCCCAGGAAGAGGTCGCCGACCGACACCCCGAGCTGGTCGGCGAGGACCACCAGGACCACCGAGGGTGGGATGATCTGGCCCAGGGTCCCCGCCGCGACGATCACGCCGGTCGCGAGGGGAGTCGAGTAGCCGTAGCGCAGCATCACCGGGAGCGAGATCAGCCCCATGGCGACGACCGACGCTCCCACCACGCCGGTCGCCGCGGCCAGGAGTGCTCCCACCACGACGACGGCGAGCGCCAGGCCTCCCGGCATGGGGCCGAAGAGCAGGCCGATGGTGTGCAGGAGATCCTCGGCCAGCTTCGATCGCTCGAGCAACGTGCCCATGAACACGAAGAAGGGCACGGCGAGCAGCACGTAGTTGGACATGATTCCGAACACGCGCTCCGGGAAGGCGTAGAGCAGGTGCCAGTCGAAGTAGCCACCCGAGATCCCGATCACCGAGAAGAGGAGCGCCGTCCCCGCGAGCGAGAAGGCGACGGGGTAGCCGGAGAAGATCAGCGCGAAGGCCGCGACGAACATGAGCGGTGCGAGCCAGTCGCTGCTCACTCGTCCCCTCCGCGCAGCCGCTCCACGGCCTGGACGAGCTGCGAGAGCCCCTGCAGTGCCAGCAGGGCGAACGCGATCAGGGTCACGCTCTTGATCGGATAGCGCGGCAGACCGCCCGGATCGGACGACGACTCCAGGATCTGCCAGGAGCTTGCGACCGAGGGCCAGGTGATCCAGATCGCGAAGCCACAGAAGGGAATCAGGAAGAGGACGGTGCCGACCAGGTCGATCCAGGCCCGGGTGCGCGGACTCGCACGGGCGTAGAGCACGTCGACGCGCACGTGGCGATCCTGCTGCAGGACCGAGGCCGCGCCGAGCAGGAAGACCAGGCTGAAGAGGTACCACTGCAGCTCGATGAAGGCGTTCGAGCTCAGGTTGATCCCGATCGAGCGCCCGACGTAGCGCGCCACGGCGTTGTAGGCCCCGAGCGCGACCATCGCGAGCACGCCCCACGAAGTCGCGCGCCCGATGGCGGCGTTGAGCCGGTCGATCCGCTCGCAGAGCCACCGCAGGCGATGCATGGCGCGGCAGGGTACTGGCCGGGCCCCGGGGGGTCACGGCGGAGGGGGATCGCCGGCTGCCTGCGGGATCCCCTTGACGCAATGGCGAAATTAAAGCGAAAATCCACCGATGCGACGGGCCGTGAGTGAGCTTTCTCTCCCGATCTCGATCTCCCCCACCCCCGATCTCCGGGCAACCCCCCCACTCGCAACCTCAGCCGGGCGAAGAGATCGACGACGGGAGCTCACCGCGGTCCTTGCAGAGCTGGGGCTCGCCGGGCGCGTTCGCGTCGGCATTCCCCAGCCGCTGGCCTCTCCGAGGTCTCCGGACACCCCCACCGCCGACCCAATCCCACTCTCCACAAGCCCGACAACCGACCGAGGAGGGGACCCCCCACGTGGGCGACCGGCCCCCGATCCCCTCCTCGGTCCAGAGACGGCAGCGCCGAGCCCCGAGCTCGAATCGAAGAGGCCGGGGCAGCTGATCGAGATCGCCGGAGCCCTCTCCTCGGGTCGCACCGCGCTCGCCTACCGACTGGCGAGCCATGTCACCGCTCGCGGCGAGCTGGTCGGCTGGGTGGATCTTCCCGATGCGCTCGATCCTCGTTTCCTGCGCCGCTCGGGAACGGACCTGGCGCGCACCCTCTGGGTGCGTCCCCCCACTCGGATCGCGGCCCTGCGCGCCAGCGAGATCCTGCTGCGCACCGGCTTCGCGCTCGTGGTGCTCGACCTCGAGGGGACCCGGAGGGCCGCACCCGTTGTCCCCCCCTCTGTCTGGATCCGCCTGGCGCGCCGAGCCCGCAGTGCACGCGCCACGCTCGTCGTGCTGGACTCCGAGCGGATGGCCGGGTCGTTCGCGGCGCTCGGACTCGAGACCGAGCGCCGCAGGGCGCGCTTCGAGGGCGGACTCTTCGAGGGACTCGAGTCGCAGGTCTGGATCGCGCGCGCGCGCAGTGGATCCTCGCTGGGCTCGCTCTCCCCTCTCGTCCAGCGGGACCCTTCCCTCGTCCAGCAGGGCCGGAGGGGAAGCCCGCCCACCTTCGCCGTTCACCAGCGTCCGACCTGAGAAATCGACCATGGCCTCTCCCCCCACCCTGGGCCACCGCACCCCTTCTCGCTTCGCGTGCCTGTGGATTCCCGATCCGGCACTCACCGCCGTGCTGCGAGCAGAGCCCCAGCTCGCGGGGCGAAGCATCGCGGTGGCCGAGGAGGACGACCCGCGAGCGGCGGTGATGGGTGGAGCGCTGCGGGGCTTGAGCGTGGCGCAAGCACGAACCGCACGCCCCGACCTGGTCGTGCGCCGCATCTCGCTCGAAGGCATCCGCTCGGCCCAGGAGGCCCTGGTCGACGTCGCGCGCTCGATCACACCACGGGTCGAGGACTCGGCCGCGGGAATCGTCCTGCTCGACCTCGAGGGAACCGAGGTGTCCTTTCCCACACCCGGTCGCCTGCGAGCCGCGCTCGACCAGCGCCTGGCCGAGGTGGGGCTCGGACCCGGCGACGTCACGCCCGCCCGCCGAGGCACGGGCGACGAGGGCCGCACGCGCGTGGGCATCGGACCCTCGCGTACGGTCGCCCTGCTGGCCGCGCGGCACCGCGGGGGTGGGCACGCCGTCACGACCGGCGAGGTGGGGCGCTTTCTCCGGGACCTGCCCCTCGACCTGCTCGAGCCCCCCGACGAGCTCTTCGACCGACTCACCCGCTGGGGCGTACGCACACTCGGAGCGCTGGCCTCCCTCCCCCTGCGCGCACTCGGCGCGCGCCTCGGAGAGGAGGGCGTCCAGCTGGCGCGACGTGCACGTGGCGAAGATCTGCTTCCCTTCCGGCCGGCGCCGCCGCGGCAGCGCTTCGAGGAGGGGCTCGAGACCGGCTATCCCGTGGGCGATCTCGAGCGGCTGGCGTTCCTGGTGCGCGGAGCCCTCGAGCGGCTGGCGCGCCGGCTGCGACTGCTCGGGCTGGCCGTCCGGGAGCTCCGGGTGGAGCTCGAGCTCGAGAATGGCGAGACCTTCGCCCGGCGGGTGGGCCTGGGAGCCCCGACCCACGAAGGCGCCACCCTCACCCGGCTGGTGCGCCTGGCACTCGAAGCCGACCCTCCACGCGCCCCCGTCGAGCGCCTGCGCGTCATCGCCACCCCGAGCCTCCTCGAACCCTCGCAGCTCGATCTCTTCCTGCCCCCCCTTCCCGCTCCCGCCGAGCTGGCCTCCACCGTCGCACGCCTCGAGGCGATGTGCGGACCGGGTCAGGTGGGCGCTCCCGCCCTCGAAGAGGGCTACCGGCCCGACGCGGCACGCATCGCCGACTTCGACACCCACCCGGCGCCGCAGCCGGCCCCCCGCCTCGGACCGCCCTCCACGCCCGCGATGGCCCTGCGTGCCCTGCGTCCCCCCCAGCCGCTCCGCGTCTGGGGCCCTTGCGAGGCCCCGGAACGGGTCGAGCCGCGCGGCAAGTGGAATACCCCCGGCGAGATCGCGGGCGGCCACGTCGTGGAGCGCGCCGGACCCTGGCGCCTCTTCGGCGAGTGGTGGGGCGAGCGCTGCTACGCGCGCGACTACTACGACGTCGAGCTCTCCGACGGAGGCCTCTACCGCATCTACCGAGGCCTCGACGACGGAGGCTGGTGGATGGACGGGATCTACGATTGAGGAGCCGCCTCAGCCATCGACGCGTTCCAGGAACACCACGTCGGGGCTCGAACGGACCGGCCGATAGTGACGGCGCAGGTAGGCCACCACCTCGGGCACCTGGATCGCCTCGGGAATGCCGTCCACCCGCCAGGTCCTCGGGCTGAACACGACGTAGCGCGGCTTCTTGTCCTCGAGCTCCCTCACCAGCTCCAGGCGCTGCTGCCTCGAGATCGCGAAGTACGACAGCGCATAGCGCGTGGGGTTGCGGCGATCGAAGAGAAAGTAGTAGATCGCCTCGTTCGGAAAGAAGTACACGTACTCCCCCGGCCGGGTGTTCGCGGAGAGGAAGTCCTGGATCTGGTCGATGCTGCGCGCGGTCGTGTCGTCGACGAAGACCCCGGCGCGCTCCAGGGTGGGGAGCGACCGGCCCGACTCCACGAGCGTGAGCTTGCCCGAGGCGTGCGCCAGGTCATGGAGCTGGGCCACGAGACGCGACTCCAGGTAGGGGGAGCCCGCGAAGAGCCCCCCCAACGAGAGCGCCCAGACCGTCGCCTGGGCGGCGCCTCCGATCCGGAGTGCGCGCGGTCGGCCCCGCAGAGCGACCCGTGCCGCGCGCTCGAGATGGAGGAAGCAGAGAAGGAAGGCCGGAAGCGCGGACCGGAAGACGTTGACCTCGCCGGAGCGACCCAGGGCGATCCGGAAGATCAGCAGCCCGAAGACGGTCAGCGCCCCCTCGAGCGGGAGCCTGGGGTCACGGACGCCCAGCCAGAGACGGGGCAGCAGCCCCAGGAGCGAGACCCCGTAGACGCCGATCACCCAGTAGTGGAAGACCGCTCCGCTCGCGACCGGGTGAGCCACGAAGGCTCGAAACGACGGGAAGGGAAGCGAGCCGAATCCGAGCGTCGCGAGTCGCGGAAATCCGTACAGGCTCTCGAGCGCGGCTCCCAGGGCGCCGTGCAGCGCGAGGTACACGGCGAAGGGAGCCACCGACGCACAGACGCTCGCGAGCAGCAGGCCCGCTTCGCGCGCGGCTCTCGGCAGGTCGCGCTCGAGCAGGAGCTCGAGCCCGACCCAGAGCCCGAGGGTGGCCAGGCAGCACAGCCCGATCTCCTGGCTGAAGAGCAGGCTCTGTCCCGCCACCGCGCCCGCGGCGACCACGAGGGCCGTCTGCGGCTTCGCATGGTTCAGGTGCATCAGCAGCAGCGGAAGCACCCCCAGGGCGGCGCGCAGGAGGGTCGTATTGGCCGTGAACGAGTAGAGCATGTTGAAAGCGAGCAGGAAGACGAGCGACGAGAGCGCGAACCCGGTTCGCGTGCGGAGGGTGCGGTCCAGGAAGAAGATGCCGATCGCATAGCCCACCAGGTTGAGCGCATAGCTGTAGACGCGAGCCACCACGACGTTCGTCCCGAATATCTTCAGCGCCGCCGCGAGCGGGTAGATCAGCATGGGGCCGTAGAGGCAGAAGTAGTCCCGTCCGAAGACCTGCCCCTGAAGGGTGCGGCCTGCCCACTCCAGCAGCTCTCCCTGCTCGCCCAGGAAGATCCAGGCGCCGACGTGAGCGTTGAACCCGGGCCGATAGAAGACGTTGATGTTGAAGGTGAGGACGAGTCCGATCGAAGCCACGAGGGCCGGCACCAGCCAGCGTCGAAGGCCCGAGGAAGGCGTGCGCGGCGGATCGGGATGCGACAGGAGCGCCCGCAGCCGGGAGCGATCGCGGCGAGACCAGACGAGCCAGCCCGCGAATGCGACGAGGACGGGAAGGCCGACCACTGACAGGGCGTTCACCAGGTCGCGCGACTTCGGATACCCGGCGAGGATCGTCTTGCTGACGATTCCGAGCTCGCGGGCGCGCGCGATCTCCGCTGAGAAGTCGATCGGGATCCCGCCGACGACGAGCGCCAGCAGCGCCCCGAGCGACGCGCCCCCGATCAGAACCCCCAGGTGCTGCGCGTAGAGCCAACCGAGCTCACGATCGAGAGCCGGGGAATGCCTCGCGTCGGGATCCGCGGCTCCCTCCCGTCTCCCCAAGGCCCCTCAGACCTCCCGGCGGCCCCGGCAGTCCAGCACGGCGAGCCACATGTGACGGATCGGGCTGTGGAGACCCTGCGACTCGATCGGGAGCTGCAGCTCCCGGCAGACTCCCTCGAGCTCGGGGAGCGTGTAGTAGTGGTGCCCGCCATCGACGAGGCGGTACCAGCTCAGGAGGGCCGCCCGCAGGAGCCCCCGGGGGGGAACGACCCCCTCGACCACGACGATCCGCTCGCGGGTCACGCGCGCCAGCTCGCGGAGCGCGAGGCCCGCATCGAAGGGCAGGTGGTGCAGGGTCGAGTAGAGGACGCTGACCTCGAAGCGATCGTCGGCGTGGGGGATGGACTGCAGGTCTCCGCAGTAGACCTGCCAGTCGGGCCGGCGACGGGCACAGCGCGCAGCGAACTCGGGCGATCGATCGAACGCCGTGACCCGGGCGCAGCCCTCGACCGGCGGGCCGGTCAGGGGGCTTCCCGGTCCGCAGGCCGCGACCAGGACATCGCGCGCCCGGAAGAGGGCAGCGCCGTCCGGCATCGGGTGAGCCCGCATGCGGAAGACCCCGGAGAGAAGCCCGCGCCACAGGACGTCCTCGATCAGGAAGCGCTTGACCCCATACAAGGAGGGGCGCGCGAAGAGAAAGCGCTCGATCCAGCTCGGCCGGGCCATCGGCGGGACTCCCTTCCCCCTCCCCGCTCCCCCTTGTCCGGACGCACGGGAGCGGGCCTCCGGGGAGCTTCGCGGCCCTGGGAGGGCAGCTCAAGCGCGGCTCGGCAGGGGCTCGATTCCCTTGACCCATGAGCGAACAAAAGACGAAACTAGCGCATGGCCTCTCCCCCCTATGCCGAGCTCGGGATCCGGAGCGCCTTCAGCTTCCTCGAGGGGGCGTCGACGCCCGAGGACCTGGTCGAGCGCGCGGCGGAGCTGGGCCACGGGGTGCTGGCGCTCTGCGACGTGGGCGGCGTGTATGGCGCCCCGCGCTTCTGGCGCGCGGCGCGACGGGCGGGGGTCCGGCCGCGGGTCGGTGCGCGCCTGACCCTGCTCGGATCCGGGCGGGCGCGCCGCAAGAGCGACCCCCCACCCGCCGGAGGCCGGGTGCAGCTGCTGGTGCACGACGCTCGGGGCTACCGCAACCTGTGCCGGCTGATCACGCGGGGCCATGCCTCCTTTCCGAAGCCCCACTGCCGGATCACGCTCGACGACCTGCGCGCCCACCGCGCGGGACTGACCGCCCTGGTGCGCGAGCCGCGGCTGGCCACGACCCTCGCCGAGATCTTTCCGGGAGAGCTCTACGCGGAGCTGCGGCGTCACGCCGATCCCGACCAGGAGCGGCGCAACCGGGCGCTGCTCGCGACCGGATTGCCTCCGGTCGCGACCGGCGACGTTCGCCACGCACGGGCCTCGGGAAAACCCCTGCTCGATGCGCTGACCTGCCTGCGCCACCGCACCACCCTCGAGCAGGCGGGCCGTCGCCTGCTCCCCAACGGCGAACGCCACCTGCGCTCCCCCCGCGAGATGGCCGAGCGCTTTGGCGACTGCCCAGAAGCCCTGCGCAATACGCTCGCCATCGCCGAGCGCTGCCAGTTCACGCTCGGCGACCTGGGGTATCGCTTTCCCGACTTTCCGCTCGCGCCCGGCGAGACCCCGGCGGCTCGGCTGCGCGCGCTGGTGGAGCGCGGGGCGCGAGACCGCTACGCCGGACGCCTCGGGGCTCGGGTGCGGCGGCAGCTGGACCACGAGCTGGCCATGATCCGGCGGCTCGACCTGGAGGGCTACTTCCTGATCGTCTGGGACATCGTGCGCGAGTGCCGCGCGCGCGGAATCCTGGCCCAGGGGCGAGGCTCGGCGGCCAACAGCCTGGTCTGCTACGCGCTCGGGATCACGGCCATCGATCCGATCCGCTACCAGCTGCTCTTCGAGCGCTTCCTCTCCGAGGAGCGAGGGGAGTGGCCCGACATCGACATCGATCTGCCCTCCGGCGATCGCCGCGAGGAGATCCTGCAGTACGTCTACGCGCGCTACGGTCCCCACGGCGCCGCGATGACCGCCAACGTCATCAGCTACCGCCCCCGCAGTGCGGTCCGCGAGCTGGGCAAGGTCCTCGGACTGGCGCCGGCGCAGATCGACCGCCTAGCCCGGCTGCTGTCGCGGCACGAGTACACCGACGAGAGCGACACCCTCGAGGAGCAGATCCGACGCCAGGGAATCGACGCGCGGGCGCCGCGCATCCGCCACCTGCTGCGGCTGGTGCGCCAGATTCAACACCTACCGCGCCACCTGTCGCAGCACTCGGGGGGCATGGTGATCGCGCGCGGACGTCTCGATCACGTGGTTCCGCTCGAGCCCGCGCGCATGGCGGATCGCACGGTCGTGCAGTGGGACAAGGACGACTGCGCAGACCTGGGGATCATCAAGATCGACCTCCTGGGCCTCGGCATGATGGCGGTGCTCGAAGAGGTGATCCCGCTGGTGCGCGAGCACGACGGCGTGGACCTGGACCTGGCGCGCCTGCCCCCCGACGACCCCGAGACCTACGCCATGCTGCAGCGCGCCGATACGGTCGGAGTCTTCCAGGTCGAGAGCCGCGCGCAGATGGCGACGCTCCCGCGCATGAAGCCGCGCTGCTTCTACGACCTGGTCGTCGAGGTCGCGATCATCCGCCCCGGGCCGATCGTCGGCCACATGGTGCAGCCCTACCTGCTGCGGCGCGCGGGCCGCCAGCCCGTCACCTTCGCCCATCCCGATCTCGAGCCGATCCTGGCGCGCACCCTGGGCGTGCCTCTCTTCCAGGAGCAGCTGCTGCGAATCGCGATGGCGATCGCGGGGTTCTCGGGGGGCGAGGCCGAGGAGCTGCGCCGCGCCATGGGATTCAAGCGCTCCGCCGAGCGCATGCGTTCCATCGAGGAGCGGCTGCGCGCCGGCATGACCCGCCATGGCATCGAGCCCGCCGCACAGAACGAGATCATCCAGCAGATCACCTCGTTCGCGCTCTACGGGTTCCCGGAGAGCCACGCCGCGAGCTTCGCACTCCTCGCCTACGCCTCGGCCTACATCCGCGCCCACCACCCGGCCTGCTATCTCACCGCCATGCTCAACGCCTACCCCCTGGGCTTCTACTCCCCCGCCACCCTGATCCAGGACGCCCAGCGCCACGGCGTACCAATCCTCCCCATCGACATCCAGAAGAGCTCCTGGCCATGCACGATCGAGCCCCGCACTCCCACCCCCACACCACCGGGCCCAACCCCCAAGCGCAAAGCGCGCGCAGCCTCCCCCACCCCTGCTCACCCGAACCTCCCCCGCAAGCGCGAAGCGCGCGCAGCGAGGCAAAGCCGAGCGAAGCCCGGCAGGCCGGCTTCGCCGGCCGATACCCGGGTAAGACCTGCGGCCGATACCCGGGTAAGACTCGGCCTCCGCTACGTCGACGGCTTGCGCCGGGACGCGGCCGAGCGCATCGCCGCCGCGGCTCCCTTCCATTCGCTGGCCGACCTGGCCCGGCGAACGGGCCTTCACCGGGACGAGATCGAGCGGCTCGGCGAGATCGGCGCCTGTGCCGCACTCGGCTTGAAGCGGCGCGAGGCCCTCTGGCAGATCGCGGCCCTCGAGGGCGACCTGCTGGCGGGGGCCCCCTCGCAGACCCCCTCGCCCCTCGTCGAGATGAGTCCGCTCGAGGAGACGCTCGCAGACTACCGAGGCACGGGCCTGACGATCGGTCCCCACCTGATGACACACCTGCGCGATCGGCTCCGTGCGCGAGGCATCCTGTCCGCGCGCGAGCTCCGCAGTGCGCCCGACGGCCACCCGGTGCGGATCGCCGGGGTCGTGATCGTGCGCCAGCGACCGGGCACCGCCAGGGGCTTTCTCTTCCTGACTCTCGAGGACGAGACCGGCACCGCCAACGCGATCGTGGTGCCCGACCTGTTCCAGCGTCACCGTGCGCTGCTGCAGACGGCGGGGATCCTGATGGTCGAGGGCCGGGTCCAGAGCCAGGATGGAGTGATCCACGTCCGCGCGCGCCGCTTCGAGTGCCTCGACGCCGAGATCCGGCGCGCCGAGCTGCCTCCCTCGCACGACTTTCGCTGAGTCTCGACCGATGGACAGCCCCCCCGGAGGGGACTCTCAGAACAGTGCGATCGGGTTCACGGGGCTCGCGGTCCCGCCCTGCAGGATCAGGGGCGCCACCGTCAGCAGGCAATCGATCCGCTCCTCCTCGATGCAGGCCGCTGCGAGCCCGTCCAGGTCGAGGTTGTCGAGCAGGTGCAGGCCCATGGCGACGATCGCCACCGTGTGGATCGGCATCGGTACCCCCTCGACCCGCGAGGGAATCACGTCCGAGACCCCGTCGGAGCCCAGGGCCGCGACACCTCGCTCGTGAAGCCACGGCAGGCACGAGGCATCGAGGCCCGCCAGACCCTCGGCGGGCGGCCGGGCACCGAGTCGCTCGCGCGCGATCCAGCGTCCGGTCCGCACCAGCACCACGTCGCCCGGCTCGACGGACACCGGTCCCAGTGCCTCGGCAGCCTCGAGATCGGACACGAAGATCGGCTCGCCATACTCCAGGTGGTCGACGCCGCGCACGCGCGGAACGTCGAGCAGCACACCCCGCGTCGAGATTCCGTCCGCCAGCGAGTGGATCGCGAGGGCGAGCGCCCCGTGCGCGGTGACCCGTCCGATCGGGAAGCCGTTGTAGAGGCTGCCCTCGTGAAAGATGTGACAGAGCGCGTCGATGTGCGAGGTCGAGAAGCCATGCGGCGCCATCGCAAAGTAGTCGGCGCCCCACCCCTCGCTCGCGGTCCCGATCATGTGGTGCGCGACGGGGTTGGGGTTGTCGGGCGCAGGGTCGGTCGGGAGGGGCCGGGCGCAGGACACGCTGCGGCCGCTGCGCACCGACGCCGCGGCGGCGCGCCGCTTCTCGGGAGTGATCAGGTTGAGGGTGCCGATCTGGTCCTCGACGCCCCAGCGTCCCCAGTTGGAGAGCGTGTCGTGAAGCTCCAGGACCTGCTTGGCATCGAGGGGTGCCTGCATCGCGCCATCATACTCTTCGGGCTCCACCGCCCGGGCCCGAGCCTCCTGCCGGCGCGGCGGTTGGCGAGGCGCCCTCGAACGCCTCGACCGCTCCCACCCGGGTTCCCGCCATCCAGCCTCCGTCGGCGACGAGGGCGTGTCCCGTCACGAACGAGGCGTCCTCCGAGGCCAGAAAGAGGGCGACCGCGGCGATCTCCTCGGGCCTGCCGAAGCGGCCGAGCATGTGCCTGCTCTCGAAGGCGCGACGAACCTCCTCGAGCCCCGGCCCCCGAAGCGCAGCCACCATGGGCGTGTCGATCATCCCCGGGCAGATGCAGTTCACGCGGATGCCGTAGCGCCCGTAGTCGATCGCCATCTGCTTGGTCAAGAGCACTACGCCGCCCTTCGAGGCGTTGTAGGCGCTCGTTCCCTCCATGCCTTCGAGCCCCTCGATGCTGGCCAGGTTGACCAGGACCCCCGACCCCTGCTCCACCATCGCGCGCAGCGCGTGCTTGCAGACCAGGAAGGTTCCCTTCAGGTTGATGTCGATCACGCGGTCCCACTCCGCGCTCTCGAGCTGGTGCACCGGGCCGCCGCCCGCGACACCCGCGGCGTTGACGACCACGTCGAGCCCCCCCAGGCAGGCGATCGCAGCGGCGACCCCGGCCTGCACGGCTGGCTCGTCCCGCACATCGACCTCGAGGAAGTCGGCGGGCAGGCCGTCCGGGGGCTTCTGGACGTCCATGCCGAAGACGCTCGCGCCCTCGCGCTGGAATCGCAGCACCGTCTGGTGCCCGATCCCCGATGAGGCCCCGGTGACCAGCACCCTTCGCCCCGCGAGTCGACCCATGACTCCTCCTTCCGATCAGACCGTTCCGATCCGACCGTCGACGGCCGACGAGCGGGCGTTGGAGGCTGCGGGCATCCGGCACCGTGCACAGTGGAAGCGTGGCTGCCCCGGGGAGCACCTTTGGGCGCTCGCGAGAGACACCGGCGTGTGTCGCTCCGATAGCCTGGCCTGCGACCGGCCATTCGCTGCTACCGGCGCGCCGGGCGTCGTCTCCCGGTCTCCCGGCATGGATTGGAAGCCTCCGGCCGGCGCCGGACAAGCCCGCATGAAACTCGCACCGTCGGCACTCGTTCCAGATCGACGCGGCCGGGGCTCGCTGACCGACGGTTGCGAGTGCCTCGCCCTCCGTTGCCACGGCCTCTGTCGATCCGTCTACACTTTAGTCCCCGAGTACAGAGGGGTCAATCTCCGAGAGGTCGCCTCTCGGATCTTTCTGGAGGATTCCCATGGCCAACAGCATCACGCCCTTCCGCATCCAGGTCCCCGACGCTGTGCTCGACGACCTGCGCGAGCGGCTGGCGCGCACGCGCTTCCCCGACCAGGTCAACGACGCGAGCTGGTCCTACGGAACCGACCTGGACTACCTGCGCGAGCTGGTCGAGTACTGGCGCACCCGGTTCGACTGGCGCAAGCAGGAAGAGGCGCTGAACGCCTTCGACCAGTTCACCACCCGGGTGGACGGCTTGCGGATGCACTTCCTCCACGTGCGATCCCCGGAGCCGAGTGCCCAGCCGCTGATCATCACCCACGGCTGGCCGGGCTCGATCATGGAGTTCCACAAGATCCTCGGTCCCCTCAGTGATCCCGTCGCACACGGCGGAAGCGCAGAGGACGCCTTCCACGTCGTCTGCCCCTCGATTCCGGGCTACGGCTTCTCGCAGGCGGCCTCGGAGCCGGGGATGGACTGCCAGCGGGTGGCCGAGCTCGAGGCCGCGCTGATGGCGCGGCTCGGGTACTCGCGCTACGGCGCGCAGGGCGGGGACTGGGGCGCGATCATCTCGACCTTGATCGGGGTCCGAGACCCGTCGCACTGCGTGGGGATCCACCTGAACATGGTGGTCGCGGGCCCACCCCAGGGCGTCGAGAATCCCACTGAGGGGCTCTCGCCAGCCGAGCTGCAGGGCCTGGCCGACATGGGGCGCTTCCAGGAGCAGGAGACCGGCTACCAGCGGATCCAGGGAACCAAGCCGCAGACGCTGGGCTACGCGCTGAACGACTCCCCCGCGGGGCTCGCCGCGTGGATCGTCGAGAAGTTCCGAACCTGGAGCGACTGCGAGGGAGACGTAGAGCGGCGCTTCAGCAAGGACGAGCTGCTGACCAACATCACCCTCTACTGGGTGACCCAGACGATCGCCTCGTCGATCCGCCTCTACTGTGAGAGCATGCGTTCGGGCCGCTTCGGACCCTCGAGCGAGAAGGTGGCGGTGCCGATGGGCGCGGCGATCTTTCCCAAGGAGCTCTACCGGCCGCCGCGCGCCTGGGCCGAGGCCCACTTCGACGTCCGCCAGTGGACCGAGATGAAGGCCGGCGGGCACTTCGCGGCGCTCGAGGAGCCGGAGGCGCTGGTCGCCGACATCCGCAGCTTCTTCCGCAAGCTGCGTTAGCGGGTCACGGAGGCGGCCGAGGCGCGTGGCTGCTGGAGCGACCCCGACCCGGAGGCCGACGCCTCGCGCTCTCCGTGACGGCGATGATGAAGTGAGCCTTCGCTTGTGTGTAGGCAATCCGGTCGCGATCATGACGTTCCGAGAGCCGCGTTTTCAGTTCGCCGTACTCCCGGGCAACATCTGGATGCTGCACGAGGTAGTCTCGCAAAAGCAGCCTGTCCCAGTGCTCGAAGTTCGCCTCGACCCTATGGATGGGATGCGTTCTGGACCCGCTCTCATCGCGCTTGATGAACCAGGCGTAGAATGGAGGCGTACTGTCGCCCCATGAAGGCCGCCAGAAGTAGTCGTAGCCCTGGGCTTCGAGCACTGGCGCAATTCGCTGCTTCGTCTCCTCGAGATTCGCGACCTCAGCCAGAATGTCGACGATGGGCTTGGCAGCGAGGCCAGGGACAGCCGTGCTGCCAAAGTGCTCGATCCGCTTGACCAAGTCATGCGGAAGACAGGAACGCAGGTGGTGTCGCTCCTGCTGGAACATCTTCGGCCACCTGGGATCGTACGGCGCGACCGCCACGTGCTCTCACACGACCCGCGCGATCTTCTGCTCAGGCGTCTCCATTCCCGCCTTCGTGCCGACCGACGGATCGGGCTTCAGCTGCGCGCCAGAGCGCCTCCGTGACCCGCGCGAAGCGCCAGAGTTACTACAATGCCAAAGGCTACCAAAGGTCGATTGGAACGGGCTGTGGCTCGTCAGCTGCACGCCGTTGGGCGGCGCGCGCAACTACAAGCGATCGCCGTACTCCTTGATCGCGATCGCCAGTACTGTATCGATCCAGCGTTCGAAGCTCTCCTCGATCTGGTCGATCTCGGTTCGGTGCGTAAACACGAACGGTTCGAGGGAGCAGACGAAGAAGTCCTGGGATGCGTACTCCCTATCTTCGGAGTCTTCAAATGCTTCAAGCCTCGCAAAGGCCGTTGCCTCCATGATGCCCGCGAGTTCGCGCCCGATGTGGTGGAACGACGTGACAAACACCAACCGATCACGGGCGACGCGAATCGTCGCCTTCACGAAGTAGTGAGCTTCATGGAAGTTCACGTACTTCCCGGCCTCGTTCCCCGACTTTACCACCTCATACTTGTACCAGTGCGCATTGTCCTTGTCTGGGCCGCCGTCAAGGACGTGGATTTCTGGCTGGCTGATGAAGGAGATCGGCTCCTTCAGCTCGTTGAACGCCCGTTCGATGGCGCTTCGAGCCCCGGACCGAAGGGCCACCGCGATCTCGTTGACGCGCCTTAGTTCCGCGTGCTTCTCGGCCCTTCTCTTGCTGAACCTCGCCGCAAGGCTATCGATCACCGCGGACGTCAGCGTCTTGTCTGCCTCGATCTCTGCTTCGATGTCCACGCTGAGCGCTTCAAGGATGGCGGACCGCTCGAGCCGTGCGAAGAGGGAGGCGAGCTTCGACAGATCCCCGAAGTCTGCTGCTTCCAGTGCCTGTACATACTCGGTACGCAGATCGCGGTCTATGACGAGCGGGAGAAGCTCAGCTTTCAATAGGACAAGCGTGGTAAGGACACGGCCGACGCGGCCGTTTCCATCTTGGTAGGGGTGGATCTGCGTGAATCGGTGATGGAGCCAAGCCGAGACGATTATGGGGTCGTCGTCTCGGTACTCTTCCAGCCACCGAAGAAGGTTGTCCATCTCGGATTCCACATGGACTGGCGGGCAGTACTCGTGGACGGAGCCATCGGGTCTCCTCGGGTTGTTCGGCTGTTGTTTGAACTGCCCCTTGAGGAGAGGGATTTCTAGTCGGTTGCCAAACTGGTCGACCGCGACAGTTGTGTCCTGATGTTGGGTCAGTATCGCGTGGAGTTCGTGAATCACCCCTTTCGTGAGTTCTCGGTTCCCCGTGAGGCAGTCGATGACGAGTTGAACGGCGGCCTCCTGATCGCGGAGGAAGTCGATCAGCCGGCTGGGTTCAATATCCGTGCTGCCGTGGGAAACCAGGTCCTCCACGAATCCGTTCTGAACGAGGGCTTCCGTCGTCCCGCGGTCCAGATCGTAGAGGCGTTCCAGGATCCCGGTTTCGACGCTCAGCCGGCGGATCAAGTGCTCGGTAAATCTCTGTAGGCCTGCAGGACTAGAGCCCTCCAGGCGGCCGCGCGCCATGCGCCAGGATTCGTACAACGGGCGGATAGCGGCCAGGTCAATGTTGCGGTCGGTATCCGATAGAGGTTCGATCGGCTTCCACTTGAAGTCAGGCATAGGCTTGCTCTCCGGGGATCGTGCCCCAGTTTAGCATCGCTCCCGATTCGATCGCGCCGCCCAACGGATCAGCGATAAGCTGCCGGCCGCTGACCGCCAGCGACGAGGCAACCGATACCGCTGCCAGAAGGCTACCAAAGTTGGCCCCGGCTATGGCCGGCCAGCTTCATCGCCTTGTTATGCCGCACGGTTTCTCATGAGGCACGCCGAAGCCGCTTGATCCTGCGCGTGGGCCTCTTC
>JBHHYV010000080.1:0-17239 GCA_046757685.1 Myxococcota bacterium
GGCGCGGTCGAGCCGATCGGCCGCACCCTCTGCCCGCGGGTCGCTCAGCGCAGATCGCCCAGGGCTCGCAGCCACTGGCGCGGGGACGAGGCGGTCTCGAGCACCGCGCTGGGCTCGTAGCCGCAGTGGGCCATGCAGTTGGCGCAGCGCGGGTCGCGGCCGCGCCCGTAGCGCTCCCAGTCGGTGGTCTCGATCAGCTCGCGGTAGGTCTTCGTGTAGCCGTCGGCCATCAGGTAGCACGGGCGCTGCCAGCCCAGCACCGAGTAGCTCGGAATCGCCCAGGCGGTGCAGCCGAAGTCCAGCTTGCCCTCGAGGAAGTCCAGGAAGAGCGGAGAGTGGTTCAGCCGCCAGCGCCGGCGGTTGCCGTTCGAGAACGCCGTCTGGAAGAGCTTGCGGGTGCGCTCGACGCCGAGGAAGTTCTCCTGGTCGGGCGCCTTCTCGTAGGCGTAGGCCGGCGAGATCATCATGTTGTCGACCTCGAGCTCGTCGTTCAGGAAGTCGAGGACCTCGCGCACGGTCTCCGGAGAGTCATCGCTGAAGAAGGTGGTGTTGGTGGTGACGCGGAAGCCGCGCTCCTGGGCCCGGCGGATCGCCCGAACGCAGGTGTCGAAGACGCCTTCGCGACACACGGCCCGGTCGTGTCGCTCCCGCAGGCCGTCCACGTGGATCGCGAAGGCGAGGTAGGGCGAGGGCTCGAAGAGGTCGAGCTTGCGCTCCAGCAGGATTCCGTTGGTGCACAGGTATACGAACTTCCGGCGTCGGACCAGCGCGCGCACGATGCCGTCGATTTCGGGATGGACCAGCGGCTCACCCCCGGCGATCGAGACCATCGGCGCGCCGCACTCCTCGATCGCGCCCAGCGCGTCCTCGATGCTCATGCGCCGCTTGAGGATCTCGGTGGGCTGCTGGATCTTGCCGCAGCCTGCGCAGGCCAGGTTGCACGCGAAGAGTGGCTCGAGCTCCACGATCAGCGGAAACTTGTCGCGTCGGAGAAGCTTCTGTCGCATCAGGTGGGTCGCCACCTTGATGACCTGCCGCAACGGGACTCCCATGATCAGGCTCCTCTCCCTACGAGCGTGGTTGAGCGATGGATCGCGCTGCCTTCGAGGTTCGAAGGCACGCGCTGGAGCGCCGTGCACGCCCAGCGCTGGAGGGCCCGCGCGGAGCGCGTGAGCGCGCGGAGGGCGCGGAGGGCATCGAGGGCGATGCCGAGGCGCAGCCACTCGTGGCCCGGCGCGTCGGCGACGACCCGCAGCACTGCGAAGGGTCGAGTGCCCGCGGCGGCATGGAGCCACGCAGACTCCATGTCGACCGCCGCGACCCCCTCGCGGGCCATGCGCTCCCGCCCCCGGCCGTGCACGGCGCGCTCGACGCTCGCGATGGGGACCGCGCGCGCCGGCACGCCCTCGCGGGCGAGCGAGGCCAGCAGCGACGATGCCGACGCGAGGGCGGTGCATCCCGCGGGTCCTCGCAGCTCGGAGGCCACGAGCACCTGCCCGGGTCCGAGATCGGGAGATACCGCGCCACACAGACCCGCGACGACGAGCACTCGAGCCGGAGACTCCCGGACCCGGCGAAGGCTCTGTGCGGACCGGCGCGGTCCCATTCCCGTCCGCAGGACGACCGTCGAGATCTCGGACTCCGCGGCCAGCCCGCGCCGCAGCGCACCCGCCTCGATGCCCAGGGGTGCGAGCACCAGCAGCTCGGGACCCGTCTCCGGGGGGGTCACGATCGGGCTCGCGCGTAGCGTCCCAGTGCCATCAGCGGGAAGGTCAGACGATACCCGTGGTAGCGAATGTAGAAGTCCCCCGGGAACCCGGTGCCGGTGAACTCGCGCTCCTCCCAGTCGCCGTTCGGCAGCTGGCTTCGCACCAGCCAGTCGATGCCCCGCTCGACGCTCTGCACCTGGGGGTCCACGGCAATCAGCGCGAGAAGGGCCCAGGCCGTCTGCGAGGGCGTCGAGGCTCCCCGCGCCCGCCACTCCGAGTCGACGTACGACCGCAGGTCCTCGCCCCACCCCCCGTCGGGGTTCTGGTGCGACTCCAGCCAGCGTACGGCTCTCTGGATCTCGGGCGAGCAGGGATCCACCCCCGCCGCCACGAGGGCCGGTACGGCCGCACCCGTCCCGTACAGGTAATTGGCACCCCAACGTCCAAACCAGGAGCCGTCGGCCTCCTGCTCCCGGAGCAGCCACGCGCGAGCCTCGCGCAGGGCCGGCCGCTCGGCCAAGCCCTCGCCGGCCATCATCTCCAGGACGTGGGCGGTTACGTCGGCGCTCGGCGGATCGATCACCGCGCCGAAGTCGCAGAAGGGCAGCTGGATGCAGAGCTCGCGGGTGTTGTCGACGTCGAACGACGCCCACCCGCCGCCTCGTGACTGCATCCCCAGGCACCAGCGCACCGCACGCTCGATGGCTTCGTCGGTATCGGCATGGCCCTTCCCCCGCACACTGCGCAGCGCCAGCGCCACCTCGGCCGCGTCGTCCAGGTCGGGGTAGTGGTCGTTCTCGAACTCGAAGGCCCAGCCGCCCGGCTCGAGATCCGGTCGCCGCACCGACCAGTCGCCGCGAACCCGAACCTCCTGTCCGAGCAGCCAGTCGCTGGCGCGCTGCAGCGCGGGATGATCGTCTGCCAGGCCCGCGTCGCGCAGCGCCAGCACCGAGAGCGCCGTGTCCCAGACCGGGGACTGGCAGGCCTCCATCCGCCGCACGTCACCCTCGATGACCTGGAAGGACTCGAGCCCGCGCAGAGCCTTCGCCACGACCGGATGGTCGAGGGCGTAGCCCGAGAGATGGAGCGCCAGGATCGAGTAGACCCACGGTGGCTGAATGCCTCCCCAGCAGCCGTCCGCCTCCTGGCGCCGGAGGATCCACTCCAGCGCCAGGCGCGTCGCGTGACGCCGAAGCGGCCCGAGCGGCCGCCGCTCGTAGAGGTGCAGCAGGCGGTCGAGCCGCTGGAGCCGACCGGCCCAGCTATCGAGCCCGGCCAGCGGCGGTGGGGGCGCGCCCGTGCGCAGCTCGTCGATCGCGAAGGGCAGGGGTCGGCAGGGGCGATGCGAGGCGACGAGGGTGAGGGGCACGATCGTCTGACGCGCCCAGCAGGCGAAGTCGTAGGGGTTCAGCGGAAACCAGCGCGGCAGCAGGATCACCTCGGGGGGCAATGCCGGCAGGGCCTCCCACGACCACGCACCGAAGAGCGCCATCCACAGGCGCGTGAACACGCGAGAGCGCTCGAGCCCGCCGAGTTCGCGCACCAGCTCGGCGGCGCGGCGCATGTGGGCGGCGTCGGCCGGATCGCCCGCCAGGCGCAACGCCACGTAGGCCTCGACGGTGGTCGAGATCTCTGGCGGCCCGCCGTGGAACGTGCCCCACGAGCCGTCGTCGCGCTGCTGCTGGCGAATCCAGGCGGCGCTCTGGCGCGTGGCGACTGCCTCGCGGATACCCAGGAACTCCCGGAGCAGCAGGTCCTCGGCGTCCATCGTCACGTTGGTCTCGAGCTCGGCCTTCCACCAGCCGGCCTCGCTCTGCTGCTGGAGCAGCCGCTCGCTCGCCCGCTTGAGGGTGTCGGCGACGCTGTGCGCGGCGGGAAGGGTGGAGCGGAGCTGGGTCACGGGGTGGCCTCCTCGGTGCGTGGGTTTCTTCCGAGCTGCTGCAGCGCCTGGCGCGCGGCGGCATGCCCGCTGCGCACGGCCCCTTCCATCGTCGCGGGCCAGCCCGTGTCGGTCCAGGCGCCCGCCAGGTAGATTCCGCGCAGTCGTGTGCAGGTGCCCGCCCGCAGGCGAGCGCTGCCCGGCGCCTGGCGGAAGGTGGCGGTCGGCTCGCTCGTCGTGAAGAAGCGCTCCAGTCGCGCCTGGCGAGCGAGCGGGAAGAGCCGCTGCATCTCGGGCTCGAAGCGACGGCGCAGCTCTGCCGTCGACTGGCCGACCCATGCGTCGGCCGACGAGAGCGAGACCGCCAGGTACTGCCCGCGCGACAGGCCCGACGCCTGCGTGCGATCGAAGACCCACTCGACGGGCGAGCCGACTCCCGCGGCGAACGCGTGGGGCAGGACCTCACGGTCGTAGACCAGGTGCAGGTTCACGATCGGGGAGTGCCCCAGCGTCTCGACGCCCTGCGGATCGTCGAGCGCCGCGGGCAGCAGGCGCGCGGCCTCGCGATGTCCGATCGCCAGGATCAGCACCTCGACCTCCAGCTGCTCGCCGCTCGTCCAGAGCACGGCGCCCCCGTCCCTGCGCGGCTCGATGCGATCGATCCGCGCGCGGGTTCGCACCTGGCTGCCGTGCTTGGCGATCTCGCGCGCCGCAGGCTCGGCGTGCAGGTGCTGGAGTGGGATCGTCGCATAGCCCAGGTCTGCGGCGTTGGCGCGCTCCAGGAGGCCCGTCTGGAACACCATCGCGGCGAGTGCGAGCGAGGCGTCTTGGGCGGGCAGGTTCAGGGTCGGCCGCGCGACCAGGTCCCAGAACGTGGAGACGGCGGAGGGGGACTGGCGATGGGCGTGCAGCCAGTCGCCGAAGCTGCGCGCGTCGAGCCTGGGGTCGTCGCGATCGAGCGCGGCCAGCGCCCGCGCGGCGAGGGCGATGCGCAGGCGGTCGCCCCGCGAGACGTGCGAGAAGCGCGCGAGGCTCGCGCCCAGGTGGAGCGGCGCCGGCAGCCGGCCGCGGCGCAGCCAGCGGGTCCGCCCGCCAGGAGCCACGACGGGAATCGCGAGCCGGGGCTGCAGCTCGACGTACGACGCGACCTGCAGGCGCTCCAAGAAACGCCGGTAGGCGTCGCAGCAGCGCATGAAGACGTGCTGGCCGTTGTCGACCCACAGGCCGTCGCGGCGCGTCGACCAGGTCGCCCCGCCCAGCCGTGCGCGGGCCTCGAGCAGGGTGACGGGAATGCCGGCATCGCCGCACGCGAGGGCGCTGGTCAGCCCCGCGAGGCCCCCGCCGACGATCGCGACCCGGTGCGCGCTCATGGGCTCCCCGCTCCGCCGCGCGGACGGCGCAGGAGCGCGGCGGTATGCCGCAGCCGGTCGCGATGCCGGGGACGTGGCGCACCCCCGAGCACATCGAAGTCGCGACGCTCGATCGCGTCGAGCGCGGCGAAGCCTCCGGCTGCGAAGCCCGCGATCGCCAGACGCGCCCGCCCGCGAACCTCGTGCACCAGCGGGGCGCCCTCCCGCAGCCATCGTCGGGCGCGCGCGACCTCGAAGCGCATCAGCTCGCGCACCCTCCCGGTCGCGCGCGGCGCGGTCAGGTCCGTGGCGCTGCAGCCGAAGCGGTCGAGGTCCTCGCCGGGCAGGTAGATCCGGCCCGCGCGCAGGTCCTCGGCGACATCCTGCCAGTGCTCGGCCAGCTGGAGCCCGGTGCAGATCGAGTCGGAGAGCGCGATGCGCTCCGGGCTGGCGATCCCGAAGACGTGAAGCACCAGCTCCCCGACCGGATCCGCCGAGAGCCGGCAGTACTCGCGCAGCTCCCTCCAGGTCACATAGCGCTGGACTCGCTGGTCCTGGCGATTGGCCCGAATCAGGCGCCGCAGCGCCGCTCGGGGCAGCCCGCAGCGAGCGATCGTGGGGGCCAGGTTCGAGAGCAGCGGGTGCTGTGCCCGGCCCTCGAACGCGCGCTCCAGGTCGGCCTCGATCCAGTCGAGCAGGGCCCCCCGATCCCCGGGCGCCGCGTCGCCGATCTCGTCGACCAGCCGCGCGAAGCCGTAGAGGGCGACCAGGTCGCTGCGCCAGGCGCGTGGCAGGAGCCGCGACGCGACCTTGAAGTTCTCGCTCTGCATGCGGCCGAGGATCCGCTCGACGCTGGCTCCCTCGAGCCAGTCCAGGCCCTCGGGCGAGAGCCGCTCGCCCGGCGCAGACGACGAGCGAGAGCGTGCGAGGAGCGCTGCCGGGGCCTCGGGGCAGGTCACTTCTCGCCCTGCGCTCCGGGACTTCCGGGGCCGAGCGGCAGCACGCGGCGCGCGACGGCACGCAGCCCGTTGCGCAGCCTCTCCTCCAGCAGCGGCGAAGGATCGATCAGGCCGAGCAGCAGGTTGCCGGCGAGTAGCGAGATCAAGCCGGTCGTGAGGGCCTGGGCCTCGGCCGGATCTCCGAGCGCCCCTTCGATCGCCTGCTGCAGGTCCCCCGCGAACATCTGGTGCAGGCCCAGCAGCTCTCCTCGGAACGACTCCCGGAAAGGCGCATCGCCGAGCACCCAGCTCAGGAAGGCCTCGACCGTTCCGCGGTTCGCGCGGACGAAGTCCTCGTAGCCCGAGAAGAGCTCGAACGCGCGCTTGCGCGGCTCGAGGTTGTCGAGGCTCTTCTCGAACTCCTTCCAGAAGGGAACGAAGAACTGCTTGCACGCCTCCCGGAAGAGCCCCTCCTTGTTGCCGAAGTGCCAGAACACCGTTCCACGGCTGACCCCCGCGCGCGCGGCGATCGCCGTGATGCTCGCGTGCTCGAAGCCGCGATCGACGAAGAGCTCCATCGCCGCGCGCAAGATGCGGGCGTGGCGCTCCTCCTTGCCCTGGGCGCGGGAAGGGTTCGGGCTTGGGGGCTGGCTCATGTGTACTCCGCGGGTCGAGGCATGGGGTCCGACTCAGGTCCAGCTCATGCTCCCCGATCTCGGGCTCTGCAGCCAGCCCGCCAGCTCCGGGCCCGGGATCCACTCCGCCCGCTGCAGACCGGCCACGTCGACGGCGCCGGTCAGCAGAGCCGCCGCTCGAAGCGCCTCCGCGAGCTCTCCCGCCAGTCGCTGCGCCCCCTCGATGCCCTCGCGATCGAACGCGCGAAGAAAGGGGAGGGCGAGTGAGACGGCGCGGGCCCCCAGGGCCAGCGCGCGGGCCCCATCGAGACCGCCGCGGATGCCTCCCGACGCAATCACGTTCAGGCCGGCGCGTCGGGCAAAGAGAATCGAGGGCGCCGTCGGGATGCCCCAGCTGCGGAGCTCCTCTCCCAGCTTGCGCTGCCGATGGGATCCCCGCAGCGACTCGACGCCGGTCCACGAGGTGCCTCCCGCCCCGGAGACGTCGACCCAGCGTACGCCACAGTCCCGGAGCCGGGCGAGGGTGCGCGGAGCCATGCCGCAGCCCGTCTCCTTGACGATCACCGGCACCGGGAGCGTCCTCGCGATTCGCGAGATCGCCGCGAGGCAGCCCCGGAAGTCGCGGTCGCCCTCGTCTTGCACCAGCTCCTGAGCGGGGTTCAGGTGGACGCACAGCGCATCGGCCTCGATCGCCGCGACGAGCTCGACGATCCGTCCCAGGTCGTGGTCTCGCGCCTGCACCGATCCCAGGTTGGCCAGGAGCAGGATCTCGGGCGCCACCTCGCGCACCCGGTAGCTGGCCGCACGCTCGGGATCCAGGAGCATGGCTCGCTGGGAGCCCACCCCCATTCCGAGGCCGCACTTGGCGGCGACGCTGGCCAGGCCCCGGTTCAGGCGGCCGGCCTCCTCGGATCCCCCCGACATGCCCGAGATCAGGACCGGCACCTCGAGGCGCCGTCCGAAGAGCTCGATCGACAGATCGACCTCGGCCGCGGCGGCCTCGGGGAGCGCCTCGTGGAGCAGGTGGACCTGATCCAGCAGGGTACCCCGCGTGTGCTCCACCTCGCGCGTCGCGCAGAGCTCCAGGTGCGAGCGCTTTCGCTCGACCAGCTCGCTCATGCCGCGCTCTCTCCCAGCCAGACCGAGGCCGCGATCGCCAGCCTGCGGGGCTTGGACAGCCGCAGCGACCGCTCGAGGCACGGGTAGCCGCGCCGCTGCAGCTCCTCGAGGAGATGCCGGTAGATCCGGCCCATCGCCGCGGCCGGACGCAGGGTGCGCCGATCCCCCTCGGGACAGAGTCGTGCGGCGCGATCGTAGTGAATGCGCGCGATCTCGGCGTAGTGCGCGAGCAGCAGCCGGAGCGCGTCGGACGGCCGCCCGCCTCGCAGACTCTCGGGCTCGACCTCGAAGCGGCGCATGTCTTCGCGGGCCAGGTAGATCCGGCCCGACGCCGCATCCTCGCCGACGTCGCGCAGGATGTTGGTGAGCTGGACGCCGATCCCCAGCGTCTCCGCGTACTCGAGGGCTGCGGGCGTGTCGCAGCCGAGCACCCGGACGACTGCAATTCCGACCGTCGACGCGACGCGGTAGCAGTAGCGGCGCAGGTCGTCGAAGGTCTCGATCGGCTCGCCCGTCAGGTCCGACTCGACGCCGAGCAGGAGGTCGCGGAAGATCTCGTGCGGAAGCTCGAAGCGCGCGACCGTATCGCCGAGCGCCAGGCCGACGGGGTGGACCGACTTGCCCTCGTAGGCGGCATCGAGCTCGGAGCGCCAGCGAGACAGCAGCAGGCTCCGGTTGCCGCGCACGCTCGGGTCGTCTGCGATGTCGTCTGCCAGTCGGCAGAAGGCGTAGATGGCGTGGAGGGCCCTGCGTTCGGGCTTGGGGAACATCCAGAAGGCCGCCGAGAAGCTGGAGCCGCTGCGCCGCACGACATCGCGGCAGTGGCGGTAGGCCGACAGGGTCTCGGGCCCCGGTGCCGCGCTAGCGACCAAGGGTCGATCCCCGCTGCAGCCGCGGTGCGCGCAGCGTTCGGCGCCGCGGATCGCGCGCGCCGTCGAGCCAGAGTCGGGTTGCATTGGCGACCGACTCGGCGTCGATCTGGGCATCTCGCCACTGGGCGTCGACCTGGCCGTGCTCGACGAAGTGATCCGGGAGGCCGTGGATCCGAACCTGGGCATGCGGGGCCTCACTGGCCAGGAGCTCGAGAACGGCGCTCCCCAGGCCGCCGAGCGCGGCGTGGTCCTCGACGGTGACCACGTGCCCGCAGTGCCTCGCGGCAGCGCCGAGGGTCTCGCGATCCAGCGGCTTGACGAAGCGGGCGTCGATCACCTGGGCCGAGATGCCCTCGGATGCCAGTGTCGCCGCCGCGCGTTCGATCGTGTCGAGGGTCTTGCCGAGACCGACCAGGGCGACGTCGCTGCCGGCGCGCAGCACCTGCGCCGACCCGATCTCGAGCGGCTCCGGCCTTTCTTCGAGGGCCTTGCCGGTGGCCGGACCCCTGGGAAAACGCAGCGCAAAGGGTCGCCCCGAGTCCACGGCGGTGCCGAGCAGGCGCTGGAGCTCCGGCTCGTTGCGCGGGGCGGCCACGACCAGGTTCGGGATCATCCGCAGGTAGCCCAGGTCGAAGACGCCGTGGTGGGTAGGGCCGTCGGCACCGACGAGCCCGGCACGATCGAGTGCGAAGACGACGGGCAGTCGCTGGAGCGCGACGTCGTGGATGATCTGGTCGTAGGCCCGCTGCAGGAAGGTCGAGTAGATCGCGCAGACCGGGCGCAGCCCCTCGGCGGCGAGTCCCGCCGCGAAGCCGACCGCGTGCTGCTCGGCGATCCCGACGTCGTACATCCGATCGGGATGGCGCAGGGCGAACCGGTCGAGGCCGGTGCCATCGGGCATGGCCGCGGTGATGGCGACCACCCTCGGGTCGCGGTCGGCGAGCCGCGAGAGGGCCTCCGAGAAGACGGACGTCCAGCTCGGAGGGCCGGCGGGAGAGGTCGTACGAACGCCGGAGCTTCGATCGAAGGGCGTCGTCGCGTGCCAGCGATAGGGATCGGCCTCCGCAGGGTCGTAGCCGCGGCCCTTCCGGGTGCGCACGTGGAGCACGGTCGGACCCGGTGTGGCGAGGAGCTCCTCGACCGCGGGCAGCAGCGCCGCGAGGTCGTGGCCATCCACCGGACCCAGGTAGCGCAGTCGAAGGGCCTCGAAGTAGGAGCGGGCCGCGCCGGTGCGGGCCAGTCCGCCCACGCTCGGAGCGATCGACATTCCATTGTCGTTGTAGACGATGTGGAGCGGCGCCTGGATCTCGCCGGTGTGATTCAGCCCCTCGAACGACATTCCGGCCGTCGCGGCGCCGTCGCCCAGGATCGCGACGACCCGCGTGCCGCGTCCCTGACGTCGCGAGGCCTCGACCAGGCCCAGCCCCGCCGAGACCGACGTGCCCGCGTGTCCGGCGCCAAAGGCGTCGTACTCGCTCTCGCTGCGGCGCAGGAAGCCGCTCGGGCCTCCGGGCCGCTTGATCTGGCGCAGGGCCTCGCGCCGGCCGGTCAGGACCTTGTGGCCGTATCCCTGGTGACCCACGTCCCACACGATGCGGTCGCGCGGCGTGTCGAGCAGGTAGTGAAGCGCGATCGTCAGCTCGACGGTACCGAGGCTCCCGGCGAAGTGGCCTCCGATCTCGGTTCCCACCTCGATCAGGTAGTCGCGCAGCTCCCGAGCCAGCGGAGCCAGCTCGTCGCGACCCAGGCGGCGCAGATCCTCGGGACTCTCGATCTCGGCCAGTCGATCCAACCGCTTCCCCCCTCGCACGCGACCCGCGCGTGGCTTCCTCGAAGCTCCCCCGACATACGGCTCGCTGTGTCGGGCGGTTTCACCGCTCCCTGCAGTGTGAGGGCTTCGGGGTGGGCGCTCCGAGCCTGCCGGACTCACGCGTGGTCACCCTCGAATTCTCGTGCCCCTGCAGTGAGATGGAGAGGCTCCCCCAGGCCGCCAGAATGCTCGACCAGCGGAGTTCCGACCGCAAGGAAAACTGCTGACCGATATCGCCCTTCCGGTCAGCGAGCGATCAGCGAGCGGTCCCGCCGGGGTCCGTGGAGGAGCGATCCGGCCGCTGCTCGCGAGGCGGCGGCAGGTCGGGGCGCTCCGCGCCAAGGGTGGTGCGGCGCAGCATGCGCCGGAAGAAACCAGGCGCCAGGGTCCGGACGACGAAGCCGGCCGAGATCGTCCACGGGTAGACGACCTCGCGACGCCCGCTCTCCAACGCCTTCAAGATGCGCTCGACCAGGGGCTGCGGCTCGCGCAGCATGCGCCGGGCGACCGCGGGCATTCGCGCGAGAGACTCGGCGTCGAGCAGCTCGGTTCGAAGCGCACCCGGAAAGACCGTCAGGGTGTGGATGCCGAGGGGCTCGACCTCGAGGCCCAGCGATTCGGCCAGCCCGGCCAGCGCGAACTTGGTCGCGACATAGGCGCTCTCGTCCGGCGTTCCGATCCGGCCCGCGGCGGAGGACATGAAGACCAGCCATCCGCGGCGCCTCTCCACCATCTGCGGCAGGAGCGCCTTCGTCCAGTAGACCGTTCCGAGGTAGTTGATCGCCATCATGCGCTCGATGTCGCTCACCTCCCAGTCGAGAAAGCGACGATGCCGGCCGACGCCCGCGTTGTTGACGAGGAGATCGATCGGGCCCAGTGCCTGGACGATGAGCGCCGCCGCCGCCGCGACGCCCTCGCGAGAGGCCACGTCGCAGGCGACGGGGAGCGCCTCGCCGCCGTGGCGGCGGATCTCGTCTGCGAGCGCCTCGAGCCGCTCGCGGCGTCGAGCGACCAAGGCCACGCGGGCGCCGCGGCGCGCGAGCCGAAGCGCGAGCTCGCGCCCGATCCCGCTCGAAGCGCCCGTGACGACGCTCGTCAGGCCCTTCCACGCCAGTCGCTCGCGACCCATGGCACCTCCATCCGCGCTCCCCGGGGGCAAGGTGCGCTCAGCACGCCGTTGCGCCGTCGAGGCCTGCCTCTGCGGCCCGGACACGCTCGAGGATCGCCTCGCGGCTGCCCTGCTCGGCGAGGCTGCCGCGCAGTCCCGGATCGCGCAGCGCGAAGGCCACCCGCGAGGCCAGGTGCAGGTGGGTGCGGACGCTGGGAGCGAGGATCGCGAAGAGAGCCGAGACGGGCTTGCCATCGAGCGCCCCAAACTCCACGGGATGCTGCAGAAACGCCAGCGTCACCGAGGCCTCCTGGAGCGGAAAGGGGAGGGGCGTCCGAGGGTGAGGCAGCGCCACGCCGTCGCCGAGCCCGGTCGAGCCCAGCCGCTCGCGGTGGCACAGCCTCTCGTAGAGGTCGTCCGCGTCGACTCCCGGGCGCGCGCGGAGCAGCTGGGCGAGGGATCGCAGGACCTCCTCCCGGTCGAGACCCTCGAGCCGGTAGAAGATGCCGCCCTCTGCGAGCGCGTCCGCCAGCGAGGGAAGCGGCCCGGGCTCGTCGGGCTCCGGCCGCAGGTGGGGCGCGATCACGAAGCGGTTCGCGCTGGCCCACTCGAGCAGCTCCTGGTGGCTGAAGCGGTAGCGACCCTGGGTCTGGCGCACGGGGATGCGCGACTCGGCGATCCAGCGGTACACCGTCTTGTGCGAGACGCGGAGGAGCTCCGCGACCTGTCGGACCGTCAGGCTCATGGCGCTCGTCTCAGAGGGCGTAGACGAACCGGTTGCAGCTGGTGCAGGTGAGGACCCGGTCCCGCTCCTTGCGTACCGCCTGAGCGAGCTGGGCGGGAAGCTGTCGGTGGCAGCCCTGGCAGACGCCGCCCTCGACCGACACGAGTGCGCGGCGGCGGTTCCGCTTGAGCTGGCGGTAGTGCGACAGGATCGCGGGATCGAGCAGCGCACTCAGGTTCTCGATGCGTTGCTCGATCTGGCGCTTTCCGGAGCGCGCGCTCTCGAGCATCTCGGTCGAGAGCTCCAGGCGCGCGAGCAGCAGCAGGGCAGCGGGCCCCCCCCCGGAGACGGGCAGGTCCGCGACCGAGGTCACCCCTTCCTCGGGACGGTGCAGGGTCTCGGCGAAGGCCTCGAGAATCTCGAGGATCGAGCCGGCCTTGTCCGCCGCCATCAGCTCTGCTCGGATGGGCTCCTCGCGGAGCAGGCCCGCGATGTCTCCCAGCACGTTCAGGTAGAGGGTCTGGGCCGCGGGCGGGTAGCAGAGGAGGAAGATCAGCTGCACCGGCTCTCCATCGACCGCCTGGTAGTCGAGGCCCCCCGGAATCCGTCCCACCGCGCACATCAGGTCGGGGAGGCCGGCGACCGGTGCGTGCGGGATCGCAAGGCCGTGGCCCACGCCGGTGTTCTGCGTGGCCTCGCGGGCGAGCAGCCGCTCGAGCGCAGTGGGCAGCAGGTCGGCCTGGTGCTTGCGGCGCATCAGGACGCCGCAGAGCTGCTCGATCGCCTCGCTCCGCGAGTGGACCTCGAGGTTCGCCACCACGCAGCTGCGCGGGATGAAGCGGGTGAAGAGCATGGTGCGGGCCTCCCAAGGGATTTGGGTCAAGGTGCGACCCGATTGGACAGATCGCGAACTTATACCATGAAACGAGAATCGTCTCCGCGCGTCAGCGTGCGGCAGGACCCGGGAGCCCATCCGGAGGCCACGACGAGATCCCCTCCTCCAGGGGGATCTCCAGGCTGCGGGTGAGCAGGGAGATCAGGCGCCAGGTGCCGAGGGCGAGCACCAGCTCGACCCTCGCGTCCGGGTCGGCGATCTCCCGCTCGCAAGCGGCCCAGGTCTCGCTCGAGATCGTGCCGGTCTCGAGCGTCTCGTCGGTGGCGGCGAGGACCGCGCGATCGCGGGCGTCGAAGCACTCCGCGGAGCGCCACTCCCGCACCGCGAGCAGCTCTTCGCGCGACAGCCCGAAGCGCTCCTGGGCCAGGCTCCAGTGCTGGGTCCACTCGTAGTCCGAGCCGCTCACCCAGCCGATGCGCAGGATGGCGAGCTCGCGCAGGCGATCGTCGAGGGCGCCGCCGAAGAGCAGCGACACCAGCAGGTCCGCGACGGCTCGCGCGCTCTTCGGCCGCCGCAGCAGCAGCCGAAAGATGTGAAGCGCCGCGAAGCCGCCCGGCACTCCGGCCTCTCGGGCAACCGCCTCGGCCTCGTCACGGGGCAGCAGTGGGATGCGGCAGTCCGCCATGGTCAGTCCTCCAGCGCGTAGGCGCGCTTGACGTTGCCTCCGAGCAGGGCGGCGCGGGCCCGAGGCGCGAGCGGCGCCACCAGCCGATCCAGGTTCCCGATGTAGTCGGGCGGATGGTCGGGGTGCGGAAAGTCCGACGCCCAGAAGAAGCGATCTTCCCCGACGATCTCGAGAGCGCTCGCAAGAGAGCTCTCGTCGGGATCGCCCGAGATCCAGCACTGCCGGCGAAAGTAATGCCCCGGTCGTTCGGGAAGGACGGCTCGCGCCCCGATCCCCTGGGGCGACGCCCAGACGGCGTCCATGCGATCCAGCCAGTAGGGAAGCCAGCCGGCGCCCGCCTCGAGCACCACGACCCGCAGCTCCGGGTGCCGCTCGAAGATCCCGAACTGGAACAGGCTCGTAAAGGCGTGGCGGACCGCGTCGCCGGCCGTCACGTTGATGAAGAAGGAGTAGCGAGCGCTGGTCATGCGACCGAAGCGGCCGGGGCCGGCCCAGAGGGGCTCGAAGCAGGGATGGATGCCCAGCGGGAGCCCCCACTGTGCGGCAGCCGCAAACACTCGCTCGTGGTCGGGATGACCGAGGGGAAGGCGCGTGTGCGTGAAGGGCGGGACCCAGACGCCGCGGACACCGGAGCGCGCGGCGCGCTCGAGCTCCCGCTCGGCCGCCCTCGCGTCGCCCAGCGAGAGCTGGGCGATCGGCACCAGACGGCCTTCTCCGTCGCTGCAGAAGTCGACGATCCAGCGGTTGTAGGCTCGAACGTACGCCTGGGTCAGGGCTTCATCCGTACACTCGGCGACCCACAATACACCCAGCGTGGGATAGAGGAGCACCCGCTCGAGGTTCTCCAGATCGAGCCGCTGCAGTCGCTCCTTGGGATCCATCGCCCCGAAGGGTGCCCGGTCGACGTAGAGCAGGCCGCTCGAGGTCGAGCGTTCGCGCACGATCCCGCCCACCCGGTCCATCGCTCCCAGTCCCTGGGGCATGCCCTTGCGGACCAGCTTGGACGGCCGTCCGTCGATCTCGAGGTACTCGAGACCCGCCGGGTCGCGGCGGATCCGCAACGCGCGGCCGCGCCAGCGCTTCTCGAGGTAGGTCTCCCAGAGATCCGGGGGCTCGAGCAGGTGGCCGTCGGCATCGATCGCCCCGGAGTGGCTCAATCGGGCCAGGGCCTTCAAGCTGGGGAGCCCCCGCCCTCGAGTCCCCGGTCGAGAGCCTCGAGAATCACGTCGGGGGCCTCGACGTGGACCCAGTGGCCGCAGCTCGGGATGACTTTCAGGGTGCCCCTCCCCGGGGGCATCGCCTCGAGAATCGACTCGGATGCGCGCGGCCCCATCGGGTCCTTCTCGCCGACGACCAGCAGGGCCGGGCACGCGAGGTGGGCCAGCGCGGGAGTCAGCGGATCGTCGTAGAGGCTCTTCAGGGTACGGGTTACGTGCGCGATGCCCCGCGCATCCCCCTCGATCGACTTGCGCGAGCGCTCGCCGTAGATCGCGCGGGCCAGGCCGTCCGTCCCGTCACGCTCGCCCGCAAGGGCGATCCGCTCGTACCACCGGGCCGTGCGCTCGTTGCAGTGGCTCGCGGTGCCGATCAGCACCAGGCCCTCGATCCGCCGGGGATGCGCGAGCGCGGTGGTCATCGCCACGATGCCTCCCATCGAGTGCCCGACGAGGATCGCGCGCTCGATCCCGAGCCCATCGAGCACTCCGATCACGTCGCGGGCGAGCGCCTCGCGCGAGTAGGGGCCCGGAGGCGCGTCCGAACGGCCGTGTCCCCGCTGGTCGATGCGCGTCACGCGGCCTCGCTGCGCCAGCGCAGGGGCCATCCGGTCCCAGATCTCGAGGGTGTCGACCAGCCCGTGCAGGCACAGGAACTCTCGCCTGCCCGCGCCCTCGATCCGCCCGAAGAGCGCGTGCCCGCCGAGATCGATCCGTCGATCTTCCCTCAATGCGTCCGGCTCCAGACCTCGCAGACTCCGGCGCTGAGCACGGGCGCTCCGTCGGGATTGCGGGTCTCCAGGTCGTAGATCCGGCGACCCGCGCGCGCTTCGGCCTCCCAGAAGCGATGGGTGAGCGTCTGGCCGGGCCGTACGGTCCGAGCAAAGCGTACCGCAAGGCGGGCGAGGCGCGTTGGATCGCCGTCGCACGTCGCCTCGATGGCGGCGCGCGCGGCGAAGGCCATCGTGCACAGCCCGTGCGCAATGATCCCGCCGAGGCCCGCCTTGCGCGCCACCGTCTCGTCGAGGTGAATCGGGGTGCGGTCGCCCGAGGCCTCCGCATAGCGGAAGGTCTGATCCCGATCGAGCCGCTGACTGATCCGCCGGTACGGCGCGTCCCTCGGAGGGGGCTGCCCCCGCAGTGTCGGGGAGGCCCGCTTCGCTGCGCCGCGCGCCCGCACGAAGAGAACGAAGCGCTGGCGCTGCACCACCTCTCCACCCGGATCGCGAAGCGCGAGCGCCACCACGAGGGTCTCGCCCGTAGGCTTGGCCTCGATCGCCTCGACTCGCGCGGTCGTCGAGACCTCCTCGCCGGGCCGAATCGGGCGTAGGAACTCCATGTCCTGCTCTCCGTGCAGGGCCCGCGGAAAGTCGATGCCCAGGTCGCGGTCCCCGACCGCGCTCGCGATCGCGCGCGCAGCGATCACGACGCCGAAGATCGGAGGCGCGATCAGCCCGCCGGCCGCGTCGGGGTCGAGAAAGCGGGGGTGGGTCTCGTTGCAGGCGCGGGCATAGCGGACGGTGGCCGCCGCCTCGACCCGATAGACCGAGGGTGGATACTCCTTGCCAACCTGATCCCGGTTCATGCCCAACCTAGGGTCCCTCTCCGTCGAGATCCTCCGCGCGCTTGGCGCGGCGGCTTCGCTGTTATACGATCGGAAAATGCGAATGTCGATAGGATAATCGGGATGGCGCCGCGCACCTGCCTCGCGATGGTCCAGACCGGGCCGCGGAAGCTCGAGCCCCGCGATCTGCCGCTCCCAGAGATCGGCGACGACGACGCCCTGCTGCGCATCGAAGCCTGTGGGATCTGTGGCAGCGATCACGAGCAATTCAACGGCGTGCTGCCCGTCCCCTTCCCACTGATCCCGGGACACGAGCCCCTGGGGATCATCGAGAGGATCGGCGAGGGGGCGGCGCGCCGCTGGGGCGTCGACGTCGGCGACCGCATCGCGGTCGAGACGATGCTGGGCTGCCGCTCCTGCCGACGCTGCCTCGAGGGCCGCTACCACCTGTGTCGCTCGCGAAAGATCTACTCCTACATTCCCCTCTCGGAGGAGCCGGGACTCTGGGGGGCCTACGCCGAGTACCTCTACGTCGCGCCGAACGCCGTCGTGCACAAGGTCGACCCGACCCTGCCGGCGGAGATCGCGGTGCTCTTCAATCCACTCGGGGCCGGCTTTCGCTGGGGGGTCGAGATTCCCGAGACCCGGCCGGGACAGAGCGTTGTGATCCTGGGGCCCGGTCAGCGGGGGCTGTGCTGCGTGCTGGCGTGCCGCGAGGCGGGGGCCGGTTCGATCCTGGTGACGGGGCTGTCCGCGGACGCGCGCAAGCTCGAGCTGGCCCGGGAGTTCGGAGCCGAC
>JBHHYV010000081.1:0-16974 GCA_046757685.1 Myxococcota bacterium
CCGCGAGATCTTCTCGAAGTCCTTCTTCGAGGCCCAGATGGAGGTCGTGATCGAGGAGCGCGTTCCCGTCTACGCGGCGGGACTCGGCAACCCGGGTCCGTGGATCGAGCGGCTGCACGCCCACGGGACGCTCGTGATCGCGGTCGTCGGGGCGGTGCGCCACGCGCTCAAGGTCCGGGACTCCGGGGTGGACATCATCGTGGCGCAGGGTCACGACGCGGGCGGCCACAACTCCCCGATCGGGACCATGGCCCTCCTCCCGCAGGTGGTCGATGCTGCCGGAGGTCTGCCGGTGCTCGGCGCCGGGGGCATCGGCGATGGGCGCGGCGTGGCGGCGGCGCTGATGCTCGGCGCGGCGGGCGTCTGGGTCGGGACCGCCTTCCTCGGAACCGTCGAGGCCAACCTGCTCGACTACCAGAAGCAGGCGCTGGTCGACTCGAGCGAGGAGGGGACGGTCGTCTCGCGCTGCATGACCGGCAAGCCGGCGCGACTGATCCGCAGCCACTGGACCCGCGCCTGGGAGGAGGGGGACCTCGAGCCCCTCCCGATGCCCTTCCAGTCGATCGTCTCGGCTCCGGTCATGCAGGCGGCCTACGCCCATCCCGAGCGCGGGCGCGACCTGGTGCCGGGCTTTGCGGGTCAGGGGCTCGGCATGATCCACGAGATTCGACGTGCGGCGGACGTCCTGCAGGACCTGGTGCAGGGAGCCGAGAAGGCACTCTCCGACGCCAGCAGCCTGCTCTGACTCTGCGCAAGACCCTCGTCGGGCCGCGTCGGCGGCTTCAGGCCAGGCCCCTGCGCACGAGCTCCTCGGCGATCTGGACCGCATTCGTCGCCGCACCCTTGCGCAGGTTGTCGGCCACCTGCCACAGCCAGAGCCCCGGGCTTGCCAGGTCTCGCCGCACGCGTCCGACGAGAACGGCATCGCCGCCGGCGGCGTCGAGCGCCGTCGGAAAGCGGTTGGCCGCGGGCTCGTCGATGACCTCGACGCCGGGAAAGGCAGCGAGCGCCTCTCGGGCCGCCTCCTCCGAGAGTGGGCGCTCGGTCTCGACCAGGATCGAGGCGGAGTGGCCGACCCGGACGGGCACGCGGGCGCACGTGACGGAGACCTCGAGCTCGGGGAGGCCGAGGATCTTGCGCGTCTCGTAGACGAGCTTGGCCTCCTCGGTCGAGGCGCCGTCGTCCCGGAAGGCCTCGCAGAGCGGCACCACGTTGTGTGCGATCGGTGCCGCATACACCTGCGGCTGCGGATCCTCCCCTCGCCGGGTGGCCTCGAGCTGGGCATCCAGCTCCTCGAGCCCCGGCCTGCCGGTGCCGCTCACCGCCTGCAGCGTCGTCACCACGACCCGTCGCAGACCGGCGGCCCGGCGCAGCGGCTCGAGCGCCATCGCGAAGCCGATGGTCGTGCAGTTCGGACACGCGACGATGCCGCGCTGCTTCTCGAGGTCGTCCGGGTTGATCTCCGGGACGACCAGGGGCACCTCGTCGTGCAGGCGCCAGGTGCTCGACTTGTCGATCGCCACTCCGCCCCGCCGGGCGACCTCGGGGGCCAGCTCGCGCGAGAGCGAGCCCGTGGCGGCGAAGAACACCAGGTCGCAGCCCTCGAAGGCCTCCGGGCGGGCCGCCTCGACCTGCAGCGACCTGCCCGCGAACGAGACCCGCCGCCCGGCGGAGCGGGCGCTCGCCAGGGCCCGGAGCTCTCGTACCGGGAAGCCGCGCTCCGCCAGGACCTGGAGCAGGACCTCTCCCACGGCGCCGGTCGCGCCGACGACGGCGACGCTGCGATCCCTCGCTCTGCGCTGCGTCATCTCCGTCTCCTTGCCCCCCGTCTTCGTCCTTGCCCCCGGTCCTCGCTCGACGCTCCGCCTGCCGGGCTCCGCAGACTAGGCGAGACCGCTCAGAGTACCAGTCCGGCCACGGCTCCCGTCAGGAAGGTCGCGATGGACCCCGCGAGAATCGCCCGCATCCCGTCGCGGGCGATGTCTCCCCGCCGGCTCGGTGCGATCCCCCCGAGACCGCCGAGCAGGATCGCGAGGGATCCCAGGTTCGCGAAGCCACACAGCGCGTAGCTCGCGATGATCGCCGAGCGCGGCTGGAGCACCGCCTCGGCATCGGCCAGCATCTGGTAGGCGAGGAACTCGTTCAGGATGGTCTTGACGCCTAGCATCTGGCCCACCTGCGCGGCGTCTCCCGCGGGGACGCCCAGCAGGAACGCCACCGGCGCGAGACCCCAGCCCAGGATCCGCTCGAAGCTGAGCCCGGAGAGGCCGACCAGGCCGCCGGCCCAGCCCACCAGATCGTTCATCAGGTAGACCAGCGCCACGAACGCGATCAGCATCGCCCCCACGTTCAGGGCCAGTCGCAGCCCGTCCATCGCGCCCGTGGCCGCCGCGTCGATCACGTTGACGGCGGTGCGCTCCCTTGGAAGGTGAAGCGCGCCGAGGGTCGCGGGCTGGCCCGTCTCGGGGACGAGCAGCTTTGCGGTGGCGACCGCTGCGGGAGCTGACATGAAGCTGGCGGCGACCAGGTGCCCTGCGAAGGCGGGTCCCAGTACCCCGATGTAGGCGACGAGCATGGAGCCGGCCACGGTCGCGAAGCCTGCGGTCATCACGCAGAAGAGCTCACTGCGAGTCATGCCCTCGACGTAAGGGCGTACCAGGAGCGGAGCTTCCGTCATCCCGAGGAAGATGTTGGCGATCGTGGCGAGGGACTCGGCGCCGCTGATCCGGAGTGCACGACGCAGCCCCCTCGCGAGCAGAGCGATGACCTGCTGCAGCAGACCCACGTGGTAGAGCACGGCGAAGACACTCCCCAGGAAGATCAGGATCGGAAGCACGCGAATGGCGAACACGAAGGGTAGCCGCACCGGCTCGCCTCCCGGGCCGAGCAGCTCTGCAGGCCAGTGACCGAATACGAAGTCGATTCCCCGGTCCGCGTAGCCCAGGAAGGCGACGGCGCCCTGGTTCGCCGCCTCGAAGAAGTGGGCTCCGAAGGGCGTCCGGAGGATCGCCAGCGCGATGGCGACCTGCAGCCCCATCGCGATGGCGATCGTCCGCCAGCGAATCTTCGTCCGGTCCGTCGAGAGGGCTCATCCGAGCGCGAGCAGCACGAAGATCCCGCACAGCCCCGTGGCACGCTCGATCATCCGAAGGTCGCCTGCAGGCGCCGGAGCGCCCGCAGGGGATCGTCCGCGTCGGCGACCGACGAGATCACGGCGGCGAGAGGCGCTCCCGCCTCGCTCACGGCGGAGACTTCGTCGATCCCGACGCCCCCGATCGCTACGACCGGCGCGGAGGAGTGCTCGACGGCCTCGCGGAGCCGCGCGATTCCCCTCGGGGCCGTCTCCGACCGCTTCGAGGAGGTCGCGAAGACCGGGCCGAACCCGATGCAGTCCACCGGTCGTCGGACCGCCTCGCGCACCTGCTCGAGCGTGTGCGTCGAGAGACCCACGAGCAGGCGGCGGCGAACCTCCTCGGGGATCTCCTCGGGGGCGAGGTCCTCCCGTCCCAGGTGCACGCCGTCGGCGCCCGCGAGGTCCGCCAGGTCGTAGCGATCATTGACGAAGAGCAGCACACCCGTCCCTCGAACGCGTTCTCCCGCCCAGCGTGCGAGCGCCAGGGCGTCGGCGTCCCCCATGTGCTTCAGGCGAAGCTGCAGCGCTGGAACCCGGCCCGCGAGGGCCGCCTCGACGATCTCGCGCGGCCCGTGACGCCGGGCCGGGTCGTCGTCGGCGAGGGGGTAGATCCCGCGCGCGCGACGCAGTCGCGACAAGCGCTCGGCCCGGCGCGATTTCGCCCGGGAGCTCAAGTGCGGGAGTCCGTTCCCGGCCCGTCCCGAAGCGCGATCCCGAGGTCCACGAGCTTCTTCCGCAGGGTGTTGCGGTTGATCCCGAGCAGCCTCGCCGCGGCGATCTGGTTGCCTCCCGATCGCGCGAGCCCCTGCGAGATCAAGACGCGCTCGAGGTGCTCGACCAGGGTCCAGTATGCACCCCGCTCCGGGAGCCCCTCGGGAGCATCGAGCATCTGCTCCAGCTCCCGGCGCGCGAGGCTCGCCCAGTCGGCTCCGGGTGCCTCTCCGCGCACGGGACCCAGGACTCGCGCCAGCTCCTCGTCGGTGATCAGATCGCCGGACGACAGGACCAGCGCGCGCTTGAGGGTGTTCTCGAGCTCTCGAACGTTTCCCGGCCAGGCGTGGGCGGCCAGGCGGCGCATCGCGGCCTCGGTCGGCCAGCGACGGCGCAGCCCGAGCTCGTCCGCGAAGCGCTGTACGAAGTGGCCGACCAGGGCGGGAAGGTCCTCGAGGCGCTCCCGCAGGGGCGCGATCGAGATCGGGACCACGTTGAGTCGGAAGTAGAGATCCTCCCGGAACTCGTCGGCGGCCACTCGGGCTTCCAGGTCGTGGTGCGTCGCGGCCAGGATCCTGACGTCGATCGGCAGCGCATGGCGCGCCCCGATCGGTCGCACGACTCGTTCCTGGAGCACGCGCAGCAGCTTCGCCTGGAGCGGCCTCGGCAGGTCGCCGATCTCGTCGAGCAGCAGGGTCCCCCCTTCCGCATCGCGGAAGCGGCCGGTGCGCGCCTCGACCGCTCCCGTGAAGGCCCCGCGCTCGTGCCCGAAGAGCTCCGCCTCGATCAGCTCCGAGGGCAGCGCGCTCATGTTCACGGCGACGAAGGGAGCGTCGCGCCGCGGGCTGTGGTGGTGGATCGCGCGGGCCACCAGCTCCTTGCCGGTGCCGCTCTCCCCGCGGATCAGCACGGCGACATCGGTCGGCGCGACGCGTCCGATGGTCTTGATCGTCTCCAGCATGGCCGGACCGTGCCCGACCAGCATCTCGCCGCTCCGGTAGCCCTGGGCCAGCTCGCGCCGCAGCGATCCCACCTCTCGGCGGAGCTTCTGGTGGTGCGCCGCCTTCTCGGCCAGCGCGACCACCTCGGTCAGGTCGAAGGGCTTCGTCAGGTAGTCGAAGGCGCCGCGCTTCATGGCCTCTACCGCGTGCTCGAAGGTGTTCTCGGCCGTGATGATGACGATCGCCGTCGAGGCCCCCGCGCGGAGCTGTGCCGACTCGAGGAGATCCAGTCCACTGTGCCCGGGCATCCGGATGTCGAGGAAGGCCAGGTCGTAGCTTCCCGCGCGCAGACGCTGGCCCGCCTCGTCCCCATCCTCGGCCTCGTCGACCCGGTGCCCCGCCGCCTCGAGCGCGTCGCGCAGGACCAGCCGGATCGAGGGCTCGTCGTCCGCGACCAGGATGTGGCTCATCGCGGGTCCCTCGCCGCGCCGGGGCGGGAGCGATCCAGGGGGAGCACGACTCGCATGCAGGTCCCGGACTCCGATCCGGCGCCGACCTGGATTCGCCCCCCGTGGCGCACCGTCCAGTGCTGTGCGATCGCGAGCCCCAGACCCGTACCGCGTGCGGAACGCGTGAAGAAGGGAGTGAAGATGTGCGGGAGATCGCTCGGATCGATGCCCGGCCCGTCGTCGGAGATCTCGATCTGGACGACTCCGCGGGGGCCTCCCTTGCCTGGCCACAGGTGCGCCTGGGTATCGACTCGCGTGCGGATCGTCACCCGTCCCTCCCCCGCGGTCGCCTGCGCGGCGTTGCGGAGCAGGTTGAGAACGACCTGGGAGATCCGGTTGGGGTCGAGATCGAGCTCGGGGATGCTCGGATCGTACTCGGCTCGAAACTCGACCTCGGCCCACTCCGGATCGCTCGAGTGCAGCTCGATCAGGTCCTCGAGCACGCGGTGCAGATTGGTGGGGCGCCGGACCAGGGACTCTCCGCGCGTCAGCTGGGCCAGGTCATCCAGGAGCCCGCGGATCCGGGCCGTCTCGTCGCGGATCAGGACCGGGTACTTGGCGAGCGCGGGGTCCTCGAGGCGCTGCTCCAGCAGCTGAGACGCTCCCAGGATCCCGCCCAGCGGATTCCGGATCTCGTGTGCGATGCCCGCCGCCAGGCGGGCGTAGGCCTCGGTCTGCTGGCGCAGCTGCACCAGCTCCTCGAGCTCGCGACCGACGGTCCGGTCCGTGAGGGTGAGGAGCCCCCCTTCCGGGCCCGAGCCGCCCTCCTCGGCCAGCGGAGAGCCGCAGAGGTCGACCATCAGCGGCCGCCCGATCGGAAACTGCAGGAGCTCGCAGGCGTGATCGATGACCGGCCGCCCCGTTTCCCGCACCTCTCGAAGCAGCGAGACGGCCGGGTGGTCGCGCCCGAGCACGCGAGCCAGCTCGCGCTCCCGTGTGGTCTCGCTCGAGACTCCCAGGATCCGGCTCGCCTCGGGATTCTGCAGGGTGCATCGCCCCTGCGCGTCGACGGCGAGGACTCCGACCGGAATCGACGCCAGGACCCTGTCGACCGCCGGTGCGTCTGCCACTAGGCGGCCTCGCGAAAGAACTCTCGAGCGTCGCGAACGACGGCCTCGAAGTCCGACGCGCGCTGAATCCGGCTTCGGAAGCAGCTGCTCCCCGTCAGCCCCGTCGACCAGGCGGAGAGGTACTTCTTGAGCACGTGCACGGCGCGGCGCTCATCCGGACAGTAGCCGCGGAGCAGCGTGAGATGCCGCTCGATCAGCCGACAGCGTTCGTCTCCACTGGGGACGGGGAGCGGCCTGCCTGCGGCCAGCTCGTGGATCTGCCTGAAGATCCAGGGATTGGCCAGCGCACCCCGTCCGATCATGACGCCGGCGGCCCCGGTCTCCCGGAGCATGTCGAGCGCATCGGAGGCTCGCGTGATGTCGCCGTTGGCGAGCACCGGGATCGCCACACGGGAGACGACATCGGCAATGTGTCGGCGGTCCGCACGTCCACTGTAGAGCTGGGCTCGGGTGCGACCGTGGACGCTGATCAGGTCGGCCCCCTCGCTCTCCGCGATCCGTGCGACCTCGGGCGCCGTGATCGAGGTCGAGTCCCAGCCCGTGCGCACCTTGACCGAGAGCACGCCCCCGGGAAGCGCGCGACGCATCGAGCGAACCAGCGGCGCCACGGCACGAGGGACCCGCAGCAGCGCAGAGCCCGCGCCGTTGCGGATGAACTTCCGAACCGGGCAGCCCAGGTTCAGGTCGATCCAGGTGGCGCCGCGATCGGCCAGCATCTGCGCCGCCAGCCCGAGAGCGCCGGCGTCGCTGCCGAAGATCTGGTAGGCGAGCGGGGACTCCGCCGGTGCCGTCTCGACCAGGCGCCAGCTCTTCGCGCCGCGGCTCACCAGGCCGCGTGCCGAGACCGTCTCGGTGAATACGAGCGCAGCGCCAAAGCGGCGCGCGATCAAGCGAAAGGGCAGGTTGGTCACTCCCGCCATCGGCGCCAGCACCAGGTTGCTCTCGAGCACCCTCGGGCCCACCCGTAGCGGCTCGACGCAGGGGCGGTCTCCGACGCGCGCTTCGGCCAATCCCCGGCTCTCTCGCATTTCCCCTGTCCCACCTCGCGCTGAGGTATCGCATGCCTAGAATCTAGGCAGCATAGCCCGGTCCCGATCCGGCTGCGAGGCTCGAGCCGATCGAGGAGCTCGGCTCACCGAGGCCGACGCTTCGGGCCGGACACGCTGGACGTGTGCTGGAAATTTACACAGCGAGTGATTCAGGGAGAGTATCGAGCGTCTAGCCCGGTCGGAAAAACTCACTCGATAGCCACTCGAATGCCGCTGGAATGTGTTGGGTCACCAATACTCACGAGGCCGGTTACAGGGTAGGGCCCGATGTCAATGACCTCTGCGATCATCGAGCAGATCTACGAGGCGGGCTTGCGGCCCCACCGCTGGCCGGGCGTGCTCCATGGCCTGAGCGAGCGATTCGGCGACGCCGGGCTGGGGTTGCACACGTCTTTCGCGAAGCGGAGCACCAGCTACGCGACCATCCGCAGCGCCCACTGGATGCGGCTGTACCGGGAGTACTATCGCGACATCCACCCGTGGTTCCGGGCGCTCGAGCAGGATGCCGCGGTGGGCCGCCCGGCCTTCGCGTCGATGCCGGGCGACGAGCTCGTGCGAACCGAGTACTACGCCGACTTCATGCGTCCGCAGCGGCTCAGCCTGGATCCCCCGATCCTGCTCCTTCTCGACCGTGTGCATGGAAAACCGGGGGGGGCGATCGGAGTCTTCCCACGGGTCGGCTCCTCGGAGCTGGGCCCCGCAGAGATGGACGTGGTTCGGGAGCTCGCGCCCCACCTGCAGCGCGCCATCGCGGTCACGCGCCGGGTGCTCGAGCTCGAAGGCCAGGTCGAGGCGCTCGGGACCGTCTTCGACGAGCTGCGCGTCGCCATGGCCCTCCTCGATGGCGACGGTTGCGTGTTGCGAACCAACTCTCCCTTCCGCGCTCTCGCGCACCCGGGAGGATGCCTGCGCCTTCGGACCGATGGGGTCACACTCGCGCGTTCGCAGGACTCGCAGAAGCTCGCGGCATCGATCCGCAAGGCGACCGGAAGGGATTCGAGAGCCACGGGGTCCATCGTGCTGATTCCTCGTCCCCCTTCCACCGAGGCGCCGGGCACGTCGAGCGATCACGAGCTGGTGGCGCACGTGATCCCGGTCGCGGCGGGATCGCAGACCGCGGAGTGGCTGGGAGACCGTCACTGCCGCGTATGTCTCTGGGTCGTGGATCCCGAAGATCGCTCGGGCGCCTGCGTCCGGCTGATCCAGCAGATCCTCGGGCTCACACCCGCGGAGTCCCGCGTGGCCGAGAGCCTGGCTCGCGGGCTGGCGACGCACGATCTCACCAGGACCCTGGGGATCACGCGCAACACGGCGCGGGGCTACGTCAAGCGGATCCTGTTCAAGACGGGAACGCACAATCGGTCCGAGCGGGTACGCTTGCTCCTGTCGCTGGATCCGCCGGTCAGGCCATCCGTCTAGCCTGGCGGCCCCGCTGGCCGCTCTCGCGATTTCACTGCATCATGCCTGGCAGCTGGGACCCGGGATCCTCTCGATCCCCTGGACCCCGGATGAGAAGGGGAGAGCTGCGGCATGGCCCAGGGTCGTTCGCCCGAGCTTCCTCCCCGCCAGCCGGTCGAGATCGCGCGCGCGCGCGCAGAGATCCTCGCCGCGGTCCATCCCCTCGGGAGCGAGGAGATCGCGTTCTCCGAGGCCCTCGGTCGGGTGCTCGCGGAGGACGTGGTCTCGGACCGCTGGATCCCGCCGAACGACAACTCCGCGATGGATGGCTATGCGCTGCGCGCCGCGGACGCCGCGACCCCTCCGGTCGAGCTTCGGGTCGGCTTCGAGGTCGCGGCAGGTCACCCCAGTGACCACTCGCTGGATGCGCGAGAGGCCGCGCGCATCCTGACGGGAGCGGCGATCCCTGCAGGAGCCGACGCGGTCGTGATGCAGGAGCACGTTGAGCGGCGCGGGGAGCGGATTCGCGTGCTGCGAGCGGTGAAGGTCGGGGATCACATCCGACCCGCGGGAGCCGACGTGCGGCCCGGGATGCGGATCGCGGCCTCCGGAGACTGTCTTGGGCCCCCGGCGATCGGAATGCTGGCGGCGATCGGCCGCACGCGGGTTCGAGTCACCGGCTCGCCCCGGGTTGCGGTGCTGGCCACCGGGGACGAGCTGGTGGAGCCCGAGGCGTCCGTTGCCGGGGGACGGATCGTCAGCTCGAACAGCTACTCGCTGATCGCGGCGCTTCGGGACTGCGGTGCACGCCCAGACTACCGCGGCATCGCGCGCGACGAGCGGGGCGAGATCGCAGAGCTGTTGCGCGCGGCCCTCGACTGCGACGCCATCCTCACGACGGGAGGTGTGTCGGTCGGGGATCGCGACTGGGTCAAGTCGGTCCTGGCGGACCTGGGCGGCGACCTGCGGCTCTGGCGGGTTCGGATGAAGCCGGGCGCGCCCCTCGCCTTTGCGATCCTCGGGGGCAAGCCGGTCTTCGCGCTACCCGGCAACCCGGTGTCGACGCTGGTCTCCTTCGAGCAGTTCGTGCGCCCCGCACTGCTGCGGATGATGGGCCACACGCGGCTGTTCCGGCCGGTCGAGGTCGCCACGCTCGTGGGGGGCTACCGCAAGGCCGGAGATCGCATGCACTTCGTGCGGGTTCGGCTGGAACGCGAAGGCGGCCAGCTGCTTGCTCGCTCGACCGGCGACCAGAGCTCTGGCGTCCTTCTCTCGATGCTGCGCGCGGATGGTCTGGCGATCATCCCGGCGGATGCGCACGAGCTTCCCGCCGGGGCCCGCGTGCCGGTGATGCGTCTCGATCGCAAGGACCTGTGTGAGGCGCCTGGATTTTGAAGCTCTCTCACGTCGAGGGGGCCATTCTCGCTGGGACGCAGGCAGGCGCCAGGGGTCTCGATGAGGCGGGCGTCGGTGGGCAGGGCACATCCCCGCTCGAGCGGGTTGCCACCTGGCTCGACGGCGCTCTCGAACGAGTTCGGATCGTGCTGCCCCGCGAGGCTTCGAATCCCACGACCCTTGCGCGCATCGACCCGGCGAGCCGGACACGCGACGCGCTTGCCGGGGTGGAGGCTGCGCTCTGCGCGTGCGAGGTGTCGGCGGTCCTGGTCGCCGCGCCCGAGGTGCCCGAGCTCGACTCGAGGCTGCTCTTCGCGCTGCTCGGGCTCGTCCCCACCGAGGGCGGAGCCGACATCGTGGTGCCCCTGACTCCCCGCGGCCCCGAGCCGCGGCTCGCCGTCTACCGACCGCGTATCTTGCCCGAGGTTCGCCGCAGGATTGCCGCGCGAGACTTCTCGCTCCACGGTCTGCTCGACGCCGTACAGACCCAGCCGGTGCCGTGGGACCTGCTGCGTCCCCTCGACCCCGAGCTGCGATCGCTGCGGGAGGAGCCTCGCTCCCGATCTCGTCCTCTCGAGGACGAGGATCCTGGCGGCTGATTGCAATTGAACTCCCCGGTGCTGGACTCCCGGAATCAGAAGGCTGCGGACGGATCGCAGCAGCGCTCCTGGACGGCCAGACCGAGATCGGGTGCGCGATCCACGGCGCTTCGGGCCTCAGGAGGACCGATTCGTCTCAGCAGCGAGCTTCTTGAGTGCCTCGTAGACGCAATCGCGCAGCATTCTCTCGGCAAAGCGGCTCTCGGAGAGCGCGGGGCCTCGGGTGAAGTGGAGCGGAATCAGGAAGACCTGCCACCAGACCCGGAATCGGAGCTCGCGCCGCACCGCGATCCACGGCTCGTCGGATGCGCGGAGATCGAGCGTGACCCGGATTCCCCGATCCTGCACTCCCGGAATCACGAAGCCGCTTGCGATCGACAGGAGCCCTGTGAGAGGGCCCGTGAAGCGCTCGATCACGAGCGACGCGTGGAGCGGTGCGTCTACCTCGGGGGTACGGATCGCAGAGAACCCGCCAGACTCGAGAAGTATCTTCGAGATCCACCTCGGAGCGGGCGAGACATCCTGGGAAGTCCAGGTCACGCCGTCTCGGCTGGACGAGAGGCGTACGGCCAAGCTGAGCTCGGAGGGATTCGCACCTGCAAGCGCCGCGCGGCTCGGCCGGGTATCGCCCGGGTAGTCGTCGAAGGTGGCAGAGCAGCCCAGGAGCGCCAGCATCGCAGCGCTCAGCATCAGGCAGGTGGAGCACAGAACCGACGGCCCTCGGAGCCTTGTAAACGGCTCTCCCTCGGGGTGTCCTAGCCAGCCGAGCCCATCGCGTAGGGCGATCACTGGATCCCTACCTCGTAGTGCGGGAAGGTCCCCTTGAACATGCGCTCGAAGTCCGCTTGGAGCAACCGGACGATTTCGGTGCGATCCACGGTATGCGACAAATCCTGGATCGTGATGATCAGCCGTGAACGATCGTCGCGCAGGTGAAGCGAGAGGTAGGTGGGCGTGGGTGTGAGCCCTGCGAAGCTGTAGTGGGCCAGGAGTCGGGCGTGGAGCGACTGGAAGAGCCCTGCTTCCGCGTCCACATCCACGGGAGCCTTCGGCAGGAATCCGAAGTGAGCGGCGATCTCGTCCGCAATCTGCCTGGCCCTCTCCACATCCGCATCCGTGAGCCTTGCTCCAGCCTCCCGGGAGGGGGGAGTCAACGTCACCCGCCTGGCGGTGTAGCAGCCGGCCAAGCAGACGGAGAGGCCGAGCAGCGTTGCGGCACACCGGAGGCCAGCCGATTCCAGCGAATGCGTTCTCACCTCGAAACCGACCCCTCGGCCAGCTCGAAGATATCGGACCTCGACGCGACCGCCCTTCCAGGGATCACTTGATCTCCACGTCGTAATCGGGAAATGCCTCCTCGAACATGCGCTTGAAGTCGGCTTGGACCATGCGAGCGAGTTCCCGCGTGCTCGTCGTCGACAGGTCGTTGATCGCCACGTCCAGGTGAGAGCGATCGTCCGGTAGGTGAAGCGAGATGTACATGGGACCTACGCCTCTGTAGCTGTAGCTCGAGAAGATGCTCTCGTTGTAGAGCGTGTGAGCCTGCTCCCTCTCATCTTCTGCTCCTGGCCATGCGTTCTGGCGAAAGTCGAAGTGGGCAGCGATCTCCGCGGCGATCTGCTTGGCCTTCTCGATGTCCGCATCCGTGAGTCCACTCTGACTGACTGTCATGGCGACCGTCGATGATGGAGGGGGCGTCAACGTCACTAGCATGGAGGCGTAGCAGCCAAGGCCGAGGACTGCGAGCGCAAGCGCTACATCGACGATCCGGTACGCTGCGATGCTGCGACACAGTGCTTTCACTGCGATCTGGAACGATCTGCGAAGCGCGCGATCCTCTCCTGGACAGGCGCTTTGAGAGCAAACGCCCCGATTTCGAGCGCGCGGAAGACCTGTGTCGCGGGCCCAACGAAGGGGTCCGTCTTGAAGCTCGAGATCAGGGCGCCTACGAGCTCTCGGTCGGCCATTGGCTCCTTCCGGAGCTTCTCACCGTTCTTGAGATCCCCGTATCTCGCGTCGTGCCGCATGTCGATCTGGTCGAGCACGTTGTTGAATGGGTCCAGGGCGGGCGCGTCCGGTGCCGGAAAGTTCGGTCCCCCGAAGCGTCCGAATCTCGGGATCAAGGCCTGGCTGAAGTTCCTCAGACCCATTCCCGCCACGCCGAGGTTTCCCCGGAGCAATCCCCCGAGGGCACTCGACGCCCCGCCCGTCAGCCCGGCGAAGGTGCCGTTGATGACCCCCGAACCGAGCGCGGCGATGTCGTCGGCCTCGACGGTGGCGGCGTTGCGCGTCGCAGGGCCATTGAAGCTGTCCGCCCGGGTGAGGACTCCGTTTCCGACGCCAGTGATCGCCGCGCCCACGGAGCGGACGCGCATGCCGGCGGCACCCAGGCCGGGAAGCGCACCGAGGAAGCCGCCCAGAGCCGTGATGGGAGCTCCGAGGGCATTGATCCCGACGCCCGCGACGGCCCCCAGGATTGCGCCCAGACCCGCGCCGTGCCCGAAGGCGCGCCCGCCCTGCATCGGCGGGCCTCCGAACCCCAGGCTGAAGCCCAGCCCTTGTCCAAAGCCGACCGCTGTATCCACTGCGGGCTGCACGAAGTTGTCGTTCAGGAACCCCCCGATTCCCCCGAAGAACCCCGAGACCGAGAAGCTCCCGGTCGGATCGACGAGGTTGACCGGGTTGTTCTGGACGTAGGCGTAGCGGTTCAGGGTCTGCGGATCGGCCGGGTTGGGGACGAGCGAGTCGGGCTGCAGGAAGCGCCCCAGCGTCGGGTCGTACCAGCGCGCCCCGAAGTCGTAGAGTCCGACCGCCGCCTCGAAGCGCTGGCCGGTGAAGCCGAAGGGCGGGGCATCGGTCGAGCCGCCGCTCGCAGGGGCGACGCGGCTCCCGTAGGGGCGGTAGACCACGCGCTCGAGGATCGCCCCCTGGGCTCCGGACACCAGCGACGTGCTGCCCAGGCCATCTCCGTGGCGGTGGATCACGCCGGTGGTGGGGAGGGGATCGCTGGCGTCGTCCAGGCCGTCGCCGTCCGTATCGGTCGAGAGCGGGTCCGCGCCCACCGCCACCTCGGCGCCGTCCAGCAGCCCATCCCCGTCCGTGTCGGGGTTCGTGGGGTCGCTGCCGTGTAGCAGCTCGCCTCCGTCGTCCAGCCCATCGCCATCGCTGTCGCGCACGAAGGGGCTGGCGCCGATCCCGAGCTCGACGTCGGCATCGGCGATCCCGTCGCCGTCGACGTCCTCGCCGCTGACGGCGCGCAGCAAGAGCAGGGCCTCGGGGGTGCCCAGCGTGCCGTCGGGAGACTCGAGGGGCGCCACGTCGCCATGGGTCAGGTCGGCGGGATCGGGCTGCACGTCCCCCGCCATGATCCGCACCGCCCGCAGGGCATCGCCCGAGTCGAGGCGGCCGTTCCCGTTGAGGTCCCCGTCCGAGACCTGGGGGATCTGGGCCATGGCGATCGACACGGTCCACAAGTAGAACACCACAGCCGTGCTGCCCGCCAGCGCCGCGGGCGCCACGGGCCGGCCCTGGCGGCGCAGGGACTCGAGCTGTGCGGCGAGCAGGCCCAGCGCCAGCAGGGCCGAGGCTCCAGCCAGGCCCCAGCCGATCCGGGGATCCCCGGGGGGGCGGGGAGCGAGCCCGGCCGGGGGGAGCCCCGCCGAGACCGCCGGCGTGAAGGGCCGCACCAGGGTGGCCACGCGCACCCCTCCGAGCCGGATGTGGATGCGGGCCAGGCTGCGGGTCTCGTCCCACTCGAAGTCACGAGTGACGAGGTGGGTCACCCGGGGAATCGGGCCGGTCCGGTCCTCGGATCGCACCCGCGCGCCCGAGGCGTCGTAGGCGTAGCTCGCGATGAGCTGCCCGCTCTCGCGGACGCCGATCAGGTGCCCGTGGGGGTCGTAGTCGTAGCTGCGCGTGCCGAGCACGCTCAGGCTTCCGGTCGTCGTGTAGCTGGCCAGCTGGCCATCGACCTGGCTCGGCGCGTGGGGCCGGGGCGAGCCCGCGGCGGGATAGCTCAGGGAGCGGCCGCCGGGGCAGCTGGGACCGGGGCTCGTCGCAGCCAGGCAGGTCAGGTTGCCGATCGGATCGTATCCGTAGTGGAGCGGGGTCGCCCCCAGGCCCGGCGCGTAGGGCCCGGTCGCCTGGGTCAGGCGGTCCAGGACGTCGTAGCCGAAGCTCTGGCTGCGGGTCGGGTCGAGCAGATCCGAGATCTGTGTGACCCGGTCCGCGAGATCGAAGGCGTACTGGCGGTGCTCGAGCGGCGTGCCGGCGGCATCGGTCACCTGCATCTGGTCGAGGCGGCCGGTGATGGGATCGAAGGTCGTGGTGGTCACCAGGCCCGTCTCGGAGGTCCAGCTCGCCAGCCGCTCTCGCGCGTCCCAGGTCAGGCCTGTCGCGGTCGCGGGCGCGCCGGTGGGGCCGACCTGGGTCAGGAAGCCCAGGGAGTCTCGCGTGAAGGCGACCTGCTCACCATTCGGGTAGCTGCGGCTGGCGACCTGACCGAGCCGGTCCAGAGTCGTCGCGAAGTCCAGGCGCTTGCCCGCCACCTGGTAGTGCTCGGCCAGACGGGCGCCTCGCAGGTCGTAGGCGTCGGCGACGAAGCTGCCCGAGGCATCGGTCCGGGTCGCCAGGTGACCGATGCCCCCCGGGGCGGTGTCATAGGCCCAGGTCGCATCCGCCGGCTGCGGGACGCCATTCAGTGTGCGCAGGAGCGGCCGGCCGAGCGGGTCGAGGGTGAGCTCGACGACGGTTCCCGCTGCGTCGGTCCGCCGGACGAGCTGGCCACTCGCGTCGTAGGCGAATGTGGTCGTGCCGGTGTCGGGATCGCTGAGCGCGGTCTTTCGACCCAGGGCGTCGTAGCCGATCGTCGTTCGGTTGCCTATGGCGTCGTCGACCTGCGTCAGGCTCCCCGCGAGGTCGTACATGTACTTCGTGACCGCTTCCTGCGCCGTTCCGGGCGCCTCGGTCACCTGCTCGAGTCGCCCGAAGGCATCGAGCGTGCGGCGGGTCTGGCTGCCGTTCTCGTCGGTCGCCGTGACGAGCGCTCCCTGGAAGCTCGTCGTGCTCACGCGTCCGCCGGGACGGGTGGTCTGGATGACCCGTCCCAGGGGGTCGTAGTCGAACGTCGTGGTCTGGACCGGATCACCCAGAAACCCGGGAGCGGTCAGCGTCTTCAGCCGCCCCGACGGGTCGTAGCTTCGCGTCGTGAAGATCGTCTGGGACTGTGGCCCCGAGCGGGCCACCTGCGTGACGCGGCCCAGGCCGTCCCTCAGCGTCTGCGTCACGCGGAAGGTCGAGCCGGCGCTCCCCGTCGTGACCTCGGCCTTCTGGTCGACCTCGATCGAACCCGGCGCGTCGAGGTAGCTCCACTCCATCCGGCCCAGGTTCGCGGGGGCCACCTCGAGCGCGATGCGCCCGAAGGCGTCGTAGCAGCGCAACCCTGCGGCGCCGGCGGCCAGCGCGTTCGGACCGGCGGTCGTGTGCACGAGCCCTGCGCCCGCGGCGTTCTGGATCGGACACGAGGGATCCGGGGCGTAGCCGGACTCGCTCCTGTGGCCCAGCGGGTCGACCGTGGCCGTGCGAAAGGTGTGGAAGGTCCCGTCGTACTCGAAGCTCGTGGTTCCCCCGCGCGGGTCGGTCACGGTCCCGACGTTCCCGTAGACGTCGTAGGTCATCCCGGTTGCGGGGTTGCTGGCATCGTTCGGGCTCGCCAGGTTCAGGAGCGCCCGCTCGAGGGTCCGCTCGCCCAGGGTGGGGACCGCGATCCCGCTCGTGTCCCCGTCGTAGAAGAAGCGCGTGTCGCGCACCACGTTCGTCGAGGCGGGCAGTCCCGCCCGCAGGGTCTGGCGCTTCACGCGGTCGACGAGGTAGAGCGCCGCGTTCGCGGGCGTGTACTCCAGGACCGTCGAGCGGGTGTCGTTCGGGTCCAGGTCGGCGCCGTTCGGATCGACCCGGCCCAGCTCCACCCGGGCCCGCAGGTTCCCCGTGGGCTCGGACCCGGACAGGTCGTACTGCATCTCCACGCGCGTGCGGCGCAGCGGAGCCGGGCTGCCGTCGTACTCGACCCGGGTCGACCCGAGCAGCAAGGCGGTGAAGGGACCGGCGCTCCCCGCGGGCGGGTTCGCGTCGGGGCCCCAGGTGTTGCGGGTCTCGAGCCAGGGCTGACCCG
>JBHHYV010000082.1:0-16640 GCA_046757685.1 Myxococcota bacterium
TCGAGATCGAGACCCGTCAGCGCGGCGACGGCGCTCATGAGACCGCTGGTGAGCGGGTGATAGTCATGACGCAGCGCCGCACCCAGGGCGCCTCGACTCATGTCCTCGGCGATGGAGATGAAGAGGGGCCCATCGTTGAAGATCACCGGGTGGCGGATGGCCGAGATCCAGCGCACCGCCACAGCCACCCCCGCAATGGCGGCGATCCAGGGCCATCCCCGCGGGGTGCCCCGATGCCGTGGCTCAGCGCGTTCGGTCAGAGGCCACCTCAGCGCTCGCGACCTGGGATGGGCGTTGCGTCTGCCCCACGCTCGGCATACGATTTCCCGGAGCTTCTGGGATTCCGGAAGGGGGTGAGTGGTGCTGGCTGGATCTGCCGGGTCCGAGGACCCGTGCGGGAAACAGCTTTCGGGTTCCGCAGGGGACCGCCGGAGCGGCGAAGGCTGTCGCCTGAGCGTGGTGGTCACATCCCGCTGCGACGACCACGGAGGGGACATGCTCGGCCGGCTCACGCTCTTCGCGGAGGGCCTTCTCGAGCAGGCGGAGCGCCACGACCTGGATGGCGAGCTCATCATCGTCGAGTGGAATCCTCCCGCGGGCCCTCGACTCCGCGACGTGCTGTCGCTGCATCGGGATTGTGATCACTTTCCCATCCGCTTCATCGAGGTGCCCGAGGCGTTGCATCGACAGCTTCTGCACTCGGATACGGTACCGCTCTTCCAGATGATCGCGAAGAACGTCGGGATCCGGAGAGCGCGCGGCCGCTTCATCCTGGCGACGAACCCGGACCTGCTGTTCACGGACGCACTGATGCGTTTCCTGGCGACGGGTGACATCGATCCACGAGGCATGTACCGCATCGATCGGACCGATGTCGATGCGCGGGTTCCCACCGACACCGGTATCGAGGAGCAGCTCAGGTGGTGCGCAGGTCACGTCCTCAGGGTCCACACTCGATGGGGCAGCTTCCCGGCGCATCCCGTCCGTGACTTCGTGTCGGGAGCAGTGCGCTGGAGTGCGGCACGACCACGGAGAGTGTGGGTGCGCATCGGCGAGATGATGGCGGCCGCGCGCAGGGCCTGGCGTCTCGATCGGCGCGATCGAGACGACGCGAGGCAAGCTCGCTGGAGCCTCTTCTGGCGAACGATGCGAGGGTGGGCCGTCGAGCTCGGTGCGCGAGCGCTGCGCGCATCCTCTCGCTGGCGGCCGCGCCGCCATCTGGTGGATCCGCTGCGTTCGGCTTGCGCCCATGCTCATTTTGCGCTCGCTCGAGCGGCGAGGGTGGCGCAGGCCGTCATCGGGCCCGGACCTCGCGTCCATACGAACGGATGTGGTGACTTCACCCTGCTGTCGCGCGAGGCCTGGAAGGAGCTCCGCGGGTATGCCGAGTTCCCCATCTGGTCGATGCACCTCGACTCGCTCCTCTGCTACTCCGCCGTCGCTGCGGGCTATCGGCAGCACATCCTTCGCTCCCCTGCCCGGCTCTACCACATCGAGCATCGAAGCTCGTGGGTCACCATGGGTCTCGACGATCGGCTTCGAGCTGTTGCAGGCCGTCCATGGCTCGACTCGGGGCTGCTGGCCGCGCTGTGGAGCGAGATGCGCACGCTCGGTCGGCCGATCGTGGTCAATGACGAGAGCTGGGGATATGCAAGGCACCATCTCCAGGAGAGTGACTATCGGTCCTCGCGCGCTCTGCCCCCACGACGGGCGGACTCCCGCGTGGGGTGAGAGGGGAGCCTGGCATGCGAGCTGAGACGCTTGCACCGATTCGCCGGATCTCGGTGATCGGTCTGGGAAAGCTGGGTGCGGTCGTGGCCGGTTGCCATGCCAGCCGTGGCTTCGACGTGATCGGCGTAGACATCGATGCGCGGGCGGTGGAGCATGTGGCCTGCGGCAAGCCACCGGTGCCGGAGCCGGGCATCGAGGAGCTCTACGCGATGGGCCGAGCTCGGCTCACCGCGACGCAGGACATGCGTGCTGCCGTGCAGGATTCCGACGCCTCCCTGGTCGTGGTCCCGACGCCGAGCGATGCCGACGGCGGCTACTCGCTCGCCCATGCGCTCCGGGTTTGCGAAGAGATCGGGGCCGGCCTCTCGAGCAAGGAGGGCTACCACCTGGTTGCGATGAAGAGCACGGTCCTGCCGGGGGCCTGCGCCGCCGACCTGATCCCTGCCCTGGAAGAGGCGAGCGGGAAGCGCTGCGGGGAGGACTTCGGATTCTGCTATAGCCCGGAGTTCATCGCGCTGGGGAGCGTGATCCACGACATCTTCCATCCGGATCTGGTGGTTCTGGGAGAGTCGGATCGCCTCGCCGGGGACCTGGTCGAAGGCATCTACCGTCGCCTGCTCCAGGCCGAGCCGCCGCTCGCGAGGATGAACCTCGTGAATGCGGAGCTCTCGAAGCTCGCGGTGAATGCGTATGTCACCATGAAGATCACCTTCGCCAACTCCCTGGCCCGGATCTGCGAGCGTCTGGCCGGTGGCGACGTCGACGCAGTGACGGGAGCTCTCGGGATGGACTCGCGCATCGGGCCCAAGTACCTGAAGGGAGGGCTCGGCTTCGGCGGACCATGCTTCCCGCGCGACAACCGTGCCATGCTCTCCCTGGCGCGCCGACTGGGGGTGCCGTTCTCTCTCGCAGAGTCGACGGATGCTACGAACCTCGACCCGGCTCGAGCCGTCGTGGAGCGCGTGGTCGCCCGAGCGCCCGCGGGGGCGCGGGTGGGCGTCCTGGGGCTGAGCTACAAGCCCGACACACCGGTCGTGGAGCAATCCCAGGGCGTCTTCATTGCGCGCCTGCTCCGCGAGCGTGGCTTCCAGGTCACCACGTACGACCCTCTGGCCATGGACTCCGCCCGACGCGAGCTCGGGGACCAGGTCAAGTACGCGGAGTCGGCCCAGGCGGCAGTCGACGATCACTCCGCCGTGGTCATCGCCACGCCCTGGCCGGAGTTCGGGAGCCTCGACTACTCGGCCATGGGCCTGGGCGATCCGCTCGTGGTCGACTGCTGGGGCATCCTGGCGGATCACGATGGCACAGGTCGCGTTCGACTGGGTGCCTGGTCGAGCCGATAGAGATGCCAGGTCACGCCGGGGCGTCTCCCTTTCATCACCGGACCATCGAAGAGGTCCGCGACTACTGGAATCGTCGTCCTTGCAACATCCGCCACTCCCCGCAGCCCGTGGGCCGCAGAGAGTACTTCGACGAGGTCGAACGACGAAAGTACTTCGTGGAGCCGCACATCCCGGTCTTTGCCGACTTCTCCGCGTGGAAGGACAAGCGTGTGCTCGAAGTGGGCTGCGGCATCGGGACGGACACGATCAACTTCGCGCGGGCCGGTGCGCGCGTGACGGCGGTGGACCTGTCGAGCGAGTCGCTGCGAATGGCGCGCAAGCGCGCAGCAGTCTTCGAGCTGTCCGAGAAGATCCGGTTCGTCGAGGCCGACGTCGAGCGGCTCCCGCAGTTCCTGCCGGTCGAGCCCTATGACCTGATCTACTCCTTTGGAGTTCTCCATCACACGCCAGATCCGGCAGCGGCCCTCCGGGCTCTCCGGTCCTACCTGGCTCCCGGAGGTACGCTGAAGCTGATGATGTACCACCGCCGCTCCTGGAAGGTGCTGTGGCTGCTGCTCCGCGAGGGTCGGGGTCGGCTGTGGGACCTGGATCGGGTCATTGCCAGGGGCTCCGAGGCACAGACGGGCTGTCCGGTCACCTACAGCTACACACGCCGCTCGCTGGAGGACCTCCTGCACCGTACGGGCTACGCGCCGTGCGAGTCGTTCGTCGAGCACATCTTCCCGTGGCGCATCCCCGACTACGTTCGCTACGAGTACGAGAAGGTCTGGTACTTTCGGGTGCTTCCCGGGCCCGCGTTCCGCTGGCTCGAGCGGCGCCTGGGCTGGCATCTCTGCGTCACGGCGGGCCCGCGATGAGCGCGACCCTCACGATCGCCACGACGTGCAAGCCGTTCCGGCGCGAGGTAGCACGCATCCAGCGCAACGCCCTGGCCAGCTGGCTGCGCCTGTCTCCCCGTCCAGAGGTGCTCGTCTTCGGAGATGAGTATGGAGTGGCCGAGACCTGTACGGCCCTCGGTGCCCGTCACCTGCCCAGGGTGGAGCGCAGCGACGCGGGCACGCCCATCGTCTCTGGGCTGATGGAGGCGGCCGAGCGGGTGGCCCGGGGCGATGTGGTGGCCCTCGTGAACGCCGACATCCTGCTCACCTCCGGGCTCTATGCTGCGGTGGCGGCCGTCCGCGAGCGCTGCGACCGCTGGCTCATGATCTCTCGGCGCTGGAACCTCGACTTCCCGGGTTTCTACGATCCGACCCTGTCGGCCAGCGAGGGGGAGCTGCTGTCCCGCGCGCGACGCGAAGGCGTGCTGGAGCCCCGTTTCGGCGGGGTCGATGTCTTCGTCTTCCCACGTGGGACCTGGAACGAGGGCCCGCTTCCGCCCTTTGCGATCGGGCGGGGCCGATGGGACAGCGCGATTCTCTATGAAGCCCGGCGCCGTGGCCTGCCGGTGATCGATGCCACCGACGTGGCGTCGAACGTGCATCAGAGTCACGACTACTCCCACCATCCGCACGCCGCCGAAGGTGTCTTCAAGGGACCCGAGGCCCTGCGCAACGAGGCGCTGCTGGGAGGGGACGCGTTCATCTTCTCCGCCCTCGATGCCACCCATGTTCTCGACGCCCGCGGCCTCCGGAGGAACATCGTGTGGCACCCCGTGCTCGCCCTGCGAGCGTGGGCCACCCTCTCCGCCCTGCACCCGGCGTTGCGGCCGCCCCGGCCGGTCGTCGGTCTGGCGGCGCAGGTGTGGCGAAGAGCTCGCCGGGCCCGGAATCGGATGCGTCGCGTTGTGGGCACTTCGGCGCAGCTGTGACACGAGCGAGCCAGCCTCGGTTCGGGTATGCGGGGAGCGACGGTCGGAGCCGCCGTCCCACCCGTAGCGTCGGGGCCGGCTCACCCCTTCCCCTCGAGGCGCGTGGCCGGGTCGACTTCTGGCAGCCTTCCGACTAGAGGGATTCGGTGTCGGGTCGCCTCGCACACGCCTGGGATCTGATCCATCTTCTGGTCCGCAAGGAGCTGAAGCTCCGGTACCGGGGAACGACGCTCGGACTCCTGTGGTCCCTGGCGAACCCGCTGGCGTTCGCCTTCGTCCTCCAGGTGGCGTTCAAACGCGTCTTTCGCGTCGACATCGAGAACTACGCGGTGTTCATCCTGTCGGGCCTGTTTCCCTGGCAGTGGTTCTCCAACTCCATGGGCGCCGGCTCGACCGTCTTCATCTTCAACGCCGCGCTCATCAAGAAGCTGCCCTTTCCAAGGTTCTCCCTGTGCGCGGCGACCGTGCTCGGAGACCTGACGCACTTCGTGGTCACTCTTCCGCTCCTCGGAGCCCTGATCCTGGTCACCGAAGGACGGCTGAACGGCACGGTCTGGGCGATCGGTGTGCCGCTGCTGCTCCTGATCCAGATGGTCCAGACGACGGCCCTCGTGACCCTCGTGGCGACGGTCAACGCCTACCTCCGGGACCTGGAGCACCTGGTCCAGGTGCTGCTGCTTCTGCTCTTCTACGTGAGCCCGATCCTCTATCCGACGAGCATGGTCCCGCCGTCGCTCCACTGGATGCTCTACCTGAATCCGATCTCGCCGCTGATGATCTCCTGGCGATCCCTCATCGTAGATGGCCAGCTCAGCCTCTACCTCCCGATTGCCGCCGCGCATGCACTGCTGGCCGTCGTGGTGGCGCTCTTCTTCTACAGGAGGCTGGAGGGACGCCTGGCAGAGGTGGTATGACTCCGGCGGTTGCGGTCGACCACGTGACCAAGGTCTTCTCGCCGCATCGGCAGCTCGGTCTGGGTCTGAAGGAGATCGTCCTGCATCCTGCGCGCATCTTCCGAAGGACGCAGGTGTCCCGGTTCGTGGCCATTCGCGACGTCTCCTTCGAGGTCGCTCCGGGCGAGACGCACGGTGTGGTCGGGCGCAACGGCGCGGGCAAGAGCACCTTGCTGGGACTGATCAGCGGTGTCCTGAACCCGACCTCCGGTAGCATCCGGGTGCGCGGACGGATCTCGCCTCTTCTCGAGCTGGGTGTGGGCTTCGTGCCGGAGCTGTCGGGACGCGAGAACGCGATCCTGAACGGGGTTCTGCTCGGGATGCGGCACCGCGAGATCCAGGCTCGGATCGACACGGTGATCGAGTTCGCCGGGCTCCGGGAGTTCGCGGAGCAGCCACTCCGAACCTACTCGTCGGGAATGCAGTCCCGGCTGGGATTCTCCGTCGCGGTCCACGCGGATCCGGAGATCCTTCTCGTGGACGAGGTCCTCGCAGTGGGCGACCTGGAGTTCCAGGAGCGTTGTCTGCGCCGGATTTCGGACCTCCACGCTCGCGGGGTCACGATTCTCTTCGTCTCCCACTCGATGGAGACGGTCAACAAGGTATGTGATCGTGCCACCTGGCTGGAGCACGGTCGGGTGGCCGCCAGTGGGCTCACCGAAGAGGTCACACGGCGCTACCGGGAAGCCGCGGTTCCTGGGGACCCCGTCTGAGTCCACGCAGGCCCTGGCTCAGCTACGGGCTGCCTTGTACTGCCCTTGGATCCAGGCGTACGTTCGCGCGATGCCGTCGCGGAGACGGACCCTGGGCTCCCAGTCCAGCTCTCGAAGGATGCGGGAGTTGTCGCTGTTGCGGCCATTGACGCCACGCGGCGCGTCGAGCTTGTAGCGGCGCTCGAGCTTCGCACCGGCGACCTCCTCGACCAGGCTCACGAGCTGATCGATGGTCACGAGCTCGCTCGAGCCGAGGTTGATGGGATCGACGACGTCGCTGTGGAGAATCCGCTGGGTCCCCACCACGCAATCGTCGATGTAGGTGAAGCTCCGTGTCTGCTTGCCGTCGCCCCAGATCTCGATCCAGGAGCAGCCGGTCTCCACGGCGTGGATCACCTTGCGGCAAATCGCGGCCGGGGCCTTTTCGCGCCCCCCGTCCCAGGTCCCGTGGGGGCCGTAGACATTGTGGAAGCGGGCGACCCGGGTCTCGAGGCCCAGGTCCTCACGGAAGTGTCGGCACATTCGCTCGGAGAAGAGCTTCTCCCAGCCATAGCCGTCCTCGGGCATGACCGGGTAGGCGTCTTCCTCTCGGAGGGCCGTCACATTCGGGTTCACCTGCTTGTCTGCGGCGTACACGCAGGCCGACGAGGCGAAGAAGTACCGGCTCACGCCGGCGGCCTGGGCGGCCAAGAGCAGGTGGGTATTGATCAGGACCGAGAGCATGCACAGGGCCTTGTGGCTCTCGATGAAGCCCATCCCGCCCATGTCTGCGGCCAGGTTGTAGACTTCGTCCATGCCGGACACCGCGGTACGGCAGGCGTCGCGATCCCGCAGGTCCAGCTGGAGGTTCTCTACCTCTTCGAACCGTTGATACCAGGCGTCGAAGGGCTTGATGTCTACCGCCCGGATGCGCTCGGTACCCTGCCGTCGCAGGTCCGCGACGATCGCTCCCCCGATAAAGCCCCCGGCTCCAGCAACGAGAACGGACTTGCTGGTCACGACGCACCCCCCAGCGCAGTGTGGGGCCAGCTTGGCCTACCCCAGAGCGAATCGCAAGCAGAGGGTGCGCCTCGGGGCACACCTCCGACGAGCTGCCCGGTGGGTGCGCGTTTGGGCGCGCTTTCAGCCGTCCGGGACGCCGAGCGTGGGCTCTTCTTCTGCACCGGTGAAAGCCGCTACAATGGCCGCGAGAACGAGCCTCCGGACCCGCCGAGCCCCGCCGCCAAGAGGGGCTCGGGAGATGGGTGGAGCCGTTCCCGGGGTCTGTCGCGCACGGGACGCGGCAGCGCGAGGGGGGAGATCTGCAAGGTTGACGGGGCGTTGTGAAGCTCCACCCAGCGTGACGAGTGCGCTCGGCCCCGGTAGTGGTCCGTACCGTGGCCCTCGCTACGACGCGGGGCTCCGCCAGGCACTCGCGTGGAGGTCGACCCGGGAGTCCTGCCAGGGCATCGAGCACTCGCGGCGCTCGACGCATGATCCGTCGACGCGTGTGGCAGATCTCGGGGGCTCGAGGTGGTTCGATGCAGCCCCGGCGCCGGGCGCCTGACGAGATGCCCGTCGATCCGCCAGCTCCCGGGAGGGCGAAGCGAGCCGTCTTTAGGCTCGCTGCGGTCCTGATCGGACTGGCGCTCTTCGCCTCGCTTCTGGAAGGATCCGCTCGAATCTACTTCTGGGTTCATGAGGGGACGAACTCCGGCGCGTCTCCAGGATCCCCACACCCGCCGAACACCTTCATTCGAGATGTTACGAGGAGCCCGCAGTGCACCTATCTCGATACGCTCTTTCCGCATCCCTACCTCGCGTTCGTCCACCACGCGAACGACCCGTGCCCCTTCGCGTTCGTCAATCGACTGGGACTCATCGGACGCGACTACCCGAGCGCGAAAGATCCATCCCGGTTCTACGTTCTGCTGGAAGGCGGATCGGTGGCGGCTCAGCTGGGCCAGGTTCAGCGCGACCAGCCCTTCTACCTGGAGGAAGAGCTCAACCGTTGCTACGGCCCCCGCACGGAGAGCGCTTCGTCGTCCTGAACGGTGCCGACGGGGCCTGGAAGCAACCCCAGCAGGCGATCCTCTTCCTGCTGCAGGGTCGCGCTTTCGATGCAGTGGTCACGCTGGAAGGCTTCAATGAGTTCCTGGCGATCCAGGGCTCGGGCCGGCTCGAGCTTCCGGCGAACAACTTCCTGGAGGTCAATCCCATCGCCTCCCGAGGGTATCGCTCGCTACTGGCGGCCTGGGCATCGAGTCGAGTGCAGGAATGGGTCCGAGAGAACGCCATCGCACGTCACTCGTTCGCCGCTCGGCTTCTGGCGGATCGGGTGCGGAGATCCTTCCGCAAGGCCGCTCGCATGTCGCGCAAGCGAAGGACCACGATCGAGGGGATCTTCTCCTTTCCCCCTTCCACCTCGGTCGAGGAGCGGTATCGCGCCAACATGGCGAGCTACCGATGGTACGTTCGCGCCATACGCGCGCTGGCAGCCCTCACGGGAACCCGATCCGCCTTCTTCATCCAGCCCGTTCCCGCCATCGCCAAGAAGCTGACGGCGGAGGAGCGACGGGTCGTCGGCGACCTGGAGTACGGGGAAGCCTATCGCCGCATGGCTCGGGAGCTGCTCTCGCTGCGAGATGAAGGGGTGCAGGTCTTCAGCCTGTTGAACCTCTTCGAGGATGTTCGCGGGACGGTCTACGCCGATCCGATTCACCTGGTTCGCGAGTCCAAGGGGGAGAGCCCGGGGCATCGGCTCATGGCGAGCGCGGTGGCGCGGGACCTGGGGACCGCCTGGGGCTGGCGGCGGAACTGCTCCCCTTGAGCGGAGAGCCCTCTACCCGACCCCCACCTTCAGCTTCGCGCGGTTTCCCTCGACCACGACCCGGAAGCGCAGGCGGCCGCCGGGCCGCTGGGCCCGGATGCGGGAGGTCTGTTCGCGAACGAGGGTCTCGAGCTCGGCGCGATCGATCGCCGCTTCGCCCGTCTTTGCCCGCGCGGAGCTGAGCGCGTCGTAGAGCTGATCCATCGCGGAGCCGCGCCGTGCGGAGCTCGACCGGTCAGCATCCGGGGCCGGCTGCGGGCGATCCCGCTCGTGCAGGTCCGCACGGAAACGATGCCGGCGATAGGTGCCGGCCTCGATCTCGCGCAGCGTGCGGCCCCAGAGCGAGCGCAGCGCCTGGAAGCGCGCGACCAGCGAGTTGAACTTGAACTTGAGCTGGGTGTTGCGGGGAGGATCGCTCGAGTAGCGGGTGATGAGCTTCTGCACCTTGGCCCGAAGCTGCAGGGGCTCGCGTCGCCCGGCGCCCATGAAGTACTGGTCATACTCGATGCGAAGACGCTGGATCGAGCGATCCAGCTCGACCAGGTCCTCCTCGATCGAGCGTTCCTCGAGTCTCGCCATCCACGCGCAAAATCGGCCGCTCGGGCAGGTGACTTGAGTCAGGAGCTGCCGGGTGGTGCCACGAGCGCCCGCAGGTCCGGGGTCGGCTCGATCGCCTGCGCCCCAAAGGCCAGCTCGCCCAGGCAACGCACCGGCAGCTCCCGCCGCAACGCATCCAGGTTGGCCCGATCGGCGCGGGAGAGCGCCGGGTCGGTGTGTGAGATCACGACCCCGACGACCGGCAGCCCTCGGCGTGCGGCGGCCTCGAGGGTCAGCAGCGTATGGTTCAGGGTTCCCAGCCGCGCCCGGCACACGACTACGAGCGGCAGGCCGAGCCGCGCCGCCAGATCGACCATCTCGAGCTCTGGCGCGACGGGTACCCGCAGTCCTCCCGCGCCCTCCACCAGCACGAGATCGGAGTCGGACGCGGCCTCCCGGTACGCGGACTCGATCCGCAGCGGATCGATCTCGAGGCCCTCGGCCGCCGCGGCGACGGAAGGCGCGGCCGGGAGTGCGAGGCGGTAGGGGCACAGGCTCGAGGGCGAACGCTCGTCTCCCGCCGCGCGGGCGAGCCGGCGTGCGTCGAGGGCGACTCGCTCCTTCTCCTCCTCGGAGCAGCCCGTCTCGACGGGCTTCAGGATTCGAACCCGCAGCCGCTGGGCGCGCGCGTGGCGGGCGAGGGCGCAGCCCACGGTCGTCTTGCCGCAGCCCGTGTCGGTCCCCGTGACGAAGAGCCCCGGGCCCGCGCGCGTCACGGACCGGTGACCTCGACGATCGACTCCCCGAGCCCATCGACCAGGTGATCGATCTCGCTCTCGGTGATGGAGAGCGGCGGCAGCACGACGACCGTGTCCCCGAGCGGTCGCAGGATCACGCCGCGCTTGCGGAGCGCCACGCAGACCAGGTGCCCGATGCGGTCGGCCGGGTCGAAGCCCTCGCGCGTCTCGCGCTCGCGAACCAGCTCGACCCCGGCCATCAGCCCGCGCTGTCGAACGTCGCCGACCGCGCCGAGCGTTCGCAGACCTTCGAGCCGCCCGGCCAGGTACCGGCTGGTGCGCTCGACCCGCGCGAGCACGCGCTCCTCCTCGAAGACGCGCAGGCTGGCCAGCGCCGCCGCACACCCGAGCGCGTTTCCGGTGTAGCTGTGGCCGTGAAAGAGCTGGCGCCCCTCCGACGCGGGAGCCAGGAAGCCCTCGAAGATGCGCTCGCTCGCGAGTGTCGCGGCCAACGGCAGGAACCCCGCCGTCAGGCCCTTGGCGAGTGCCATCAGGTCGGGCGTGACACTCTCGTGCTCGCACGCGAAGAGCCTGCCCGTGCGTCCGAAGCCGGTCGCCACCTCGTCGGCGATCAGCAGCGTGCCCGCGCGATCGCAGAGCGCCCGGGCACGCTCGAGCCACCCGGGCGGAAAGGGGATCATGCCCGCCGGCGCCTGCATGATCGGCTCCACGATCACCGCGGCGACACGGTCCCCCTCTTCGTCCAGGACCGAGCTCAGCGAGTCGAGGCAGCGGATCTCGCACGCAGGGTAGCGCAGCGACAGGGGACAGCGATAGCAGTAGCTGTTGTCGGCCTTGGGCTGCTCCGCAACGAGCGGGCGAAACGCGTCGTGAAAGGCTCCGATGCCACCGACCATGACGGCCCCGAGGGTGTCGCCATGGTACCCGCCCCGAAGGGACACGAAGCGGGAGCGCTCGGGCTGGCCCGTCTGCCGAAAGAACTGAAAGGCGATCTTGATGGCGATCTCCATCGCCGTCGCGCCATTGTCACTGAAGAAGACGCGATCGAGGCCGGGCGGCGTGAGTGCGACCAGGCGCTCCGCGAGCTGGATCGAGGGAATGCTCGCCAGGCCCAGGAGCGTCGAGTGCGCGATGCGATCGAGCTGCTCGTGGATCGCGCTGCGGATCGTCGGGTGATCGTGACCGTGCAGGTTGACCCACATCGACGAGATGCCGTCGAGGTAGCGGTTGCCGTCGGTATCGATCAGCCAGTTCCCCTCCCCGCGCTCGATCACTACGGGACGACCGTCCATCCACTCCGACATCTGGGTGAAGGGATGCCAGAGAAAGCGCGCATCCGACCCCGCCCACCGGTCCGTCATCGCCCTACCCCGTCGGGACCCGCTAGGATCCTCGGAGCTCGGCAAAGGTCTGGACGACCCGCTCGATGTCGCTCTTGGTGTGGCCGCTGCTCGGCGCGAAGCGAATGCGCGCGCTCCCCCTCGGTACCGACGGGTAGCGGATTCCCTGGGCGTAGACGCCCCGGGCGAGCGCGGCCTCGCAGAGCCGCATCGTCTCGGCGCTGTCGCCCGCGATCGCCGGCACGATGTGGGTCGCGCCGGCTCCCGTCTCCCAGCCCGCCTTCCGCAGTCCGGTCCGCAGCTGCTCCGCGCGCTCGAGCAGCGTCTTTCGGCGCTCGGGCTCGCGGCGGACGATCTCGAGCGCGGCGCGCGCCGCCCCGACACAGGCCGGCGGGAGCGCGCAGGTGAAGATGAAGCTCCGCGCCGTGTTGACCAGCCACTCCCGAAGGCGCGCGCTGCAGGCGACGAAGGCGCCAAAGCTGCCGAGCGCCTTGCCCAGGTTGCCGACCTGCACGTCGACCGAGGTCCCCTCGAGCTCGACCACGCCCCGCCCCTCCGCGCCGAGGACCCCGATCCCGTGCGCGTCGTCGATCACCGTCACCATGTCGTGCGCGCGCGCGATCGGGATCAGCTCGCGAAGTCGGGCGCAATCGCCATCCATGCTGTATACGCCGTCAGCGACGAAGATCCGACGGCGAAACCCCGCGCACGATCTCGCCACCCTCTGCAGGTCCTGCGGGTCGTTGTGTTGGAAGACGCGGACCTCGGCGCGCGCCAGCCGGCAGGCGTCGATCAGGCTCGCGTGGCTGAGCGCGTCGCTCACGATCACGTCGTCGGGGCCGGCCAGCGCAGTGAGGACTCCCAGGTTGGCCATGTACCCGGTGCTGAAGACGAGGGCACTCTCGCTTTGGCAGAACGCCGCCAGGTCGACCTCGAACGCCTCGTGAAGCGCGGTGTTGCCGCTGATCAGGCGCGACCCGCCCGCCGCCGTGCCGTGCAGCTCGGAGGCGCGCGCGGCGGCCCGGAGCAGCCGGGCGTCGCCCGCGAGGTCGAGGCAGTTGTTTCCCGCCAGCATCAGGACGGGACGCCCGTCGACGCACATCCGCGGACCGGGTCGTCCCGCGACCCCGCGCAGGCTGCGGTGAAGGGCGTGCTGACGCAGGGCATCCAGCTCGCGGGCCAGCTCGTCTTCGAGTCCACGAGGCGCCCGCTTCACGCTCCGTGAACTTGGATTAACTACCGGATTTTCCAGCGGATTTACCCCCGCAGGGCCTTGTGCGAAGAGCCCCGGGAAGGGTAGACTGGGCGAACCTCGTCCCGGATGCAACCGACCATGCCGACGCTAGAGCTCGAGACGATCAGTGCCTGTGTCCGCGACGACTTGGAGCAGGTCGAGCGCCTTCTGCGCGAGGGCACGCGCTCGATCGCACCCCTGATCCCCGAGGTCGGAGAGCACACGTTCTCGAGCGGCGGCAAGCGCGTGCGTCCCTTGCTGGTGCTGCTGGCGGCCAGGCTCTGTGGCTACCGGGGGCCGCGAGCGATCCAGGTCGCGAGCGCCGTGGAGTGCCTGCACACGGCGACGCTGCTCCACGACGACGTCGTCGATGGCGCCGCGACGCGACGTGGGCGCGCCAGCGTCAACGCGCGCTGGGGCGAGCGGCTGGCGGTGCTGGTCGGCGACTTCCTGCTCGCGCGCGCCTCGCAGACCCTCGTCGAGGACGGCAACGCCGACATCCTGTGGAGCTACTCCAATACGATCTGCCAGATGGCCGAGGGCGAGGTGCTCCAGCTGGCGCGCAGCTTCGATCCGGACAACCCGGAGTCCCTCTACCTCGAGGTGATCGGGCGCAAGACCTCGAGCCTTCTCGCCACCGCCACCGAGTCGGGCGCGATCCTGGCCTCGGTGACGAGAGCCGAGCGCCGCGCGGTGCGCGAGTACGGCTGGAAGCTGGGGCTCGCCTTCCAGCTGGTCGATGACGCGCTCGACTACGTGGGCGATGGCTCGCAGCTGGGCAAGGCGCCGCTCACCGACCTGGCCGAGGGCAAGGTCACCCTTCCCCTGATCCTCACGCTCAAGCGATGTACGAGTGCGGAGCGCGCATCGATCAGCTCGGCGCTCAAGCAGTTCCAGGTGGCGGTCGTCTCGGGCGCCGAGGCGTCGCCCGCATTGCTCGATGGAGTCGCCGAGCTGGTCTCGCGCTACCGGGGGGTCGACTCGACGCTCTCGCGTGCGCGCGAGCACGTGGATGGGGCCTGTGCCGAGATCGCTCCCTTCGAGGACTGTGACGCACGCTCGTCGCTCCATGCGCTGGCGCGCTTCGTCGTCGAGCGCAAGGCCTGAGCCCGCTCTCTTCCCCGCCCCTCATCGAACCTCACCCCACCCACACAAGGAGGTGCGCTCATGCGTAGCCTCATGAAGCGGGGTGCGGCGATGGTCGTCCTGCCCCTGACCCTGGTCGCCTCGGTGGCGCTGGCTGGTCCACCCCACCCCAAGGCGACCGCGGAGCCCGTGTCGCGTCTCGTGGGCGTCGTGAACATCAACACCGCGACGCCGGAGCAGCTCCAGCTGCTGCCCGGTGTCGGGCCCGCACGCGCCCGGGCCATCGTCGAAGACCGCAAGACCAAGGGTCCGTACAGGAGTCCCAAGGACCTGACCCGGGTCTCCGGGATCGGCGAGCGCGCGCTGCTGCGGATGCAGCGCCACCTGGCGGTCTCGGGCAAGACCACGGCGCGCGCCCAGGACTAGGGGGCGGCCTTCGGGCTCGCTCTCCGGCATGCTGGGCAGGGCCTCGCAGACGCCGCGGGCCCCTCGCAGCCGCCGGCCGGGGAAGCGCTCGGACCGGGTCCGATCCGCTTCCCCGGCTCTCTCGGCAGGAGGGAGCCCTTGACCCGAGCGAGTGCGACGGTCAGAAACACGCCTGTGGCCCCGCGCGTCGCAGCGCTGCTGATCCTGTGGATCCTGGAGCTCCCGGCTCTCGGCTGCGACTCCCGGTCCCCGTCCGTCCCGCAGGCGGGAAGCGCGCGCGTGATCTCGCTGGCGCCCTCGATCACGCGCATCCTCGTGGCGCTCGGTGCGACGGACGAGCTCGTGGGCGTGGACTCGTACTCCCTTCGGCTGGGAGAGCTCTCGGGGGTGCCCTCGGTCGGCGGGCTCTTCAGCCCGGACCTGGAGCGGACGGTCGAGCTCGATCCGAGCCTGGTGCTCGCCGTGGAGAGCGCCGAGCAGCGCGCCTTTTGCGAGGCCCTCCGGCGCCGGGGAGTGCGCGTCGAGACCCTCGCGCCCCAGAGCCTCGAGGAGCAGATCGAGAGCATCCAGACCATCGGGGGCTGGCTCGGCATCCCGGACCGGGCCGAGGCGCTCGTGCGGCGGGTGCATGCGGATCTCGCGGCCGTGAAGGTCCGCACGCGGGCGGCGGGACGCCCGCCCACGCGGGTGGCGCTGGTCGTCGAGAGGGAGCCCCTCTACGTGGTCGGAGCGGGGAGCTTTGTGCATGCTCTGCTCGCAATCGCCGGTGGGCGCAACGTCTTTGGAGACCTCGAGTCGGCCTTTCCACAGGTCTCGCTCGAGGTGCTCGCCGAGCGCGCGCCGGCGCTCCTGCTCGACTCGACGGTCCTCGCGCGCGCGGGGCCGCGGGCTGCTGCCGATGCGCGTCGCTACTGGGAGCGCGTGCTGCCCGAGACCCGGGTCGCAGTCCTCCCGCGCGGCGACGTCACGCTTCCCGGCCCGCATCTCGCGCAATCGGCCGAGATCCTGCGCCAGCTGATCGCGCAAAGCGCCCCGTGAGCGGAGCTCGCGGTCTGCTCCTGCTCACCCTGGGAGTCGGGCTGGCGCTCGCCTTCGGGCTGGCGCTCGGCTCCGCCGAGCACACGACGCGCAGCATCCTGATCGACATTCGCCTGCCGCGCGTGCTGCTGGGCGCCTTCGTCGGCGCCGGGCTCGCGACCGCCGGAGCCTTGCTGCAGGCGCTGCTGCGCAACCCCCTGGCGGATCCCTACATCCTCGGAATCTCGGGAGGGGCGGCGCTCGGGGGCGTGCTCGCCCTCGCATTCGCCGGAGGGCTCGGCCTCGGCGGCCCGATCGTTCCCGTGGCCGCCTTCGGCGGGGCGCTCGCCGCCACGGCCCTGCTCCACGCGATCGCGGGCAGGGAGGGGATGCCGCGCCACAGCCTGCTCCTGACGGGGGTCGTGTTCAACGCGTTCGCCGGCTCGCTGATCGTGTTCCTCACCGCCGCCGTCGATCTCTCGCGGGTGGCCGGGATCTTTCTCTGGCTGATCGGCTCGATCCGTCCGACCTCCCTACCGGTTCTCGGAGCCGTGGCGCTGCTGCTGGGCGCTGGCATCGGGATCGGTCTGCGCGATGCCTACTCGCTCAACCTGCTCAGCCTGGGCGACGAGTCCGCGGCCCAGCTCGGCGTCGAGGTCCAGCGCGTCCGACGCAGGATCCTGTTCGGGACCTCGCTGATGATCGGGGCCGCCGTCGCGGTCTCGGGCCTGGTCGGCTTCGTGGGCTTGATCGTTCCCCACCTGCTGCGCGGCGCCGGAGGTGCGGATCACCGCTGGCTGGTCCCCGCCAGCGCGCTCGGGGGCGCTGCCTTCGTGGTCGTCGCCGATACCCTCGCGCGCACGCTGCTGTCGCCCGCCGAGCT
>JBHHYV010000083.1:0-16541 GCA_046757685.1 Myxococcota bacterium
CTGCCGCGCCGCCTTGCGCACCAGCTTGGCGAGGTGTCGGGCGAGGCCGCGGCCGGAGGGCCCGAGTCGGCCCCGACCCTCTGTGCGATCGCGCTCGAGATGAGCGCGAACGAGCGCGCCTGACCCACGGGCCAGCTTCCGCTCCCCGAGCCAGGCCCTGTCCCCGGGACCCGGCCCCGAACGCCAGTGCTTTGCGTGTTCGCGTCGTTCTGTGATATAGAACTAATTCCCTTATTATGGAACAAAGCACCGCAGCGGTCGAGAAGGCCCTGGACGTTCTCTTCCATCTCCACGCGGAGCGGCGGGCCTGCGGCGTGAGCGAGATCGGGCGGGCGCTGGGAATGCCGCGCTCCACCGCCCACCGCCTGCTGCAGGCGCTGCTGGGCCGCCACCTGGTCGAGCGGACGGGCCGGGGCCGCTACCGACCGGGCATCGGCCTGGTGGCGCTGGGGCTGGGCGTGCTCTCGGTGGACCCCATCGTGGCCGCGGCTCGACCCGTGCTCGAGGCCGAGGCGGCCCGGGGCGATGAGACGCTCTTCCTGGCCGGCCCCCGCGGCGGCCGGGTCGTCGTCCTCGACAAGGTCGAGGGGGCGGGATTCCTGCGCGCCTCGCCGCGCATCGGCGAGGCGGTTCCCGCGGAGCAGACGGCCGTCGGGAGGATCTGCCTGGCCTTCGCGCCCGATCGGGTGTCGCCGCCCTCGGGGATCGGTGCGGAGCGGGCGCGCGAGCTGTCTCGGGTCCGGCAGGCCCGGTTTGCGGCGAACGACCAGGACTGGATCCCCGGTCTCTCCGGAGTCGCGGCCCCCGTGACGCTCGACACGACGTTCATGGGAGCGCTCGCGATCGCGGGTCCGAGCGCCCGTCTCGAGACCCATCCCGAGGGTCCCTTCGCGCGGCGCGTGCGGGCCGCCGCGCGCCGCATCGAGGCCCGGCTTCGCGGCGGCGACCCCCTCGATCCAGCCGGTGTCAGGCCATGAAGGTCTGGCTCGATGGAGGCATCCTCGACCCCGACCGCGCCCGGATCGGCGTCTGTGATCACGGCCTGCTCTATGGCGACGGAGTGTTCGAGGGCATTCGCTCCTACGGGAGGAGGCTCTTCCGCCTCGCCGATCACCTGGAGCGGCTCGAGATCTCGGCCCGGGCGCTCGCGCTCCGGCTGCCCGCGGGACGGGAGCGGCTGGGAGCGATCGTTCGGGAGACGGTGGCCGCCGTGCCGGGCTCCGACGTCTATGCGCGTCTGATCGTGACCCGGGGCGAGGGCGCGCTCGGAGTGGATCCCGCCAGCTGCAGCGCACCCCGGATCGTCTGCATGGCCGACGAGGTGGCGCTCTTCTCGCCCGAGATCCGGGCCCGCGGCCTGGAGCTGGTGACCTCGAGCGTCCGCAGGCCTTCGGCGGACCAGCTCGATCCCAGGATCAAGAGCCTGAACTATCTGCCGAGCGTGCTGGCCAAGCAGGAGGCCCGGCGGGTCGGCGCCGATGAGGCGCTGCTGCTGAACCCCGCCGGCCGCGTCGCTGAGGCATCCGTGGCCAATGTCTTCTGCGCCCGCCACGGGCGGCTCGCCACCCCGCCCGCCAGCGAAGGCGCCCTCGAGGGGATCACGCGCGCCACTGTCCTGGAGCTGGCTCGAGAGGTCGGTCTCGACCCGGTGGAGCGCCCCCTGACGCGCCTCGACCTGCTGGCGGCCGACGAGGTCCTGCTGACGGGCACCGGCGCCGGGATCGTGGGTGTGCGGGCCCTGGACGGTCGCCGCATCGGAAGGGGTGCGCCGGGCCGCGTGCTGCGAGAGCTCGAGCGGGTCTTCGCCGAGTACGTGCGCAAGGACGCAGCCTGCTGATGACCGCTCCCGCCCCTTCCGGCTCCTAGCGGCGGCGGGCCTCGCGAATGCGCGAGTGGTGCGCGATCTGCTCGCGGGAGAAGGCGTGCTCCTGGCCGATCACGCAGGCGCTCCGCGCATCGCACGCCTCGCGACAGGGGGCCCGCTTCAGGCGGGCGGCGTAGCAGCGCTCGACGTCGATGCTGCAGGGACCGATCGCGTCTCCATGGCAGGCCGAGGCACAGGGCGCCGGGCAGCCCGCGCAGGGTGCGAAGGGGTCGGGGGACCGGGGAGCAGTCGCGTCCGTCACGTAGAGCAGGGCACGGATCGAGATCCAGGGACCGTAGACCGGATGCAGCAGCAGCCCCATGCGGCCGCTGCGGCCGACTCCCGCGCGCTCCGCCAGCTCCACCAGCGGCAGGTAGCGTCCGCCGCGCTGCTCGAAGTAGAGGGCGGTCCCCGCCGAGGGCTCGCAGCGTCCGGCGGCCTCGCGCACCACGCGGGCGCTGTAGCGGTCGAGGGGATCGTCCTCGAGCGCGAACTCCGGCGAGTCCCGAAAGCGCGACCAGAGCGTGCGTCCCGCGCTCGCGATCACCCAGACGCTTCGCGTTCCCGGTCGCACGCGCTCCGCGCGCCAGGGATCGGGGACGCACGTGTCATAGACGTCGACGGGCAGGGCCGCCGAGACCCCGAAGCCGGCACGAGCCAGCCGAGCGCGCGCTCGCGCGAAGGTCACGCGCTCTCGAAGCGGTCACCCGCCCGGAGGCTGTGCCGCGCGGCGAACTCCCGAGCGGCCTCCTTGCCGGCGTCCGCGCGCACGCGACCGACGCGAAGCGTCCCGTCTCGGAGCGCGATTCGGATCCCGTCCTCGTCGATTCCGAGCAGGGTGCCCGGCGGATCGCTCTTGGCGCAGGGCTCGAGCCCGCAGTCGAAGAGCCGCACGGTCTCCCCCGTCCACCGCACGAAGGCGCCTGGTTGCGGGTCGCAGCCTCTCACCCGTCGGTCGACGGCCGCGGCTGGCGCCTCCAGGTCGAGCCCCGCCACCGAGTCATCCACCAGCCCCTGTGCGGTCGCCCTGGACTCGTCCTGCGGCATGGGCTTCTCGGCTCCGGAGCGGATCTGGCTTGCAGCCTCGACGACGGCCTCGACACCGAGCGGGTAGAGCTTGTCGAAGTAGAGGCTGCCGGTGGTGTCCGTGGGCGAGATCGAGACGCCCCCACGCTGGACCAGGATCGGTCCGGTATCGACCCCCTCGTCGACCTGGAAGACCGTCACACCGGTCTCTCGCTCCCCGAGGATGATCTGCCACTGGAGGGCGCTGCCGCCGCGAAAGCGGGGCAGGAGCGAGGGATGGAAGCAGATGCTCCCGCGCGCGGGCGCGCGGCTGATCTCGCGAGGAATGATCGACGTCACCGAGGCGAGCACGTTCAGGTCAGCGCGCAGCGCCGCATGGGCCTCCACGGCGGCGGGAATCGCAGCGCCACCGCGGCGACGAAAGTAGCGCCGGCGGATCGTCGGCAGTCCGAGCGCCTGCGCGCGCTCGGCCAGGGGATCGGGCCGACGGTCGTCGGGGGGCACGAGGACGCCGGCGATCTCGTGCCCCTCTTCGAGCAGGCGATCGAGGCAGTCGCGGCCGAACGCGGCCTGTCCAAAGAGGGCGATCCGCAGCGGCATGGCGCGAGGATACCGTGGACGCTGCGCTACCGACACCCGACGCGCGACTCGATCTCGCGCACCGGCTGGGCCGGCACCCCGAGCGCGAGGACGCGCGCAGGAAGATCATGCGTCACGACGGATCGCGCACCGACGACGACGTCGTCTCCGATGTGGACGCCCCGCAGGATCAGCGCGTCGGCACCGACCCAGACGCGATCTCCGAGCGTGACGGGATCGACCTGCTCGGGATGGCTGCGATCCAGGTCGTGAAGGTCCGCGTCGAGGATGCGTACCCCGAAGCCGATGCTCGCGTCCTCCCCGATCTCGATCGACCGCTTGGCGTGGAGCATCGCGCCGTTGACCAGGGAGCGCGCCCCCACCCGGATGGTGGCGCCCGGAAACGCGGTGATGCGATTCGGACCGCACTCGGTGCGCAGCCATACGTCGCGCTCGAGCCGCACGTGGGCTCCCGCCCCGAGGCGGATCTGGTTGCCCTCCTGGCGCTCCGTGGCGAAGCCGCGTGCGATCTCGAGCTGGGCGCCGGGCTCGAAGAAGAGGCGCGCGAAGCGCAGGTTCGGGGAGACCCCCGGCTCGACGGAGAGCGAGTGGCGATGGCGCGCCCGAGCTCGTGCAAAACGCGCCTGATCCATCCGGAATAGCAGGCGAAGAGCCCAGGGCCGCATCGCGCGCGAGTGTACACGTCCCCCCCGGTACAAGTCGCGGCACGCCCCGGCCGATGGAAATGTCCGAGGGGCTGGAGGCACAGATGGGGAGAGTCGGGGACCCGTCGGGGACGGGGGATTCGTTCTCGGGCCGCCTCGAAGAGCCGGAGCACGCTCTCGAGGAGCTGGTGTGCGAGGAGATCGCCTCCGCGATCGATCCGAGCGAGGCCCGGCGCCGTGGCGAGTCCGGCCTTCGAGCCATCGCCTGTCGCGGGGTATCACTGCTCGAGGGTCTTCGCCGCGACGAGATCCGGGTCCAGGTCTCCAACCTCGGCGCCCCGCTCGAGGACCGTACCGCGATCGAGGTCGCGGTGGTCGATCTGCCCTTCCTGGTCGATACGCTGCGCCTGAACGTCCGGCGGATGGGCCTGCGCGAGCTCCTGCTGCTGCATCCGCTGCTGGCGATCGAGCGCGGATCCGACGGGCGCGTCGCGCGCGTGGGAAAGCAGAGCGTCGGTGAGGCCCGGGAGTCGTATCTCTACTGCGAGGTTCATCGAGTCGAGTCCGAGGCCCGCCGCGCTGAGATCGAGGAAGAGCTTCGGCGTCTGCTGAGCTCGCTGCGTGCGGTCGTCGAGGATCATGCCCGCATGGTCAAGGCGCTGCGCCAGCACACGGCCGACATCGAGTACACGGCCGACGTCATGCCGGGGGGGCCGGCACGCGCCCGTCACCTGATGGGCTTCCTGGACTGGCTCTCCGACGACAACTTCGTGTTCCTGGGGTACCGCAAGTACAGAGTAGATCGGGTCGACGACCGCTGGAGCGTCGAGACCGTCCCAGACTCGGGTCTCGGCATGCTTCGCGACGGGGGCGCCTCGCGATTCCAGAGACCGGTCGCCGGAGACGAGATCCCCGTCGTCATCCGCTCGCGCCTCAGCGACTCGCGCCTGGTGTTCTTCGACAAGTCCCGGATCGAATCACCGATCCACCGGAGCGGCAGGCTCGACTCGGTCAGCGTCAAGATGCTCGATGAGAACGGCCAGACGTGCGGATTTGGCCGGATCCTGGGACTGCTGACCCACAAGGCGGTTCGCACCCGCGCCTCCGAGATTCCGCTGCTGCGGGAGCGTCGCGACCAGGTGATCGAAGAGATCGGCGCCGAGACCGGCTCCTACTCCCACAAGGCGGCCAAGGAGGCCTTCGACTCGCTACCGGTGGAGTTCCTCTTTCCCTTCGAGGTCGCGGACGTCTGCCGGGCGGTCAAGCGCATCATGAGCGCGTCGGATCAGCAGCGCGTCGAGGTCTACACCGTCCCAGACCCGCTGAACCGGTCCTTCTTCGTCTCGGCGATCCTGCCGCGCAAGAGCTACGACGAGAAGCTCCACGAGGACCTCCGCCACCTGTTCACCGAGAAGTTCGGCGCCACCTACATCGACTCCAGGAGCACTTTCCTGGATGACGATGTCGCGCTGATCCACTTCTTCTGCAGCGCAGCCGACGACATCGACCTCGACCAGCTCTCGGAGCTCCAGCGACTCGTCCGCGCTCGCGCCTCGAGCTGGTCCGAGCGCTTCGAGCACGCTCTCGTCGAGCGCTTCGGCTCCTCGCGCGCGCTCGCCCTGGCCGACGACTATGGCCAGGCCTTCCCCGACGACTACCGCGTGCTCACCGACGCCTCCGAGGCGGTCATCGACGTGGGTCATCTGGAGGGGCTGCGTTCGGGCGAGGCGGGTGTCGCCCTGGAGCTGCTCGACGATGCCACCGATGCGGGAGCCTGGACCCGCCGACTCAAGGTCTACCAGCGCTCGCGTCCCTACCTGACGGACCTGCTTCCGGTGCTCGACCACTTCGGTCTTCGGGTCATCGACGCCGCCCTGACCGAGGTCTCGGTCGGCTCGCCCGGCTCGCTGTGGATCGTCGCCTTCCGGGTCCGCCGCTTCTCGCTCGATGACGTGGCGGCGGGTCAGCTCGAGACCCGGGTGCTCGACGGCCTGTGGGCGGCGTTCACCGGTCGCGTCGAGGACGACGTGCTGAACCGCCTGATCATCGGGGCCGGCCTCGACTGGCGCGACGTCGAGATGCTGCGCAGCTATCTCGCCTACTCCGAGCAGCTGGGGCATGCCGCCCAGCGTCCCTTCGTCTCGCAGACGCTCCTCGAGTACCCAGACGCCACGCACGCCCTCGTCGCGCTCTTCCGTGCCCGTTTCGAGCTCGATCTCGACGGGGACGGCGACCGCGAGGCTGCCGAGGCTGCCGCCCTCGAGGATCTCGCGGCGGGACGCGAGCCCGTCCAGACGGCGGGCGAGGACCGGGTCTTCGGGCTGCTCGGGAACCTGATCGAAGGGACGACCCGGACGAACTTCTTCTCCCAGGGGTTCGAGGCCCTGGAGGCGCTCGCGCTCAAGCTCGACCCATCCCGGATCGCGAACATGCCCTCCCCGGTTCCCTTCGCCGAGATCTTCGTGCACGCTGCAGACCTGGCCGGCGTGCACCTGCGTGGGGCGCCGATCGCACGCGGCGGAATTCGCTGGAGTGATCGCATCCACGACTTCCGGACCGAGGTGCTGGGACTGATGAAGACGCAGACCGTCAAGAACGGCCTGATCGTTCCGGCCGGCTCCAAGGGAGGCTTCGTGCTGAAGCGCGCTCCCGAGGCGCGAGACCTGCGCGCCGAGGTCGACCGCCAGTACGAGCGCTACATCCGTTGCCTGCTCTCCCTGACCGACAACGTGGACGGCGACCGGATCGTGGCGCCCGCGGGTGTGGTGCGACACGACGGTGACGATCCCTACCTGGTCGTGGCAGCGGACAAGGGAACCGCCCATCTCTCCGACACGGCCAATCGCGTCTCCGAGGAGATGGGTTTCTGGCTCGGCGACGCCTTCGCCAGCGGAGGCAGCGAGGGCTACGACCACAAGAAGGAGGGCATCACCGCGCGCGGCGCCTGGGTGTGCGTCCAGCGCCACTTTCGCGAGATGGGTCTCGACGAGGAGCGCGACTCGTACACCGTCGCCGGCATCGGAGACATGTCGGGCGACGTGTTCGGGAATGGCCTGCTGCTGGCCCGGCGCGGCACGCTGATCGCGGCCTTCAATCACCTGCACATCTTCATCGACCCGGATCCCGACCCCGAGGTGGCGTGGGTCGAACGACAGAGGCTCTTCGAGCTGGAGCGATCGACCTGGGAGGACTACGACCCCAGCAAGATCAGCCCGGGCGGCGGGGTGTACCCGAGGACGGCGCGCTCGATCGAGCTCTCCAAGGAGGCGCAGCACGCGCTCGGGATCCAGGTCGAGCGGCTCTCGGGCGAGGCGCTGGTGCGCGCGATCCTGTCGGCACCGGTCGACCTGCTCTGGAACGGCGGGATCGGGACGTATGTCAAGGCGTCGTCCGAGACCGACGACGAGGTCGGGGATCGCGCCAACGCACCGGTCCGCATCGACGCGCGGGACCTGCGCGCCCGGGTCGTCGGAGAGGGCGGAAACCTGGGTCTCACGCAGCGCGCACGCGTCGAGTTCGCGCTGGCGGGCGGCCGGATCAACACCGACGCGATCGACAACTCGGGGGGGGTCGATCTCTCGGACCACGAGGTGAACCTGAAGATCCTCCTGGCGATGGATGCGCGCGGCGAGCCGCTACCGCGATCGGAGCGCAACCGCTGGCTCGAGGACTGTCTCGAGGCCGCGACCGCCTCGGTCCTGGAGCACAGCGCGGCCCAGAGCCGTTGCCTGTCGATGGACGCGCTGCGCTCCGCAGAGGATCCCGACCGCTTCGTCCAGGCCGCCGCCTACCTGTCTCTCGAGGCGGGGCTGGACTGGGCCCTCGAGAAGCTGCCGAATCGCGACGAGCTTCGGGCGAGGGCGAATGCATCCGGCGACGCCGCGGGGTTCACGCGTCCCGAGCTCTCGGTGCTCCTCGGGTACACCAAGATCCTGGTGAAGGAGCGTCTCTCTCGATCGATGGGATCGGGTCCGACCCCGCGCTACGAGGTTCTGGAGTCGTACTTTCCAGAGTCCCTGCGGGGACCCTTCTCGGCCGCGATCGGAGTGCACCGCCTGCGCGCAGAGATCGTGGCGACAGTCCTCTGCAACCGGGTGGTCGACCGCGGCGGAGCGACCCTGATCTCGGAGGTGGCGCGGGACTGTGGAGCCAGCATTCCCGACGTGGTGGCGGCCTACGACACGGTCGATCGGATGCTGGAGGCCGATCGCCTCTACCAGGCCATCGATGCCCATCCCGTCGACGAGGAGACGCGACTTCGCGCGCACCTGAGAGTCGAACGCGCGGTGCGCCGGGGGACCCACAGTCGCCTCATCCTGGAGCACCGTCCGGCGCTCGAGCCCGAGGAGATGGGACACTGGTCGGGCCTGGTGCGCGAGCTGGGGACGCTGCTGCCGCAGGTCATGAGCCCTGCAGACATCGAGAGCCTCGAGCTGGCGAGTGCGAGCCTCGAGGCCTCGGGATTCACACGAGCGCTGGCCCGGGAGATCGCTCTTCTGCCGTCGGTCGTCGGGGCGTTCGGAGTGCTCTCGCTGGCGATCCGAACCCACGCGTCGCTCGAGCGCGTCGTCCGTCTGCACGCGCGCGTCGGCGAGGACACGCGCATCACCTGGCTCCTGTCGCGGCTCTCGGAGGTTCCGTGCGAGAGCTGGGACCGTGCGGCGGTGGAGGCCTTGCGAGCCGACATGCTCGAGGCGCAGCGGGCCTTCACCGAGAGACTTCTCGAGACCCCCGAGGGGCTGCGCGAGGACGACCTGTCGTGTGCGGCGCAGCTCCCGCAGATTCGCGCGCTGGTCCAGCAGGTCGAGAGTGATTCGACCGCGGGAATCGCGGCGCTCACCGTCCTCTCGCGGCAGATTCGGCGCCTGTGCTAGCCTCGCCGGCGGAGAGGTGCCGGAGCGGTTGAACGGGGCGGTCTCGAAAACCGTTGAGGGCGCAAGCCCTCCGGGGGTTCGAATCCCCCCCTCTCCGCCACGGGAGGGGTTCGGTTGGACTGGAGACTGGCAGCCTCGACCTTCGGACTGATCTTCCTCGCGGAGCTCGGCGACAAGACGCAGCTCGCTACGCTCGGGCTGGCGACGGGCACCCGCTCGCTGCTGGCCATCTTCGTCGGCGCCTCGCTGGCGCTCGTCGCCACGACGGCGATCGCCGTCGTCCTCGGGGAGGCGGCGGCCCGCCTGGTCCCCGAGCTCTGGCTGCGGCGGGGCGCGGGCGCGCTCTTCGTCGGGGTCGGCCTCTTCTTCCTTCTCGTACATCGCTGAGGCGAGACCGGCCCCGGGTCTCGCTCCCCTTCGCCGCGGACGGGGTAGACTGGCGGAGCGAGGGAGGAGCGACATGGCGGAGCCCCAGGATCTGCCGCTCACCGGAATCCGCGTGCTCGACGCGGCCGACGAGAAGGGCGAGCTCTGTGGGCGGATCCTCTGCGACCTGGGCGCGCGCGTCGTGCGGCTCGAGCCGCCCCGTGGCGCCCTCTCGCGTCGTCTTCCGCCCTTCGTGCCCGAGAGCGACGAGAGCCTCTACTTTGCGGTTCGCAACGCCGGAAAGCTGGGGATCACGCTCGAGATCGAGTCGCCCGCCGGCCGCGAGCTGCTGCATCGGCTGCTCGAGCGGAGCGACATCTGGATCGACTCGAGCCCTCCGGGCACGCTCGAGCGGCTCGGGCTCGGCCCGCGGGAGCTCGCGGAGCGCCATCCCGAGCTGGTCCTGACGCGAATCAGCGACTTCGGCCAGGACGGCCCCTATCGGAGCTACTCGGGGACGGACATGATCGGCTTCGCGATGGGGGGCATGATGCACCGCGCCGGCGCGCCCCAGCGTCCGCCGGTCGTCGCCCCCGGGGCGCTGGCCTATGACAGCGCCGCGATCACGGCCGCCTTCGCGACCCTGCTCGGGTACTGGCAGCGCCTTCGCACAGGGCGGGGGCAGGCGCTGGACGTGTCGGTCCAGGAGTCGGTCGCCAACATGTCGGACTGGGCGCTGCCGAGCTACTCGGTCTCGCAGCAGTACGGCGGCCGGGACGGCGCCGGGATCTACTCGCTGCTCCGCTGTGCGGACGGCTTCGTGCGGGTGATCGTGCTCGTCAAGCATCACTGGAGGGCGCTCCTCGACTGGATGGGCCATCCCGAGGAGCTCCGCGACCCCGCCCTCGATGAGTTCCTGGCGCGGCTGGTTCGCAGGGCCGAGATCGAGCCCGTGATCGAGGCGTTCTTCCGCGACAAGAAGAAGATCGACGTGGCCGCCGAGGCGCAGCGGCGCGGCATCACCGTCGTACCGCTGCTCGAGCCGAGCGAGGTCCTCGAGAACCCGCACACCCAGGCCCGCGGGACCTTCCGCGCGCTCGAGATCGCGGACGGGGTCAAGGCGCAGGTGGGCTCGGGGTTCTTCCAGCTCGACGGACGCAGGGTCGGGCCCGAGCACGCTCCCCCTCGGTGCGGCGAGCACAACCGGGAGATCTTCGCGAGCGAGCTCGGACTCAGCGACGAGGAGCTTGCGGCGCTTCGCGCCGAGGGCGCGATCTAGGGAGAAGGGGAGTGGCCGATTCACACGCGGTGGTCCCCGCGCCCCTCTCGGGGCTTCGGGTTCTCGACTTCGGGGTCGGCGCGGTCGGCGTCGAGGTCGGTCGTCTGTTCGCGGAGTACGGTGCCGACGTGATCAAGATCGAGAGCCGGACGGCTCCCGACTTCATTCGATCGCTGATCCCCGGACCCATGAACCCACCCTTCGCGTCCTCGAGCCGCTCGAAGCGCAGCTTTGGCGTCGACCTGAAGACGCGGCGTGGGGTCGAGCTGCTCGAGCAGCTGGTCCCGGACACCGACCTCCTGGTCGACAACAACGGCGCGGGGGTGATGGAGCGTCTGGGCCTGGGCTTCGAGCGTCTGCGCCAGCTGAACCCCCGCTTGATCGTCTTCACCAGCCAGATCGTCGGTGCCCAGGGGCCATGGCGGGAGTGGACCGGCTACGGTCCGAGCACCCACGCGGTGAGCGGGCTCCAGTACCTGTGGAACTACCCGGAGGACCGGGCCCAGCCGGCGGGCTCCACCAACATCTATCCCGATCACCTGGTCGGGCGGGTCGGCGGACTCCTGGCGCTGGCGGGGCTGATTCGTCGCGAGCGCAGCGGACGGGGCGCGAACCTCGATGCCGCGCAGTTCGAGACGCCGATCCAGCTGCTCGCGGACTGGTTCGCGCTCGAGAGCCTGGCTCCGGGCTCGGTGGGCCCGCAGGGCAACCGTAGCCCCCGCGGCGCCCCCTGGGGCTGCTACCCGTGCGCGGGCGAGGACGAGTGGTGCGTGATCAACGTCCGCAGCGACGACGAGTGGCGGTCACTCGTGGGAGTGCTGGGCGATCCCCGTCCGGCCTGGGCGCTCGATTCACGCTTTGACACGGCGGCGGGGCGGCACGCGCACGCAGACGAGCTCGATGGGAAGCTCTCGGAGTGGACCGCAGAGCACAGCCCACAGCAGGTCCGCGACCTCTTGCAGCAGGCGGGAGTTCCGGCCGGTGATGTGCAGCACGTGGCGCACCAGCTCGCCGATCCACAGCTCGCCGCGCGCGGCTACGCCCGGGTCGTCGACCAGCCGGGCGTCGGAACCATGCTGATGGAGGGTCCCGCCTTCCGGGGCACGGGCCTCCCGGACCCGCGCATCGATCCGGCGCCCCTGCTCGGCGAGCACACTCGCGAGATCGCCCGCGAGCGGCTCGGTCTCTCGGATCCCGAGATCGACGCGCTCATCGGCGCCGGCGTGCTCCAAGAGCCGGAGCCGCTGGCGACCCAGCCCTAGGAGCGGTCGCGCCCGAACCCGAGGACGTCGGTCTCGCGCAGGTCGGGGCTCCAGCGGCCTTCTTCGATCGGCGCCGGAAAGTCCGAGAAGGGGAAAGGCACGGGCGAGTCGTTGTAGGTCAGATAGCGTCCGATCCGGTAGTCGTAGGTGATGATTCGATTCGCCAGGACGCGGAGGCGCTCGCTCGGCGGCCTTCGGGTGATCGCGGTCCAGACCAGGCTGAAGATGACGACCAGCCCGATCACCGAGTCGACCACGCTGTGGACGATCCAGAAGAGGATCGTGAGCAGAGCCCGGGCGGCCGTATCTCGGCGCTCGATCTCGTCGTGGCCTCGATCTGCATACGTAGGCGAGGGGTCCGTCATGGCTTCCTCCAGGTGGATGAGCTGATCCCACCAGACTGCAGCAATGGTGCCACCTGGGAGGCAGCCGTGGGGGGACCTGCGGCACGAGGGTGCATCCCGTCTGCTGCAGTGTCGCCTCGATCCTGCAATGCCCGCCCGTGGGGTGCCCTCCGCGCCGGGACCTGCTAGCGAATGTGTATCCCGGAGAGCGACATCATCCGGGTCAGCTTGCGGTCCGTCGGGGGTACGCTCAGCGCATCCCCGTACTCCCAGCGGACTGCGTACTGATCGTTCCAGTCCACGAAGGCCTCGCCAATCCCGTCGAGCACCCGCACGGGCCGCTCGGGATCGTCTGGCCAGTGCGGGTAGTCGCGGCGATCCTCGCTCCAGCGGTGTACGAAGTAGCCGACCCCGGCGGAGGCGCCGTTCCTTCGGTAGGCCGCGTAGTAGAGCGGGGTCAGCGTCTGCAGGTCCAGGTACCAGACGAAGTGCTGCGTGCGATCCTCGAAGCTGCCCTCCTTGAGCCGCCCCTCGAGCACGATCACGCGCCGCAGCTCCCAGCGATCACTGGCGAAGGAGATCCCCCAGGGTCCGAAGTCGCGGTGCTTCTCCTGGGGGTAGGTCGGCTTCTGGCTGTTGATCGGCGCAAAGAGGTCCACCACGCCCCGGATCTTCCAGTGGTGCAGGGCGGGCTCGCCGCCGTGGACGAAGAGACCTGCCCCGATGGCGGCGTCGACCAGACAGCCCTTGAGGGGTCCCTCACTATCCGGGGCAGGCATGCGCCGCATCCGGTGCGAGTAGCTGGAGCCCACGAAGAACTCCGGTAGCCGGCCGCCGCTCTCGTACTCTCGGAAGATGCAGACGTGGCCCGTCTGCTCGCTCTCGAGCCTTCCTCCCGAGGCCCAGGCGCCCGTCGAGCGGCTGGGCTGGCGGTAGCCATCCGCGGGTCGGTCGGCACGCCCTGCGAGACGCACCTCGAAGCTCGATCCCACCCAGCTCGCAGCGGTTCCGTTCGGGCTCACGATGCTGATGCGATCGCTGCCGAAGCTGCCCGCTCCGCGGTAGCGGAAGACCCAGTTCCAGGCCCACTTCAGCGCCGCGCGCGGGTCGTCCGGCCCGATCGTCTGGGGGGGGAAGGGCATTCCCGCCCGGTAGCCCTCGAGCTTGCCGCCTGGAGAGAGGCGCACCTCCCCGGCGAGCCGGGCCGTCGCCTGCCGGTAGAACTCCGGAGGGCCGTAGTCGCGGTAGCAGGGCCCGATCTGCATCTGCATGCCCGGGTAGAGGAAGCGATCCCGGTGCTCCCACAGCTCGGGCGGAAGGAAGGGCGCCAGGCGCGTCGCCTGCTCGACCTCGATCACCTCCCCCGGGAGCGGCAGGTTCGAGTCGACATCCACGTCGACGGGCTGCCCGAGCGGCGGGTGGTGCAGACAGGCTCCTTCGGGGGGAACGTGCCAGGCGCTGCGGGCGGACGGAGCGTCGGCCACAGCGACCCCGGTCCACAGAACCAGGCAGGAGCCCACGACACTCAGGAGCTCTGGAAGAACGCGCCGCATCTCCTCGTCCGTAGCGCCCCAGAACGGTCCGATCTTGCCGAGCTTCGGAGTCCGGCGAGGGGATCGCATCGGAGCCGAATAGCCTCCGTCGCGAGGATTGGCAAGCTCGAACGCCAGGCGACCGGGAACCGCGGTGTGACGCACCCGGCGCGCCCAGGTTTCCAGGTTCCGGGTTCCTGGCCAGTGGAGTAGGCTTGTCGCGAATCTCCGGAGCCTGGCACGGTGGGGACGCGCATGGACCGTGAGGCCACCAAACGCCGGCTCGCCGCCATCCTGATCGCAGATGTAGCGAGCTCCTCGCGCCTCGTGGCGCAGGACGAGGATGCGGCCGTCCGGGCCCTCACGGCCTACCGCGAGCAGATCGGGCGACTCGTCGGCCAGCGCCGCGGGCGGCTCGTCGACTCGGTGGGGGACAGCCTGTTGGCCGAGTTCTCAGCCGCAACCGACGCGGTGGAATGTGCGATCGAGATCCAGCGCGCCGCTCATGTCCGAAACGCCGGCCTGCCCCAGGAGCGCCGCATGCAGCTCCGCCTTGGCGTGCACCTGGGTGAGGTGCGGGTCGAGGGCGATCGAATCTACGGCGACGGCGTCAACATCGCCTCCCGAGTGCCTGGACCGCTGTGTGGCCGGCCCGCGGAAGGCCGGCGTTCCGGGCTGAGATCTTCGCCGCGATCGCCCGCATCCGGAGGTGGGAAGGCATGAATGTTTGGATGGACCGGCGGCGCTTTCTCGGGTGGGCGGCCGCGTCGGCCGCGGGTCTCGCGCTGCCCTCCTGCGGGCGAGACCTGGTGCCTGGCCGGTACACGCAGGAAGACATCGACCGGCTGGCCCGACAGTGGCGCATCGAGGGCGAGCGGTCCGGCAAGGGCCCCTTCGGCGAGCAGCACTATCGCGGCTACCGCGGTCTGGCAGAGCTGCCCTGGTTCGATCTCGACCCGAAGGGCCGGCTGCAGTGCACCGCTCGCGACCTTCCGCCGGCGATCGACCTGCACTGTCACTTCGGGATGTCGCTTCTACTGGCTCCAGAGCTCGACCTCTTTGCCACCTCGGAGCGGGTCGAGCATCTCCTCGACTGCGATGGAAGCGAGCCGGGCTGCGACCTGGACCTCGACGTCTACATCAATCGCAACTTCGACGAGGCGGCGCTGCGCGATCTGCGCTGGGGCTCGGTGGCGCAGCTCCTCTGGGGCAGCTCGAAGGCTCGCACGCAGACCCTCCCGAATCTCCTCCGCGAGATGAAGGCGACCCGGGTCGGGCAGTCCCTGATCCTGCCCATCGCGTTCGGGCTCCCCTTTGGCGACGACCTGACCGAGCGCTGGATGGCTGCAATCCAGGCGTCGGGGGAGACGCAGCACCTGCTCCTGGCCGCCTCGGTCCATCCCCGAGACGAGGACCGGATTGCCAAGCTGCGGCGCTACGCCGCGGCAGGTGCTCGCGCCGTCAAGCTCCACCCGCCCATGCAGCGCTTCTACCCGGATGAGCCCATGATGATGGAGCTCTACCGGGAGTGCGAACGCCTCGGGATGTTCGTCTTCTTCCACTGTGGAAGGGCCGGAATCGAGCCCGAGTCGATCCAGCGCTACGCCCTTCCACGGCACTACGAGGGGGCCGTCCAGGCCTTTCCGAACCTGCGCTTCGTGCTCGGGCACTCGGGAGCACGCGACGTGGACGAGGCCATTCCGATCGCCGAACGCTACGAGAACGCCTGGCTGGGGACTCACGGGCAGGGCGTCAGCGTCCTCGACTCGATGATCCGGCGGATGGGGGCCGAACGCATGGTCTTCGGAACCGACTGGCCCTTCTATCACCTCGCCGCGAGCCTCGCGAAGATCCTGATCGTGACGGAAGGTCGTCCCAAGGAGCGCTACGCACTGCTGCGGGGCAACGCCGAGAAGCTGCTGGGCCTGTCCACCCTCTAGCGAGCGGCCCTCGGGCAGGGCCCCGGCTCGCGAGATCGCCGGGCGGACGGCCCGGGGAGGGTCGGCGCTCTCGACCGAGTTTGGCCTTTTGATCGCCTGCCGGCTCGCCCGGACGCGCAATCCAGCCGCCCGACGTCTCTTCTCCCCCGTGGGACAGAAAGTCATCGTAGCTGCATCCTTCCTGCGACCAGACTGGGCTCGCGCGCAGGAGGGATGCAGGCGTCGCTCGCCTCGAGGTGGACGTCGAGTCGCCGGACGCAGCTCGCGGGACTGCTGGCGAGGATCCTCGCGTCGGATCTCTCGCTGGCAGACTCGGCCTCGGCGGTCTCGTTGCAGGCCACCTTGAGCGGGTACAGCAGCGACGAGACCAGACGGCCCGCGGCGCCGCTCGACGCGATGTTCCAGTACACGCTGTCGGGTTCCTCGCTCACGGTGAACGTGATGAACCTGACCGACTCGGCGACGGGATACGACATCGACCGCTTCTACCTCCACATGGCTGCCGGTGTCACGGGGCTCAGCCTCGACAGCATCGATGAGAGCCCCAGCATCGCGCCGTGGAGTCTGGCGGCCGGCAAGGGTGCGAAGCCCTTCGGGACCTTCGCGTGGCGGCTGACGGGCAAGACCGGGGGCTCCAGCACCTTCATCGATGGGGGGCAGTCGGTTCTCTTCGGCTTCACGATCAGCGGGGCCACATCCGACGCCGACCTCTTTGCACTTACGGCAGGCGGGAGTCTCGCGGTCGGGGCCGCGGCGCGGTTTCGGGACCCCGTCACCGGGGCCAAGGCATTCGGTGCGTCTGCCACCGTC
>JBHHYV010000084.1:0-16378 GCA_046757685.1 Myxococcota bacterium
AGGGTAGGAGACGAAGTCGTGCCCCGAGGCGATGACGGTCACGGGCCCGGGGCCGTCCGCCGGAAGGCGCACGATCTCGTTGCGCGCCTCTCGCCCGGGCGCGTGGCTCTCGCGCACGCAGAAGAGCCAGCGGCCGTCCGCGGAGAGCTCGAGGTCCGCGTAGCGCAGCCCCGCGGAGCACTCGGGCTCGGGCGTGATCGCTTCCGGCGGGAGCGCTGGGGATGCCTCGTCGACACGCTGGCGATAGAGGCGCTGGTCGCTGAAGCGCGCGAACCAGACACTGCGGCCGCGCGCGAGCCAGGCGCCGCCCCCGTACTCGTGAGCGCGTGTGCGGACGTTCCAGCCCGAGGGCGTGACGTAGGCGATCGCCCCCGCCGGGTCGCGGCGCACGACGACCGAGCGCCCGGCCTCGGCGGGCCGGCTCTCGAGCCACAGGATCGCCTCATCGTGCGTGTGCACCTCGGCAAGGCGAACCCCGCCGCGCGCCACGCGCTCGGCCGAGATCGGCGAGCGCCAGCTCCCGTACGGGGACACCCGGCGGGTCGCGCCGGTCGCCTCGTTGGCTCGGCGGAGCGAGTCCATCGTCGGGGCGAGCCTAATCCGCCGGGGTAGCGCTTGGGAAGTGCGGGAGCGCGTCGGGCTCCCGCGAGCTCGCACCTCGGCCGCGATCCCTATACTCCGCCCCAGGACGAGGCCCGCTCAGGTGCGGCCTGCGGAGGAGGAGAATGAAGCTCGAGAGCCACATCGCCCGCGGGTCTGGCGCACGGCGAGGGGTACGCCCGGAGGTCGGCGTCGGCGCCGCGAGAGCTCCCCGGTCGACGGAGTCGCCGTGGCTCTCCTGACCCTGATCCGGCACGGGGAGACGGCCGCCAACAGCGACGGCGTATGGGCCGGCTCCACCGATACGCCGCTCTCCGAGCGGGGGCATGCCCAGGCCAAGCGCGTGGCGGAGTACCTGCTCGCGCAGCGCTGCCCCGCGGTCGCGATCTATGCGAGCGACCTGTGCCGCGCTCGCGACACCGCGCTCCCGATCGCGGAGGCGCTCGGTCTCGAGCTCCAGATCGAGCGCGACCTGCGCGAGTACCACCTGGGGAGCTGGGAGGGGAGACCCTACCGCGAGCTGCACGAGGTGGAGCGGCTCTGGCACCACATGCGCGAAGACCCCGACTTTGCGCCGCACGGCGGCGAGACCCCGCTCGGGGTAGCGAAGCGCCTCGGCGCGGCTCTGGAGCGGATCGCGAGCGCACACCGCGGAGAGCAGGCGATCGTCGTCACGCACGGCGGCGCCATGAGCATGGCCCTGGGAGCGCTGCTCGACGGCGACTACTCGAGCTGGCGGCGCGTCGTCGACAACTGCGCGCTCAGCGACCTGCGCCTACGCCCGACCCCTGAGCTCCTGCGCTTCAACGAGACCTCGCACCTCGAGGGGCTCTAGGCTGCATCGCCCTTCGAGGCGGCGACCGTGCGCTCGCCCATCAGGTTGAGCTTGAAGCGGCGGATGGTGTCGGGCGGGATCCGGTCGCCGTTGGGGCTGGCGAAGCCGAGGGCGTCGAAGGGGCACTGCACGATGCAGGCGCCGCACTGCACGCACTGGCTCTTGCGCGGAAGCGTCACGAGATCGCCCTCGGGCTGCATCTCGAAGACGTTCGTGGGACAGACGCGCTCGCAGAAGCCGGCGCCCTTGCACAGCGCGGGGTCGAGATCGATGCGCAGCAGGCGATCGCCGTGGAGCCCGCTCTTGTAGACGGGCGTGCTGCCCATCAGGTCCAGGCTCAGGATCGCCAGGATCACGAGTGAGCTCCCGCTCCAGCGCAGCCAGGTGCCCCACGAGAGGTCCCCCGCATGGGCGAGCCAGGCGGCGACTCCCAGCGAGAAGCCAGCCCACAGGAGCAGCGGCACCCCGCGCTGACCGAGATCGAAGATCAGGAGCCCGAGGTGCTTGCGCGGGCCATCGAGCCACCTCGCGTAGACGGGAAAGGCCGCGAAGATCGAGAGGGAGAGCGCCCAGACCAGCGCCGCGAGGGGAAGCACGCTCTCGGGCCAGAACGGAAGCACCCCCAGCGTCGCGAGCGAGATCGGAAACGCCCAGGCGACGGCCATCTCGAGCCGCCGCGGCAGGGGGAACGACACGCGACGCATCCGGGGAGTCGTCTCGAGCCCCGCGCGCAGGAACGCCGGGAGGTCGCGCGCCTCGACCGGGCCCCAGTGCACCCTCCAGCCGGTCTGCCGGCGGATCTCGGGTCCCTCGATCCCCGTGGCGGCGAGCTGGGGCAGGATCACCCGGCGGTGGTCGACGAGCTCTTCGATGCCGCTGGTCTTGAGCACCGAGATCGCGTCGTGGTTGGTGAACAGCCCTCCCGTCGCAGCACACCACACGTTGACCCCGCGGCTGTTGGCCACGAGCAGGTAGGCATCGATCCCCCGGAGCGCGCGCTTGACGCGCTCGACAGTGAGCCGGAAGTTGCACGTCATCAGGACCGGCGAGCTCCGATCCGGATGACCGATCCGAACCAGCCCCGTACGGCACGGGAAGGGCAGCACGCGCAGCAGCGTCTGCAGGACGTCGACGGCGAGAAGACGAATCGGGCTCACGTGGGCTCCTCCCCGGGCTTGCGCGCCACGATCGAGACGAAGCTCTGGAGCAGATGCGTCTCGACGCTCTCGAGCGAGAGCCCGGCGCGCCGCACGCGATCGGGCAGCGCGCGAGTCGCGTGGCTGGTCTGCTGGGTGACGAGAAACGTGATCGCCACCAGCGGCACGCGCAGCAGCGCGTGGAGGCTGCGCAGCAGCAGGCTCGAGGGTCGCGCCTCGTCAGCCAGCAGCAGCCGTCCACCCGGCCGCAGGACGCGCACGGCCTCGGCCAGCGCGAAGTCGCGCTCGTCGGGAGAGAGCTCCGAGAAGCAGAGGCCACTGATCACCGCGTCGTAGGTCTCGGCCGGCTCTCCCCCCAGCTCGGCGATGCCGACCTCCTCGAACTCGATACGCTCGGCGAGCCCCGCCCTTCGAGCGTGGTCACGCGCGATCTGGAGCATCTCGGGACTGACGTCGATCGCCTTCACCTGGGCACCCCGGCGGGCCGCGCGCAGGGTCAGGGCGCCGGTTCCGCAGCCCAGGTCGAGCACACGCTGGCCGGGCTCCAGGTGGCGCACCAGGCGATCGTAGGCTCGGCTGATGCGCCCGAGCGTGAGGATTCGCATACCCAGGTCGTAGCGACGGGGCGACGACTCGAGGATGCGCATCAGCACGTAGGTGCTCATGGTGCCCTCGTGGTGGTCTGCGGCCGCACGGCGGCCCCGTCGAGAAACATCGAGACGACGAGCTCCGGGATCTCGTCCAGGGTCGGCCACGCCCCGTCTGATCCCCAGTGCTGCACGAAGAGCAGGGAGAGCATGCCGACGAAGAGCAACGCGAGCTGGCCGCTCGGCCGGTCGCCGCGAATCTCCCCATCCATCACTCCCTTCCGGAGCAGGGTCTCGACGCAGCCCACGTAGGCCGACAGGTGCTCGACGATCAGCGCGTAGGTGGCGGGCCGGAACCCGAGAGCCTCGCGGACCAGGACCTTGGTGAAGCCCTCCTGCTCGCGGAGCACCAACACGTCCGCGGCCGCCAGCGCCACCAGTTGCTCCCGGAGGGATTCGCGATCGGGAACGGCTCTGAATCGCTCGACCGCGCGCCGGCAGGCCTCGGAGACGACCTCGGCGAAGAGCTCCTCCTTGCTGGCGAAGTAGTTGTAGAGGGTTCCCTTGGCGCAGCCCGCGGAGACCGCGATCGAGTCGACGCTCGCGGGCTCGAGGCCGTGCTCGGCAAAGTGGCGCGCCGCGGCTTCGAGCAGGCGATCGCGGGTCTCCAGGCGGGTCTGTGCGCTGACTCGAGCCACCGCGGGCCTCCTCGTCTCCCCTAATATGACTGACTGGTCACTCATATTAAGGCCAGCCGCTGCCGGCGTCAAGGCGCCCGGGCGGCACTGCGTTGACTCGGGGCCGAGGGTGGAGTAGACGGAGAGTCGATCGGAGAGCGATGTGAGCAGCTGCAGCGCCAGAGACCGCTCGGGCCCGACGTCCGTTCGATCGGCCGACCGGTTCTACTTTGCCTGGCCAATTCTCTGGGCGCGGGGAGCAGTCTAGGCGCAGCGCAAGCCGATCCGATGCAACCCGAAGCCCTGGGAGATCTCGGGGCTTTTCCTTTGTCCCGGCTCTCCCGGCGCTCGGGGAGAGAAGGGACACAGCAATGGGACAGGCACTTCCGGAGCCCGTACGGCTCGAGATCCAGCGGATCCCGCCGCCCGCGGAGCTGATCGACAAGGTCCGCCTATCGGCGCGGACCTCGAGGGGCGTCGCGGAGGGGCGGCACGCGATCCGCAGGGTGATTCACGGCCAGGATCGCAGGCGGCTGGTCGCCGTGGTGGGACCCTGCTCGATCCACGATCCCGAGGCCGCGCTCGAGTTCGCCGAGAGGCTCGCTGGAGTCGCCCGGCAGACTGCGGGCGAGCTCGTCGTGGTAATGCGCACCTACTTCGAGAAGCCCCGCACCTCGCTCGGCTGGAAGGGCCTCGTCAACGACCCGCACCTCGACGGCAGCTTCGACCTGGTGCGCGGGATCGAGCGGGCGCGAGAGGTGCTGTCGGGAGTGGGCGAGCTGGGGCTCGCGTGTGCGAGCGAGCTGCTCGATCCCCTGGCCGCGCCCTACCTGCGCGACGGGCTCGCGTGGGCGTCGATCGGCGCGCGGACCGCTCAGAGCCAGCCGCATCGCGAGCTCGCGAGCGGCCTGCCCATGCCGGTCGGCCTGAAGAACGGAACCGACGGCCGGATCGACGGGGCGCTTGGCGCGCTCGCGGCTGCCCGATGCCCTCAGACCTGTCTGGGAGTCGATACCGACGGCGCAGTGGCCGTGCTCCGAACGCCCGGAAACCCCGACGCGCACCTGGTCCTGCGAGGAGGAGACCCCGGACCCAACTACGACGCCCCATCGGTCGCCCGCGCCGCGCGCGCCGCGCAGCGCTACGGGCTGGCGCGTCCGGTGTTCGTGGACTGCTCCCACGGCAACTCGAGCCGCGATCCCAGGCTCGAGAGCGTCGCCTGGCGTGCCGTCCTCGACCAGGTGCGCGACGGCCAGGGGGCGATCGGGGGGCTCCTGCTCGAGAGCCAGCTGCAGGCGGGTCGCCAGTCCCTCCGGCCCGGGAAGCCCCTGCGGCACGGGATCTCGATCACCGACGCGTGCATCGGCTGGAGCGAGACGCAAGAGCTCCTGCTCGAGGCGGCCGAGTCGGTCGCACAGGTTCACGGAGCCCGTGCGCGAGCGGGCCTGGGCCCACCCGTCCTGCGCGAGGACCCTGGCAGGTCCGGCGCGCGCTGCGGGATCGAGCTGCGACCGTCGACGCTCAGCGCACCTCGACGCTCTCGGGCAGACGGCGGGTGAGGATGTCGGCGGCCTCCTCGACCATGTCCTGGACGATCTCGCCCGCAGGCTTGATCTGGTGGATCAGCCCCGACACCTGGCCCGCAAAGGGCGCGACGTACTCGCGCTTTCCGGCGCGGTGGAACATGTCGACCATCGCGGACGCCAGGAGGCCCTGCAGGGGGAACGGGAGAGGCTCGAGGCCGGACTCGTCCCACAGGTCGTGGAAGCGGTTGTAGGTGACCCGGGAGGTCTTGCCCGTGTAGATGTAGGTGCGGCGCGTGTCCTCGTCGGTCGCCTCGACGATGGCCTGCTTCTGGATGTCGAGCGCTCCCCCCTCGTCCGAGGACAGAAAGCGCGTCCCGACCCAGACCCCCACGCAGCCGACGGCCAGGGCGGCAGCCACACCCCGACCATCGCCAATCCCTCCCGCCGCGAGCACGGGCGTCGGCGCCGCCGCATCGATGGCCTGCGGCCAGAGCGCCATCGACCCGACCCGCCCGGTGTGACCGCCGGCCTCGTGGCCCTGCGCCACGACGAGGTCCGCCCCGGAGCGTGCGATCCGGCCCGCGTTCTTGGAGTTGCCGGCGATTCCGAGCACCTTCATCCCGACGCCGTGCGCCGCCTCGACCATGAAGCCCGGGTCGCCCAGCCCCGCGCAGAAGAGCGGTACCTGCTCCTCGATGCAGACCTCGACCGCGGCGCGCGGGCGCGAGACCGTCGAGCCCGACCCGATCGTCGCCTCGATGTCGGGCAACCCCAGCTCCTGCTTCACCTTGAGCAGCCACTCGTAGTGGGCCTTCGGCAGAGCCCGGAGCGCGTCGGCGAGCGGAACCCGGCCCCCGGACCGCGCGGGCTGATCGCCCGCCCGGACGGTCTGTGCCGGAAGCAGCAGGTCGACGCCAAAGGGCCGGTCGGTGAGCTTGCGGATCTCGCGGATCCGGTCGCGCAGCTCCTCGACCGTGTAGCCTGCGCCTCCGAGCACACCCAGACCACCGGCCTCGGAGACCGCCACCGCCAGCTCGACCGGCGCACCGGTCTCCTCGCCGATGAGGCTCGGACCCATCCCCGCACTGAGGATCGGGTACTCGATCCCGAGCATGTCACAGAGCCGCGTTCGGAGAACTCGCTTGGCCAGGGGGCTTCTCCCGAAGAGGATGAAGGGGCCACAGCCGACGTTCCCTGCGAGCGACCGGCCGGCCGACCCACAGTATGCCCTCTGGAGCGTGCGACGCCGATCCGACGCGGGAGCGATCCAGCCCGCATGCGCCCCCGGCCGTGTGGTATGCAGATTGCGATGACTCTGCGAATCGCCCTCGTCGGTGCCGGACTGGTGGTGGCCGCCTCGGCCTGGGCGCTGGGGATCGGGGACTTCCTGGGCGACGCGGAGAACGCGGCCGGGCTGCTTCGGGGCCTGGGGGCCCCGGGCTACGTCCTCTACATCGTGGCCTTTGCGCTCCTGGAGCCCTTTGGAGTGCTCGGGCTCTTCTTCGTGGTTCCGGCGGGAATGGTGTGGCCCGCGTGGCTCGCGTTCGGGCTCTCGCTGGCCGGGGCGACGGGCGCCGGCGTAGTGGGCGCCCTCTTTGCCCGCTTCGTGGCGCGCGACTGGGTGGACTCCAGGCTGCCCGCGCGCTTCCGGCACTTCGACGAGCGACTGGCGGAGCGCGGCCTGCAGACCGTGATCGTGGTGCGTCTGCTCTTCTTCCTCTCACCGCTCGCCCACTGGGCAGTTGGGCTCTCGCGCGTGAATCTCCGGCCGTTGGTCCTGGGCACCTTCCTGGGGTTCATCCCCGGAATCGCCCTGCTCACCCTCATCGGGTCCTCGATGTTGGACGCGCTCCAGGCGACCCCGGGCTGGGTATGGCTCGCGCTCGGAGCGGCGGCGGTCTCCCTCGTGGCGCTGCGTCGCGTCGCAGATCGCGATCCGCAGCACCGCGCCCAGTGACCGGCGCCGCTCGCGGAGAGGTGTGGACGATCGAGGACCGAAGCGCGCGACTCAAGCGCTCGAGCACGGATCGAGGCGCAGAGTCACGTCGTTCTCGTCGGCGTCCCGACCGAAGAGTCCGATTGCCGTGGCCAAGCGTTGGACGCTGTACTTCGCGTCGCGCAGATGGTGGATGCGGTTCACACTCGCCCGATCCTCGAATCGAGTGACGTGAACGCAGCGAAGCTCGCCCCGTCGGAGGAGCTCGACCTGAACGTCGATGAGACCGTGGGCGTCGGCCTTGGCACGACCCATCGTCACCCACCCCGCTCCGTCGTGATCGACGATCCACAGACGCAGATCCGCAGCGTGCGCCCCGAGATCAGCCGTCCTCAAGACCACGACCTCTTCCAGCTCCGCGAGGGTCGCGTAGAGCGAGGGGATGAGGACGAGCGGGCTGAAGGCGACCGCGAGCAGATTCCCCCCGTGGGGAAAGGCGTAGGGGCCCGCGTGGTGCAGGCGGATCGCGAAGACCGAGACGCCAGCCGCGCATAGGAGGGTACCAAGGCCGCGGAGGATCTTCGCGAGGAGTCCGTTGCTGCTGGTCATGACTCCTCCCGCAGACCCCATGAGATGCGAGGCACTTCGCGCGTCGCCGAACCGTGGCGGAGGTTACGACCATCGGTCGACCCGACCGCCGGAGTCCGACTCTATGTCGACGGGCCTACCTTGAAACCTGGCGGCAGATCAGGGTCGCGCGGCCGACTCGACCGGGGCAGCCCCGAACATGCAGGCGCTCGCGTCGGATTCTCGCTCCGGAACGGCAGCATCGCAGGGATGGGGATGTCATCCGATCCCGTCCCATCCGATGCCGCACTGTGCGATGCCGCACTGTGCCGTCGGCTCGAACTCGATCCGCGAATCGACAGGAGCACAGAGGTGACCGATTCGATGAGGATTCGCCCGACCCGGTGGGTCCTGAGCCTGGGGCGGGTCCTTTCGGTCTCGCCCGCCGACCATTCGCGGGAGGGAGGCGCGTCTCCGTCATGCAATGTCGCTACCCTGGAGTCCCTGCGACCGCGCTCCGCCTGGGCAAGAGCTTTCCGAGGCGCGATGAGGGTCCGAGGTCCACAAGGTGTCTTCGGCCAACGAGTGGATCGCCAACAGGAGAGGTCAGATGAAGGGCGCGGAGCTATTCGTACGCTGCCTCGAGAACGAAGCGATCGAGCACATCTTCGGGATCCCGGGCGAGGAGAACATCGACCTCATGGATGCGCTGCTCGACAGCGATCTCAGCTTCGTTCTCACTCGGCACGAGCAGGGAGCGGCGTTCATGGCCGACGTCTACGGTCGCCTCACCGGACGCGCCGGAGTCTGTCTCGCCACCCTTGGCCCTGGTGCCACGAATCTCATGACGGGGCTGGCTGACGCAAGCATGGACAGCGCACCCGTCGTCGCCATCGCTGGACAGGCAGACACGAAGCGCATGCACAAGGAGAGCCACCAGTACCTGGACCTCGTGCGGCTCTTCGAGCCGATCGCCAAGTACGCCGTGCAGGTCCGGAGGCCGGCCATCATTCCCGAGGTCATCCGCAAGGCATTCAAGGTGGCCGAGACCGAGCGTCCGGGGCTGTCGTTCATCGAGCTGCCGGAGGACGTGGCCGAGGAGTCGGTCGATGATGGCGCGCCGCTCAAGGTGCAGTCGCCCACCGCGCCCGAGGCGGCGCCCGGCAAGATCGCCCAAGCCGCCGCCGTGATCTCGGAGGCCCAGAACCCGATCCTGATGGCTGGGAACGGCGTTCTGCGCGCAGGCGCGTCCGAGCAGCTCGCAACCTTCGCCGAGAAGCTGAACATTCCGGTGGCCACCACGTTCATGGCCAAGGGAGCGATCCCGTTCTCGCATGCGCTCTCGCTCGGCACGGTCGGCCTGCAGGCCCACGACTACGTCGGCTGCGGCTTCGACAAGGCCGACGTCATCCTCTGCGTCGGCTATGACATGGTCGAGTACGCTCCGCGCCTGTGGCACGCGACGAAGGATCGCAAGATCGTCCACATCCATGCCGCGCCTGCCGAGGTCGACGAGCACTACCAGCTCGAGGTGGGGGTCGTGGGCGACATCGCCCCCTCGCTATCGGCCCTCGTCGATCTCGCCACAGCTCGGGAGAGCACACCCGTGACGAGTTTGCGCGAGATCATTCGCGAGAATCTCGAGTGCTGCGCCGAGGATGCCTCGTTCCCGGTAAAGCCACAGAAGATCGTCTGGGACCTGCGGCAGGTTCTCACCTCGACCGACATCGCGATCAGTGATGTGGGAGCACACAAGATGTGGATCGCACGGATGTTCGAGACCGAGGCGCCCAACACGTGCCTGATCAGCAACGGCTTTGCGTCGATGGGCTTGGCGCTGCCCGGCGCGATCGCCGCGAAGCTGGTTCACCCCGAGCGCAGGGTCGTGGCCGTCTGCGGAGACGCGGGCTTCCTGATGAACTGCCAGGAGCTCGAGACGGCGATGCGGATGGGTACGCCGCTCGTCGTACTCATCTGGCACGATGACAAGTATGGCCTCATCGAGTGGCACCAGATCAAGAAGTTCGGGCGCAGCAGCCACGTCGAATTCACGAACCCCGACTTCGTGAAGCTCGCCAGGAGCTTTGGCGCGAAGGGGTACCGCGTGGAGTCAGCCGCCGACCTTGCGCCCATGCTCGAGCAGGCACTCGCCGACGACACCGTATCGGTCGTCGACTGCCCCGTCGACTACTCGGAGAACATGCGGCTGACCGAGGCACTCGGCAAGCTGCACCTGAGGATCTGACGATGATCGAGACCTACACCCTCCTGGCCCCGGGCGTCCCCGCGAGCGGCGAGCTGACCGTCGACGCACCTTTCGACGGACAGCCCATCGCCACGGTCGAGACGAGCGACTGGAGCGCTGTCGACACGCCACTCGCAACGGCCCACGGCCTCTTCCGGGACCGCGACTCCTGGCTCCCCAAGGCGCAGCGCATCGAGATCCTCGACCGGGCTCGGGAGCTGATGATCGCGCGGAGAGAGGATCTGGCGATCGAGGCGGCGCGCGAGGGCGCAAAGCCCCTCGCCGACTCGCTGGCTGAGGTCGACCGGGCCATCGATGGTCTGCGCGAGTGCAGCGAGTACGCGCGCACCGCGGCCGGCCGGGAGATCCCCATGGGGCTCAACGCGGCGTCGTCCGGACGACCTGCGTTCACGACCCACGAGCCGATCGGCGTCGTGCTCGCCTTCAGCGCCTTCAACCACCCGGTGAACCTGATCGTGCACCAGGTGGGGCCGGCGGTCGATCTCGCCGATGCGATCCCACTCCTCAGCAAGGGCGGCTTCTACCACGCCGGTCAGGTCTGCGTATTGGTGCAGCGGGTCTTCGCGCACCGATCGATCGCCGAAGACCTGGCGGAACGGCTCGCCGAGTCGGCCGCCCGGCTCGCGGTAGGCGATCCGACGTCGGCCGACACGGACGTCGGCCCACTCATCCGTCCCAGCGAGGTGACCCGCGTGGGCAGCTGGGTGGCGGAGGCGAGAGCGGACGGTGGGCGAGTGATTGCCGGAGGCGAGCCCCTGTCGACCCGTACCTTCGCGCCCACGGTCCTCTTCGACCCGCCCGTGGACGCGAAGGGGAGCACCCGGGAGATCTTCGGGCCCGTCGTGACCGTCACACCCTGGGACGACGTCGACGGCGCGGTGGCCTGCCCATGAGCCGGAGGGCCTCTTGAAGCGGCCCGGCTCTACCGGCACCCGAGCCGGTTGCGCTCCCAGAAGGACCGGGGTCGAGCGGCGATCGCGAAGTGGCACGACAAGGCGCCCGCGAAAGCTCCGTGACCCGACTCCGGGATTCTCCTCCGTCCGCAGTGGCAATTCTCCTCCATCGAGAGGGGAGAAGACGTGCGAAGAACCGATTCGGCGAGGAGCAGATCATCGGGATCCTGGGGGAGGCCGAGTGTCCTGTCCCCCCTGGCGCCTGAGGCAGGTCGAGGGCGAGAACCGCTGGCTGAAGCGGCGGGTCGCCATTCGGATGCTCGACAAGGCAGCACACGGAGGGACGTGCTGGGCCGAAGGCGGTGAGACCCCCGGGGCGAGCTCCGCCGCGTCCAAGAAGAACGAGACATCCCCGAGAGAACTGCCTGCGCAAGCCACACAGGCTGGAGACCCGCGTGAGACGTCGAGGAACCGGGCGGCCCTGACGACCCGATGACGGGTGTGAGAGCGCCCGGTGCCGCCCGGCCCATCCCCGTCGCCTTCTGCGATAGGATCTCGGGCCGACCACTCGCCCACTCGCAGAAGGGACCTGCCGTGACCGAATCCTCCCCCTACATGCCGCCCCGGGTCTGGAAGTGGGACGCCGAGAGCGGCGGCCGCTTCGCCAAGATCAACCGCCCGATCGCCGGGGCGACCCACGAGAAGGAGCTACCGGTGGGCGAGCACCCGCTGCAGCTCTACTCCCTCGCCACCCCGAACGGGGTAAAGATCACCGTGATGCTCGAGGAGCTCCTGCTCCTCGGGAAGGAGGACGCCGAGTACGACGCCTGGCTCGTGAACATCGGCGAGGGCGACCAGTTCGGGAGCGGCTTCGTCGCGGCCAACCCCAACTCCAAGATCCCGGCACTCGTCGATCACAGCACCGACCCGCCGACTCGCGTCTTCGAATCCGGCGCGATCCTCGTCTACCTGGCGGAGAAGTTCGATGCCTTCTACCCGAAGGACCCCTCGGCACGGGCCGAGTGCCTGTCCTGGCTCTTCTGGCAAATGGGCAGCGCGCCCTTCCTGGGCGGGGGCTTCGGCCACTTCTACGCCTACGCGCCGGAGAAGCTCGAGTACCCGATCGACCGCTACGCGATGGAGGTGAAGCGCCAGCTGGACGTGCTCGACCGCAACCTTGCCGAGAGGCGCTACCTGATCGGCGACGAGTACACGATCGCCGACATGGCCACCTGTCCGTGGTACGGCGCTCTGGTGCGGGGCAAGCTCTACGGGGCCGGCGAATTCCTCGAGGTGGAGTCCTACAGCCACGTGGTCCGCTGGGCGAACGAGTTCGTGGAACGCCCCGCGGTCCAGCGTGGCCAACGCGTCAACAAGCCCTGGGGCCCCGAAGAGCTGCAGGTCCCGGAGCGCCACTCCGCCAGCGACTTCGAGTAGCCTCACACGACTCGATCGCGGGCGCGCGTGAGGACTCATCCGTCGTCGGCGACCATCGCGGCCCCCAGGACGCTGAGGCAGGCTGGCATGAGCCGCGTCCCCGGGGAGCGCGGGGTGCTCCCGCGTGCCCCGCTTTCGCAGGAGGGCACCGGATGATCCGCGTGTACGGCTCCTGCATCTCGTACTACACCGGAAAGCTCGAGACCGATCTCGGCTACCGCGGGATCGACGACGGGCTGCTTCCGACCGTGGGACACCTGCGGGAGACTCTCGCCGGAGCCGGCGCGGTCCAGATGCCGGTGGTCCGACTCGAAGAAGGACGCTGGATGTCGGATTCGACGCCGATCCTCGCCTGGTTCGACGCACAGAGCGAGGGGGCGTCCATCTACCCCGCGGACCCGCCGATCCGCTCCGTCGCGCTCCTGCTCGACGATGAAGCGGACGAGTGGAGCTGGCGGTCCGCGATGCACTCCCGCTGGAACGACCGCCAGGATCGGCAGGACGCGAGCGGCGTGCTCGCGGTGCTCTGGGATCCAAATCTGCCTCTGGACTCGGGCTACGACTCTGAGCGCCGGACCCCATTCAACCGGGCGATCCACGTGTTCGGTCGTCGGACGTCCGCGAGTTCAAGAAGAGGACTCCTCGGTCGGACCTCGGCTGATCCTGCTCGCAGCTCTCGATCTCTTGCCTTGGCCCTCAGCCGATGGGCCAGTCGACGTCGCGCCACGGCGTCCGATCGGGCTGCGGATCTCCGAATACGGCGCGCAGCTGATCGATCCAGTCGAGCACCCGGTCGAGCCCCTGTCCGGGCAGCGACGCCTCCCAGTCCGACACCGCCCGTTGCGAGGCGCGAAACGCCTCTCGCACGCGGGCGGACCGGGCATCCTCGAGCATCTCTCGCCGCTCCTCTTCGGTCACCGGCCCGGAACCCTCGCCAGCAGGTCCTCGAGCAGGCTCTCCCGTTCGAACAGGCGGAAGTACTCTCGGACGCGCTCCAGATCGATCGCGGCCGGGCTCCGAAGCAGCCGGTCGATGTCGGAGAGATCGAGCCGCTCGCGGGCGGGGTCGTTCGAGAGCGACTGGAGCTTGAGCCCGATCAGATCGGCGGCATCGACGACGCGTACGCCCGGAACGCTCGTCCCCGGTAGCGTCACCGCGCGCTGGAGCATGGCACGCCCGTAGCGCCGGCGCACGAAGAGCACGTCGATACGGCCGAGAGCCGGATCGTCCGCGGTGTAGTTACCGACCGGGTCGCTGCGGTAGAGCGCGCGATAGCCAATCGACCCGAGCAGGGCATCCACCTCATCGGCGCGATCCCCGTCCACGAGCAGGTCGAGATCCACGGTCGCACGGGGTGCTCCGTGCGCCGCGAGAGCGAGCCCGGCGATCAGCGCGCAGTCGATCTCGCGCTGGCGGAACAGCGACATGACGCGCTCGAGGACACCGCGGAGATCCATCACAGACACTCGCATGGGCCAGGGACAGGCAGATGGGTCGGGCGGTGGATCTCCGGCACGTCGCCGAGGGTAGCTCACGATCTTCGCCGATGCGCCGCGGTCGTCGACCACGGCTGCCAGGTCGCCGTCGCGGTCCGACCCCGCGACCCCCTCGCTCAGGGTTGGACTCGGGCACAGACGGGCCGAATCCCTGGCGACATTCCGCGCAGCGCTCGCTGCAGCACGATCGCATCGGCGAGGTTGCACTCTCGATCCCCCACGACGCTGCACTTCTCCGGACTCGCCATCGCATGCATCCCAGCCAGGCTCATCCGGATCTCACGGACATCCCCCTCGTCGACACGGCCGTCATCGTTGGCGTCGCCGCACTGGCACACATCGCCCACGCCATCCGGCCCACTCCCGGAGCCGATCCCTCCGACGTCCGACTGATCGGAGTCGGGAGCGAAGGGACAGTCGTCGCGAGCGTCGTCGACGGCATCGCCATCCATGTCCCCGGCCTCGCCCGTCCCCTGCCAGGGAAAGCGCAGCGCGTCGTGCGCCCCGCGCTGCATCCGCTCGAGCAGCATCGCGCTCGTGGACCGGCAGAGCTCGGGCCGGCGAGGCGGGAGAGGCTCGCCGAGCTCGCGATCCAGGATCTCTCGCTCCGGCCCGAGGAGCGCCACCTGGGGGAGATCCTGGAGCACGTCGCCCACGATGCCGCTTCCGCAGAGCAGGGCGTCATCCGAGACGGGCCCGGGGGTTCCGTCGTCCAGGAAATCCAGCTGACGGTCTCCATTCACGTCGAGCGGCTCGGGTTGCAGCCCCAGAAAGCTTCCCAGTCCCAGGAGCTCGGGCATCCCGAACCCTCGCCGTCGAATCCGAACCCGCGCTCGGCGCCGCAGCAGAGCGCCGGTCCGTGGATCCCTCTTGAGCTCTCCGGTGCCGGCGTCGACCTCTGGGAGCAGCAGGCTCGACTCTGCCACCGCCCCCCTGCGGCCCAGCAGCACCTCGCGCTGCAGAGTCGCGATCCTCTGGATCTCGTGGGCGGAGAGCTGCTGCAGCGGCACCAGCAGGGGGGCGATCGTGCCATCCGGGAGAACCTCGTCGAGCACGATCGACAACGGCAGCGCTCCGACGAGCCGAGTCGCACGCCCCTCCGAATCGCTCACCAGAGGCCCGAGAGCCCGGAGGCAGACCTGCGAGCGAAATTTCCTGACGCTTCGGACATCATTCGCGCAGCCCTGGAAGTCGTCGTGGATCACGAAGCGCGTGGGGTTGGGGAGCTCGATGGCCTTCTGATAGGTCGACAGGTCGACGTGGATCGGTAGGCCGGGCCGATCGCTGCGAAACCCGTAGAGACCGACCTCGCTCGACTCACCATTCCCATCCGGAGCGATCCAGTTGGCGAAGACGATCGCATCGGGGCCCGAGATTGGATCGCCCCGAAGGAAGGCGCTCGAATCGTTGCGAAGAATCGTGAGGGCTTCGCGGGCCGTCTCGGGTGGGTCGAAGAAGGCATCGTACCCGATCATGTCGTCCGTGATCGCGGCTCGCTCGAAGTTCGCAGAGATGAGCTCGAGCATGGTGCAGCCGGGATCGGGCCCGCCGAGGGCCGGAGTGCAGTTCTCGCCACCGGCGAGAGCCCTTGGCTCGTCGCCGCTCCCGGGAACCCCGTCCTCCCCGAGAGGACGGATCAGCCCATCGAAGTCGGCCTGCCAGGGCCAGGGCTCGACACGATCATCGGAGGCGAAGCCGCCGTCGGGCAGCCCCCGCACACAGGGCTCGTTGGCGGGGTCCGCGGCGAATGTCGCAGTCGCGATGCCCGCCTCGTGGAAGATTCCCGTCGAGGGCTCGAGGTTGATCCCCAGCGCCCGTGGAGCCACCGGAGCTCCGGCCAGCGAGCGCTTCACGGCGAACCACTCCTGGGAGAGCACGCTCGCGTCGGCCCACAGCAGGTTCAGGCCGGCAATCGGCGCAGCGCCATCGAGCTCACTCGAGCAACCCGTCGCGGGGCCCTCCCCGACGAGGGCAAGCTGAGAGATGGCGCAGGCCCTGTTCAACGGCGAGGCCGCGGCGGCCGGCGACCCGGGCTTCGGGGCAATGTGCTCGAAATCCGATAGCAACGACCCCGGCAGCAGGCCGAGCAGTGCACTCTGCGCCGGGTTCAGCTGGGAGAACGCGACCGGGGTTCTCCCGAAGGTCCGCAGGCACGTAGCCGGCCCGAGGCTCGCGTGGGCTCCCTCCACGTCGATCGGTTGCAGCGCCATGACCTGGACGGCTGGACGTGGGCTCTGGACCTCGCCCGGGGCACTCGGGGGCAGCCAGTAGAGACAGTTGCCCTCGCTCGCGACTCCCTCGTCGCCGCTCCGAGCCACTCCATCGGGGCCGACGGGCTCCCCGCTCGCGTCCACGCGAATCCGGCAGCGCGCGATCCCGGTCCTCGTGACCGGAGCGCCGG
>JBHHYV010000085.1:0-16349 GCA_046757685.1 Myxococcota bacterium
GCCCACACCGATGATCACGAGGCGGCCGCCGGGGTGCAGCGAGCCCGCAGCGATCGCGACCGTGTCGGGCTTCCCGACGCACTCGAGCGCGACGTCGACGCCCCCCTCACTGAGCTCGAGCACGCGGGCTGCCACGTCTTCTTCGCCCGTGGCGAGCAGGGTGTCCGTGGCGCCGTGGCTGGTGGCGCGTTCGAGCGCCGCCGTCGAGACATCGACGGCGATCGTCTGTGCAGCGCCCAGGGCCCGGGCCAGGCTCAGAGCCTGTCCGCCGAGACCGCCGAGGCCGATGATGGCAACGCGTTCTCCGTGGTGGAGGGTGGCCCGGCAGGTCAGCGCGTGGTAGGGCGTGGCCACGCAGTCCGTGGCGACGGCGGCGACGTCGAAGGGAACGCCCTCCGGAATTCGCACCAGGCAGGCCGTCGGTACCCGGACGGCTTCGGCGAAGGCGCCATCGAGAGTCAGTCCCGGAGCCTGGAGTGAGGAGCAGCAGCTGGGATGATCGGAGCGGCACGCGCGACACTGGCCACAGCCCGGGCCCAGATGCAGGGCTACGCGGTCGCCGGGCTTCCAGTCGCTTGTTCCCGCTCCCAGCGACTCGATCTCGCCGGCTGGCTCGTGCCCCAGCGTGAGAGGGGGCGGGATCAGGGTCGGCAGTCCGTCGAGGAAGTGCAGGTCGGAGCCGCAGATCCCGCAGGCCTTCACACGGACGACCGCCTCCCCGGGACCTGGCTCCGGGTAGGGAACCTCCTCGATCCGGATCGGGAGACCCGGTCCGTGGAAGCGTGCGGCGCGCATGCTTCGCCGGCTCATTGTCCGCGTTCCTGGAGCACGGCCTCCATGATCTCGAAGCGGTTGATCTGGTTGGTGCCCTCGTAGATCTGTGTGAGCTTGGCGTCGCGGAGGAGCTTTTCGACTCCGTACTCGCGCATGTACCCATTGCCGCCGAGCACCTGAATGGCATCGCTGGCGTTGGCCACGGCCGCGTCCGAGGCGAAGGTCTTGGCCATCGACGAGAGCGCGAGCGAGGGCCGCCCTGTCGCTATGGCCCGGGCGGCGCTCCAGACCAGGCCGCGTGCCGCCTGCGTGCGGATCGCCATGTCGGCCAGCAGCAGCTGGACTGCCTGGTGGTGCGCGATGGGTCGTCCACCCTGGACGCGTTCGGCGGCATAGTCGAGGGCCTTGTCGTAGGCGGAGCGCGCGATGCCGAGTGCGATGGTCGCGACGGGGGCGCGCGTGACCGCCATGATGTTGCGGTTGAGCTGCCAGCCCGCGCGCTCTTCGCCGATCAGGTGGTCCCTGGGCACGAAGACGTCGTCGAAGAGGAGCTCTGCGGCTGGGCTGGCGCGCTGCCCCATCTTGTCGAAGACCTGCCCCACCGAGAACCCCGGCGTCTCGCGGGGGACGGCGAAGCAGCTGATGTTCTCGCGCAGCGGCCCGTCGGGATCGTGAGAGGCGAACACCGTGACCAGGCTCGCGAGCGAGCCATTCGAGATGAAGATCTTGCGTCCGCTGATGCGGTAGCCCCCGTCCACCTTCTCGACGCGGGTCCGGGCCCGCCCCTCGGGATGCCCCAGGATGAAGTCCGAGCCCAGGCCGGGCTCCGTGGCGGCCAGAGCCGCAAGCTTCGGCGCGTCGCCATCCCAGGACTCGGCCAGCGGCCGGATGAAGCGCTCGATGGCGTCCAGGTTGCCGGAGAGCAGGATCGGAGACAGCCCCAGCAGGGTTGCTCCGAACAGGACCGCACATCCGGAACAGGCCGCGGCGATCTCCTCGGTGACCAGGGCGGCCATGAAGGGATCGTGGCCGAGCCCGCCGAGGAACTCGGGGAGCACGTTGCCGAGCAAGCCGGCCCGGGCGCCTTCGCGGAGGAGCTCGTCGCGAGCCGGGCTCTCAGGGTTCCGGTCCAGCTCGAGGGCGCGCGGCTCGATGGCGCGCGCCGCGAACTTCTGTGCCCACTCTCGAACCTCCCGCTGCTCCGCGGTGAGCTCGATCATGCCGGTTCCTGGCGCTTGATCTGCTTGAGCACCTCGCCCGCTGGTATCGTGTTGTCGGAGAGCATCATCACCATCGGGCTGTCGCCGCTCGGTACCAGGTCGGCCACGGGGTCGAGCTCCGAGGGCTCGCAGCGCAGGGTTGCGCGTCCGATCTCCTGTCTGCGCGGGTGGATCTCGAGCTGGGTCTTCGTGATCTCCTCGATGGCGACGTCGCCTGCGGGCCCCGGGATGAGCTTGTAGTTCAGCGAGGGAGCTCCCGCGGCCTGGCGCTGCGTGGCGGCCTGCTCGGGCAGGGGCCCGTCGATCCGACCTTCGACGCTCAGGATCGTCTTGCCCCAGCGTGTGGCCGAGCCATGGAAGTGCGGGCCCTCGCGCTCCCACTCGACCTCGGCGAGCTTCTTGGGGAAGCCCGCGATCTCGCGTCCCGGGATCAGGGCTTCGTCGGTGGTCACGTAGATGTAGGGGATGTAGTTGCCCAGCGTGTCGTCGACGCGCACGGGCACCATCACCACGAGCTCCTTGAAGGGATGGAGGATCTCGGTCTGCGGGTAGCGGAGCAACGTCACGAGACCCGTCCCCTCCACGGGCTCCATGCCCGGCGGCAGGATGCGGGCGACCGCTCCCGGCAGTGGGGTGAAGGGGAAGGCCGCCATCTGGACTCCCCGCCAGCGGTGAGGGAGACGAGGGAAGACAGGGGCGGACCAGGGCATGCTGATGGGCTGGGCCATGACTTTGCTCCTCTTCGGAGGTCGGGAGGAGTGGCGCTCCTTCCCTTCTCCTCTCTGGGCTCTCAGGTGTCGTTCCGGAAGCACTCGCAGTCGACGCGGATGCAGCGGTCGAAAGGCACAGGCTGCCACTCCGTAGGTGCGTAGCGGAGATGGCCGTAGTCTCCGACCAGGTGGAGCCACTTCACCATCCCGGGCTCCACCTCGTTCGACCCGCGGCCCCCGGGAAAGAGGAATCCCTCGAAGCCGTTGTAGACGGTGAGCCCATCGGGCCGCTGGGCCGGACTGACCCGGGCCGGCACCACGAACTCTCCCACGTCGTTCCACACTCGCACGAGCGCGTCGTCCTCGATCCCCTTCTCACGCGCCACCTCGTCGTTGATCAGCACGAAGGGCTTTCCGCGGTGCGTCTCCAGCATGAGAGGGCTCGTCATGTTCATGGCGTGGATGCTCCAGCGGCTGTGCCCGCCCGAGAGTCGGAACGGGTGCGTCCCACCCATGGGCGGCGGTTCCTTGTGTACGGGCAGGTCCTCTCCGGCTTCCTGGAACCAGGGATGATCGATCAGGAACTGCGCGCGACGGGTGAGCGTGGGGTAGGGACGGCCCTCCTCGACGTGATTGCGCAGCGGCGCGTGCGTCTCGCCCTTCGGGAAGGGAGAGGCGTTGGCCGTCGCCAGGGCCAGGAACCCCCAGCCCTGGTAGCGGCTGTAGCCCTGCTCCCGGAAGGTGTCGAGCGTCGTGCCCTCGGGCATGTTCCCAGAGGCCACGGAGTCGGCCAGCATGGCGGCGGCGGCGCTCTCGTTGTCGGTCATGCTGCCGTCGAGGGTGAACGCCGGCCACAGCTCGTCGTAGCGGCGGGTCTCGCCGCTCGGGTGTCGGTAGCTCTCGAGTCCGCGAGCTGCGGCTCGCTCGGCCAGCTTCTTGAGCAGGTCGCCCAGCACCTGCCACTCCTCGCGCGCCTCGCCCTGGGGCTCGACCACCGCCTGGCCCAGGGCGAGGATCATGGGCCAGGGCGTCGGCATCGAGAAGCTCGTCTTCTCGTGGTGCTGCGCCGCCGGAAGGAGGATGTCGGCGTAGAGCGCGGTCTGCGACATGCGGTAGTCCATGCAGGCGATCTTGCGGAGCTTCGGCCACAAGCTCTCGAGGAGCGCCTTCTTTCCTCCGCGGCTACGCCGGAGCGTGTTGCCCCCGACCTCGAGCAGGACGCGGGGCGGGGTGGCGGCGATGCTCCCCGCCGCCTCCCCCCAGGCATTCGATTCGAGCGCCTCGCGCCAGTAGTCGTCGAACTCCCGCACCATGCTGGGATCGCTCCAGTCCCGGCGGTTCCAGCGCAGCTTGTACCCGGCGTGCTCGTACCAGAAGAAGGCGGGCGGCAGCATCATGCCGGAGCTCACAGACCGGAAGAGCGCGCGGTCGGGCAGCTCGCCGGTCAGGCTCGGGTCCTGGGCTGCGAGCTGCTGCATGAGGAGCCGGCTCCCGTTCAGCAGCTCCATTCCGCCTTCGACCCCGGGCCGGGTCTTGGCCATGACCGTCGACATGCCGTCGAAGAGTGAGGAGCACCAGCCCCCGAGACCGGCCCCCTTCTTGCCCCAGTTCCCGGTGAGCGCCAGCAGCAACAGGACGGAGCGCATCATGAGGTCGCCGTGGAAGTACTTGCAGACGCCCGCGCCCATGGCGACGCGGGTGCGACGGGTGGCGATCTTTCGAGCCAGCAGACGGATGACGTCGGGGTGGGCCTCACAGATCGCAGAGGCCTGCTCGGGCGTGTAGTGCGCATCGAGCTGGCGCCGCACACGGGCGAAGAGCGGCTCCACGCGGACGACCCCGGAGTCCAGGGTCTCGACGTCGAGGCACCCTTCGAGCTGCGGCGCGAAGTCGAGCCGCAGGCTGCAGGGATCCGCGGCCACCACGCCTCGCTCGGGGTGAGCCTGGAAGAAGCGGTCGTCCCGGCCGCCTCGCTCCAGGTGGCTCTCCCGGAGGAACTCCCCCGAGTCCGTGCGAACCAGGAGCGAGAGGTCGGTCTGGGCGGCGGCGAAGTCCCGGTCCACCAGCCCCTCATGGATCACCACCTGGCAGAGCGCCAGCGCCAGCGCGGCGTCGGTGCCGTGGCGAAGCGGGACGTGGTAGTCGACGTGGCAATGCGACGGACTGACGTCGGTGGAGAAGAGCGCGATCTCCGCGCCGTGGTACCGGGCCTCCGTCAGGTAGTGAAAGGCCGGGATGACGGTGTGCGCCGGGTTGGAGTGCCAGATCAGGATGAGCTCACTGTGGAACGTGTCGTCCATCGACGCGGTGAACGAGAACTTTCCGAAGACCTGCTGGTAGCCCGTGAAGAAGTCGTTGATGGTGGCATCCACATCCAGGACGGTGCCGCCGAGTGTCCCCATGAAGCGCGAGCTCGGTGGCACCGTCGCGATCTCGGGGCTCATCTCCATCACCACGGATCGCGGCCCGACCTCCTCGAGGGCATCGAGCATGGCGTCGGCTACCTCCGTGAGGGCCTCCTGCCACGAGATGCGCTGCCAGCGACCCTCGCCGCGCTCGCCCACACGGCGCATCGGGTGGAGCAGCCGCTCGGGTCCCGTGAGCTCGCGGCTCCAGGCCAGGCCCTTCTGGCACACCAGCGGATTCATGTCGGGCACGCCGGGCTCGACGCACTCGAGCACGCCCGCCGCCTCCTCCCGGACCACCCGGCCGTCCTTCACGTACACGTAGAGCGGGCAGTCTCCCGGTGCACAGTTGACGCAGTGGGTCCCGAAGGCGACTCGATCCCACTCCTCGCGGATGTGTCGCCGGTGACGCTCCTCGGTCGCGTTCCGCGCCGCGCGGCGGGTCGTCGGGGCGGTCACCGTCCGGCCTCCGCCGAGCGGCCTCCGCTCCTGGGGGGTGGCCTGCGGGAGGAGACCTTTGCAGGCTCCCGGGTATAGGGGCCGAAGAGGCTCTTCCACTCGTAGACGATCAGCGTGTCGAGGAGCTCCGAGCTCTCGCCCCGGCGGACGCGCTCGATCTCGCGGCGAAGAGTGGCGAGGGCATCGTGCACCGCCGGACCGAAGAGCGACTCCAGGTACTCCCGCGGGATGCGCGGTGTCTCCCAGTCGATCGAGCGATCGTCCTTCAGCCGGTAGGGAGAGAGCGGAGGTACGTAGAAGACGTTGGGCTCGGTGCCGAACTCCGGGTGGAGGGGGAGGGCGACCTTCCACTCGTGCACCAGGCGGTGAATGGGCGTCCCCTCGTCGTCGAGCGGACCCACGAAGGTCAGGCGGCCGGGACAGTTGCGCACGCAGGCGGGCGCTACGCCCTGCTCGAGCCGTGGAAAGCACAGGTTGCAGTGTTGCGAGACGCCGCGACGCTCGTTGAAGAAGATCTTCTTGTAGGGGCAGGCGCGCAGGCAGCGACGCGCGCCGCGACAGCGATCTTCGTCGCGCAGGACGATGCCGTCCTCGCTGCGCTTGTACAGGGCCCCGTTGGGGCAGGCCTCCACGCAGGCGGGGCGCGTGCAGTGGTTGCAGAGCCGCGGAAGGTAGAAGAAGTACGAGTTCGGGAACCTTCCCGCCCCCTGGTCCTCGTCCCAGTTGGGTCCCCAGGTGACATCCGAGCCATCGGCTGCGCTCGGGTGCAGGTGAACCGACTCCCCCTTGCCACCGAAGAAGACCTCTTCGTGATTGAAGCTCCAGCCCCCTCCGAAGTCCTCGCGGGAGGGCTCGCGCCCGAGCCGCAGCCGGCCGTCCCGGTAGCCACCGCCCATGCTCTCCCACCCTCGCGGCGAGCCCTGGCCCGGCATGGTATTCACGGTGCACCACCACTGGTGCTCCTCTCCCGGCTGACGGGTCCAGAGCATCTTGCAGGCTACGCTGCAGCTCTGGCAGCCCATGCACTTGTTGAGATCGAACACCAGGGCGACCTGGTGCCCCCGCGTCGGGCCGTCCGGCTGCGCGGGGCTCCGGGCGCTCACCGGGGCGCACTCCCCGCGAGGAGCTCGTGCGTCCACGGACCCGCGCCTCCGACACGCTCCCAGGGCTCGGGCATGGGCGGCAGGGGGCGACCTGCAATCTCGGCGGCCTCGTGCCTCGGGACCCCCAGCAGCTCGAGCAGCTGCTGTGCGGCCAGCGAGTCTGCGTCGTCGGGAACGTCGCTCCGGCGCGCCGCGATCATGGCACCGAGCACCGCACCTCCCACCAGTGCCAGGCTGGTCCGACGGTCGGAGCTGGCGAAGCGACCGCAATCGAACCCCCGGTAGAGATCGCCCGCGAGTCGGTGCAGCAGGCTGGACCGCAGCTGCGCGATGTAGAGCCCCGTGTGCACGACGAAGGCTCCCCAAATCGGATCGTGGCCCACCATGCGCAGCGTCAGCCGGATCCCGATGGCACAGGCCTCGGCGACGTCCTCGGCCCCCGCCGTGATCTCGTCGAGGATCTGTCCGTGGCGCTCGAGGGTGGCCGTGATCACGGCCTCGAGGAGCTGCTCCTTCGACTCGAAGTGGTTGTAGAACGAGCCCGTGGCGACGTCGGCTTCCGCCGTGATCTCGCTGATCGGAACGGCATCCAGGCCTCCCCGCTCTGCGATGATCCGGCGCGCCGCCGCGATCAGCCGTGCGCGGGTCCGGCGCCGCCGCCGCCCCGCTCGAGTCTCCGTGGGGCCTGCCACTCGATTCAAGCGTCCCGAGCTCCTCTTCCGGATCGGCGAGATTATGACGAAATATTCATTTCTGCGCAATCCTTCATATTATCGCTCGAGCCTCCTCGTTTGACGCCGAACGGAGTGCGCAGGAGGATCGCGTCATGCGACGCGGCCGGCGCTCCGGGATCGACAAGGTGCGTGTTGGCTTTCTCGGGTGTGGGCGCATCGCCGATCTCCAGTGTCTGGGGTACCTGGAGCATCCGGCGGCCGAGATCGTGGCCGTCTGTGACCGCGACGAGGGGACCGCCCGCAGGCGAGCCGAGGCATGGGGCGCGGCGAGGATCTATACCGAGCCGGAGGCGCTCTTCGACGATCCAGACGTCGACGCCGTCGAGATCCTCACGCCACACCACCTGCATGCGGCCCACGCGATGGCCGCGCTCGAGGCGGGAAAGCACGTCTCGTTGCAGAAGCCGCCGGTGTGCACGCTGGAGGAGCTCGACCAGCTGGAGCAGAGGGCACGCCAGAGCCGCGGCGTGATCCGCGTCTTCGAGAACTTCATGCACTACCCGCCGCATCGAAAGCTGGGCCAGCTGATCGACGAGGGTGCGATCGGGACACCGCTCTCGGTTCGCATCAAGACCGCCGCGGGTCGGCTGTCGGACGGCTGGAAGGTCGGTCCCGGGAGCCAGGCCTGGCGGATGGATCCCGCACTCTGCGGCGGTGGCGCGACGACCTTCGATCACGGCTACCACTGCTTCCAGATGGGGCGCCAGTTCATTGCGGCCGAGCCGGAGCGCGTGCATGCGTTCATACACTGGACGCGGATCGGGGAGAAGGCCTGGATCGACGGCCCGGCCCTGATCTCCTGGCGCTACCAGGGCGACCCGCCACGCTTCGGATCCTGGGAGGTGATCGCGTCGGTTCGCATGCGGGTTCGCTCGGACTACTACGTGAGCGACGATCGGCTCGAGATCCACGGCAGCGAAGGGATTGCCTGGGTCAATCGCTGCACCGGCAAGCTTCTCGAGGAGCCGGCGCTCGTCGTCTACCGGGAGGGAGAGACGCGCGCGTTCCACGACCTGCCGGTCGACTGGGCCGAGTCCTTTCGCGGTGGCGCTCGCGACTTCGTGGACGCGCTGCGAGCGGGGCGCGCTCCCGATCAGACCCTCGCCGAGGCGCGAAAGACGCTGCGGTTCAGCCTGGCAGCGGCTCGCAGCGCGGCCGAAGGTCGTGAGGTCACGCTCTCCGAGGTCGATCCTGCCTGAGGCCTCCGGCACTCCCTGTCAGGCGGGGCATCCCGTTCGACCCTCGAACTTCTCGTTCGGGCGGATCTTCTCGTAGGCCGTGAGGACCGGAGCGAGCTCCTGCGGCGTGCAGGCGTGAACGATGATGCCGTCGGCGCCGGCGTCGAACTGATCGACGAAGCGCCGTGCGCACTCCTCGGGGGTTCCCATCGCGGCGGGGAGCCATGGCTCGGGGATGAGCTCGCGGATCGCCTTCAGCTGGTCCAGGGTCGCGACCTGGTCGATCCCGCCCGGCAGGGTCCGGACCACCTCCGAGGTGCGGAAGCGCTCGAGGATTGCGGGATCCCACTCGTTGATGTCCACCAGGAGCTCTCCGTACCGGGGCGCCTGCAGGTAGGTGCCCATTCGCGCGATCCGATAGCGAAGCTCCTTCTCCTCGGAGAGATCGGGCCCCGTGGCGAGCACCGACCAGACCTTGACGTCGTCGGGGCCGCGGCCGGCCTCCTCGGCCCCCTTGCGGACGAGCCCCGCTGCGCGCGCGACGGCGGCGTCGGACATGAAGGTGTGGAGGATCACCCCATCGAAGACGCTCCCTGCGAAGCCCAGGCTCCGTCGCCCGAAGGCACAGATCAGCACCGGGATGCGCTCGTCGAACCAATCCGCAAGATGGAGGTAGGGGAACCGGCCCGCGGGCCCGTCGTGACCCACGATCCGCTCGCCGCGCCAGAGGCGGCGCATGATCCCGACGAAGTCGGTGAGCTGCGCATTGCTGGCGTTGTGCAACCCCATCATCTGGCTGCGAATCGCGACCCCACGCGCGAGCCCGAGGGCGAACCGGCCATGCGACAGGCGCTGCATCGTCGAGCCGAAGCTCGCCGTGACCTGGGGGTGGCGGATGAAGTGGTTGGTGGCGGCAGTGCCGATGTGGATCTCGCGGGTGATCGCGGCCGCCGCGCCGCAGCAGGTGGGCACATCCTTCACGTCGAAGCGCTCCGAGACCCAGACGCTCCCGATCCCCAGCGCTTCGGCGCCGCGAACCTCGTCGAAGAGCTGGGAGGGTTCGGTGGTATGCCCGGGGAGGGTGTAGATGCCCAGCTCGGGGAACTTCATGAGATGGCTCCGCAGGTCGCTGAGAGGGACGCGAATCATACGGGATCGGGCGTCCGGGAGTTCGCTTCGCCCGAGCGCGCTTCTCAAGCTCGGGCGTCGAGGTAGCGCAGCGCCAGCTCCCGCAGCTCGCGGGCGATCCGGCCCGTGGGGGTCCGAGACGAGCTCCGGCCGGCGTCGTCCCAGCCCTTCCTGATGGGAGCTGCGGCCGGACTCGATCGCCAGGGCCGCTGGAGCGCCGCCGCTGCGGGCGCGATGGCGATCGGAGCCGCGGTCGGACCGGGGCTCGCTGGCTGGCTGGTCGAGGGCTGGGACTACGCGGCCCTCGGATGGGTCTCCCTGCTCTCTGCCGGGATCTCGACTCTCGCCGCGCTGCCAGCCTGCCTCAGCTCGCGGCGCGATGCAGGGTCTCGATGATCTCGCCCATGTGCCCGAACGCGAGCGACAGGTGCGGGGGCACCGGACGGATCCCCGAGCTCGACGTAGCCGAGCCTTCGACCGTCGCGCAGCGTCAGCTGCGTTCCGGGTGTAGACAGGCTCGTCACGGCGCGAATCTCAGGGGCTCCTCTCGTCGCGCGTATGGGCCCCCACTGTGCCAGGAGCGGCCTCGGAGAGCCAGACCGCGACCGACTCCTGCGAGCCGGGTGCGTTCTCGCGTAGAATGCGCCCGATGCAACGCGTCCTCTACCTCCTGATCCTCGCCGCCATGCTCGTCGGGTACTACGAAGGGCTCGGGCCGGGCCCGGGCCCGTCCGACCTGATCGAAGACCTGGAGTGGTGGCGGCCGGCAGGCTTCGCGCACACCTGGGCGCTCTTCGCCGGTCTCGAGCGGCTGGCCGAGGGTGGCGGGCGCGGCGCGCTGGTGGCTCTGGGGCTCTTCTGGCTTCCGGCCGTGGCGATGCTCGCGTGGGGTCTCCGGCTCTTCCGGTCGGCGATCCTGCGGACGTGGGCGACCACCAGCTTTCTGCTGCTCCTGATCCTCTCCTACTACGGCTACCTGGCCGAGGGCGTATGGCGCTTCTTCGAGTGGCGCTCGGTGGCCGTGGCCGCCACGTTCGCGGGCGTCGTCGCCTCCGCGCTCTTCGCCCCGTCGCTGGTGCGGGGGGCGCTGGCGCGATCGCGCGTGTGGACGGCGCTCGCGCTGGCCGGGACGTTCGCGGGCGTGTTCCTCCTGAGCACGGAGATCACGGGCACGAACTCCGAGATGCGCTTCAACCTCAGCCCCTGGCCGGTCGTCACGCTCTTCGGCCTGCTCCTGATCGGGAGCGCGATCGCGACCTTCCACGTCGCCGCGGGGCTGGGCACCTGGCTCGCCGCGCGCCTGGGAGGTCCTCGCGGCCTGACGGCCGGAGCCCTCGCTGCAGCCCTCGTCGCCGCTGCGCTGACCCCGGCCGTCTTGCACGATCCAGGTGCCGGAGCCCTGGTTGCGGCGTCGCTCCTGAGCGCCGGCTATGCGGTCGCTCGCTGCCGCCTGGGGCCGAAAGGCGGCGCCGAGGCCGCCCGCAGGGGCCTGCAGGTCGCGGCCGCAGGTGCATTCGTCTTCCTGGCGATCCAGGTCTCGAACCGGGCGGCCATCGTATTCCAGACCACGGCCCGCAACCGGACCGCAACGCAGGTTCTCGTGGCCGTCGAGGCCTACCGCAAGGCGCACGGATCGTATCCCGACCATCTCCGGGACCTGGTCCCCGAGTTCTTCAAGGAGGTTCCGCGCCCTCGCATCGGGCTGATCCTCGACGACGACGACCGGTTTCTCTACCGAAACCTCGGAGACTCCTACCTGCTCGAGTTCAACAGTGTCGAGTGGGTACAGTGCGGCTACAGCCCGCCCTACGACGTCGCGGAGTACAGCGATGAGGACTCGGAAGACGAGGCCGGAGCTCCGGAGTACGATCTCCCTGAGGGCTTCGGGGGAGGGGACGACGAAGGATCTGAGCAGGCCAAGCCCATGGATCCCGATCTCAAAGCGGTCCTTGCGGACTTCGGGCTCGAGGGAGCCTGGAACTGTGAGAATGCACCTCCGAAGCTCTGGTAGGGAAGGGAATCGATGCGATTCATGACTTTCCACGTGGCGGTCGCGCTGGTCCCGCTGCTCGCATTTTCAGCGGGTGGCAGCGCGTCTGCGGCGTCGGCTCCGGAGACCGCGGCCACTGCCGAGGACGTCGTTCCGGCCATGCCCTTCAAGGAAGGGGATGTCATCGGGATGGATCAGATCGACAAGATCCGGGACTACATCCCGAAGCCCTTCTGGGAGAACCGCGACTTCTTCTTCTACGAGGGCATGAAGCTCAAGATCGGCCCCTTCTACAAGGACTACCCCGTCTCCGAGGAGCGCAAGGCCGCAAACGCCAAGTTCGGCGGCCAGGCGAGGATCGGACGCGACGACTCACTCGAGAACTACACCATGGGGAAGCCCTTCCCCGAGATCGACCCCTCCGACCCCTACGCAGGCGCGAAGCACGCCTGGAACTACCACTACCGACACGATGCCCTCGAGGGCAAGGCGTCCTTCTACTTCTCCTACTGGGACAATGGCGAGGCGCTGCCCCTCAGCTTCCAGGGCAGCGGCTGGGCCATGCGCCTGGCGAATCGGCCCGATCACATGGACCGCAACGGGGACATCTTCAACAAGGAGAAGCGGATGGGCGCCGGAGGGGTGTACGTGGCCGGACCGCCCGACTTCCGGGGAATCCGCGGTCTGGGCTATGCCTACAAGGCGATGGACGCGCCCCGCGACAAGGCGCGCGACCTCGACATCTGGGTCTACATCCCCGACCTGCGTCGCGTGCGTCGCATCTCGGGATCGACGCGCACCGATCCCGTGGCCGGCACCGATATGATTCCCGAGGACTCGGGGGGATTCACCGGGGTCATCCCCCAGTTCCACTGGAAGTACGTCGGCGAGGTCGACCTGCTGGCGCCGATCGATACGCGACTCACCGGCTACCCCTACAGCAAGGACGAGAGCTTCGGCCCCTCCGGCTTCTCACTCGGCAACGACGAGTGGCAGCTGCGCCACGCCATCATCCTCGACATGTTTCCCAAGGAGCAGCATCCCTACAAGCGCAAGCGGCTCTGGGTCGACAAGCAGACCTACACGCCCCTCTTCGCCGCGGCCTACGACCGCCATGGCGAGCTCTGGAAGCTGATCTACATGAACAACCGCTGGAGTGAGCGCGAGGACCAGCCGAAACGGATCCGGGGGATCAACACCTTCCTGCGAACCTGCAACATCGTCGTCAACATTCAGATCGGTACGGGCGTTCGGATCGAGACCTTCGACGTTCAGCCCACCCGCCTTCGGCGCGGTCAGATTCGCAAGCTGACCGACATCGGCCGCCTGAACCGGGGTCACTAGCCGGGGCCCGGCTTCTGCAAGCGGTCCTGGCACCCTCGGAGAGCGAGCGGGCGCTCAGCTCTGCAAGGTATAGAGCTTCGTGACCTTCACCCCATCCGGCGAGGCCTGGATGCACAGGTCGCAGAGGGTGCACTCGTCGACATTCTCCTCGACGATCCGGACGCGATTCGGCTCGCCGCCGGGCTCGAAGATCTGGACCGGGCAGACCTCGACGAGCTTTGCGGCGAGGCCGTCTGTCTTGCGAATGACCTCGGGGTCGACGTCGACGCGAATGAACATGCCCATGGTCAGCCTCCCGCCGCCTCGATCCGCTCTCGTACCAGGTCCGGGATGTCACCGATCTCCTCGGCGACCGAGATGCCCGCGTCCCGCATGCGGCGGATCTTGTCGGCTGGGGAGTCGACCGCGCGGTTCACGACGGTGCCCGCGTGTCCGAAGCTCATCCCGGGATAGTCGTCCATGAAGCGTCCCGCCACGAAGGCCACGATCGGCAGACGGCTCTCGTTCTCCTGGGCCCAGCGCGCCAGGTCGGCCTCCATGGGGCCGCCGGGCTCGGAGTAGATCACGATCGCCCGGGTCGCAGGGTCGTTCTCGAAGAGCGGCATCAGCTCCGCGTACGACGACCCGACGATGGGGTCGCCGCCGATCGAGATGGCGGTGCTCTCGCCCAGGCCGGCCTGCGAGAGCGCGTTGCAGATCTCGGTCGTCATCCCGCCGGAGCGAGACATCACGCCGACGCAGCCGGGCTTGAAGGCCTTGCGACAGTCCACCGCGGGCCCGCCCAGGCTGCCAAAGCGACACACGTCGGGGACGATCACGCCGAGGCAGTTGGGGCCGATCACGCGTGCGCCGTGCTGCTCGGCGTACTCGACCACCTGTGCTGCCTGCCTGCGCGGAATGCCTTCGGTGATGATCACGAGCAGCTTGATCCCGGCCTCGATCGCCTCGAAGCTGGCGTCGGCCGCGAAGGCGAGTGGAACCGTGATGACGCTTCCGTCCACCCTCTCCCGCTTCACGAGCTCGCGCACCGTGTCGAAGACGGGGACCCCGTAGACCTCGCGACCGCCGCGGCCGGGGGTGACTCCGCCGACGATCTTGGAGCCGTACTCCAGGCATTCCCGGGTGAAGTTCAGTGCCTCGCGGCCCGTGATCCCCTGGACGATGAACTGGAAGTCCTCGTGGACGAGAATGGCCATGCGCGATTCCTCAGCTCGCCGACGGCTGCAGCTTGGCGACGGCGCGGCGAGCGGCCTCGCTGAGCGACACCGACCGGTCGCAGAACTCGATTCCGTACTTCTCGAGGATCATGAAGGCGTCCGCCTCCCAGGCTCCGGGCACGCGGAAGATCGTGATCACCTCGGAGGGCACGAGCCCCATCTCGACCACGCCCTTGATCACCCCGCGCGCCACGAGGTCGGCCCGCGTGTTCGAGACCACGTTCGAGATCACGGCGATCTTCGATACCTGGGGCTGGGACAGCAGCAGCTGGGCCAGTCGCTGCGCCTTGCCGACGCTCGGGTTCCCGCCGATCGCGGCGTAGTTGAAGGGGCGGCCCCCGTGCTTGCGCACGGCGTCGAAGGTGGTGAGCGACCCGCCCCCGGCTCCGATCACCAGCCCCATGTCTCCATCGAACTCGGCGACCGGGAGGATGATGCCCCGGGGATCCTCGGCATCGATCTTGGCGGCCTCGATCTCGAAGGCGGTGGGCACGTGCGGGCGCCGCGGGTCGTCGTCGGCGATGCCGAGCTCACCGAGCAGGTCGCGGTGCAGGTAGCGGGCCTCTTCTTCCATGTCGAGGAAGCATTCCGCCGCGACGAAGCGGCCGTCTTGGCACTGCACGAGCCGCCCGATCTCGGCGACCGTCAGGTCGCGGTCGAAGAAGAGCTTGGCCAGCCGCGCGACCGGCCCGGTCATGCGCACCAGGTCGCGTCCCCCGAGCCCCAGGTCCCGCACCAGCTCCTTGGCCCGGAAGTCGGAGAGCGGGACGAGGGTCGAGAAGTGCCGGCGCGCCGTCCGACCGGAGTCGATCAGGTCGTCCAGGTTCGTCGTCACGTCGTCGGTGGCCGTCATCACCCCCTGGCGCCGGGTGGCGTCATAGGTGACGTGGACGCGGAACTCGCGCGCACCGGCGACCTGCTCCTCGACCAGGAGCCGGGAGGGCGTCTGGCCGTCGATCTCGAGCCCGAGCAGGGTCTCGGCCACGCCCTTCGCCTCGCTCGGGCTCGCCGCGGGCCGGACGCCGCCCGAGGCGGCCAGATCATGGGCGAGAACCTGGGCCTTGAGCGTCACCGGGCCGCCGATCTCGGCCGCGGCCTGCTCGGCCTCGGCCGCGCTCGCCACGGTCTTCGCTCTGGGCACGGGAACCCCCGCGCGGGCGAGCAGCCCCTTGGCCTCGAACTCGTAGAAGCGCATCTCGAGCGATCCTTTCTACCTCGGGCTCTCACTTGGCGCCGGCGATGCGGGGCAACCCCGACGCTCCCGGAGTGGGCCGAACTCCCCGAAGGGGCGTCGAACGCGGGGCACAGTACCCCGGTCCGCTCCGAAATTCCAACGCGTCCGCTGGCGGGCCGGCCGGCGGCGCCGCCAGCCAGCGCTCCCGGGATGGCGGGGGGGGCGGCCGTGGATCGGAATCCGACAGACGCAGGTCACCTCCCGGCCGATGCGTGCGTACCTGGGGAAACAGCGCCCGTGTGCTCGGAGGTGGTGCGTGCAGTCTGGAAACCGACGAATCTGGACCCTCGTGTGCTCGCTCTTGAGCGCTTCCCTGGCGGCGCCAGCGAGCGGCGACGTGGTGGACGATCTGCAGGCGACCGTTCGTGAGCAGGGCCGGGTCATTCGAGAGCTCCGGGGCCAGCTCGATCAGATGCGCCAGGACCAAAGGCGCCGAGATGACCGGATCCGGGTCCTGGAGGACAGCCCGCCGGTCCGTCCCGCGGCCTCCGGTCTCTCGCGAGAGGAGGTGGACCGCCGAATCGAGGCGTTCCAGACCTCGGACACGAGCCGCCTGTTCCTGAGCGGGTACGGGACTGCCCAGTTCGTGAAGGGAGAGAACTCGCAGTCGACGTTCCTCTCCAACTTCAATCCGATCTTCCACTTCCGGCTGACCGAGAGGCTTCACTTCAACGCCGAGCTCGAGGTCGCCCTGACCAAGGTCGCGGATAGCGCCAGCAGCGGCTCCCTCTTCTCACCGGAAACGGACGTCGGTCTCGAGTTCGCGCAGCTCGACTTCCTTGCGAAGGACTGGCTGACGCTCTCGGCAGGGCAGTTCATCCTCCCGTTCAACTCCTTCGGCCCGCGCCTCCAT
>JBHHYV010000086.1:0-16198 GCA_046757685.1 Myxococcota bacterium
CGGCCCGACCTGGACGCCCTCGAGCCGGAGCGTGCCCGAGCGCTGGGTCTCGTCGATCGTCCGCACGACCTCGCTCGCGACCCCGGGCGCCCCGGCCTCGACCAGGGCGAGCGTGCACCCGGAGGGCGCGTCGCCCGCACGAAAGGCCACGACGAACAGGTCCGCCCGCCCCGTCTCAGGGACGAACCGCTTGGCGCCGCGGAGCACGAAGCCCTCGCCCGCGGACTCGGCGCGCAGCGCGACCCCGCTCGGGGCCGGCTCGTCGCTCTCCTCGAGCAGCGCGAGCGTCCCGATCGCGCTGCCGTCCACCAGCCGGGGCAGCCAGCGGCGTTGCTGCGCGGGGCTCCCGCCCTCGAGCAGGGCGACGGCGGCCAGCGTGTTCGAGATCAGGGGCGAGGGAAAGAGCGAGCGCCCCGTCTCCTCGAGCAGCACCACCCAGTCGATCCAGTCGAGACCGGCGCCCCCGAAACGCTCGGGAACGATCAGGCCGAGCCACCCGAGCTCGGCGAGCTCCTTCCAGAGCTCCCGGGAGTAGCCCTCGGGGGTCTCGGCGACGCGCCGGACCTCCGGGAGCGGACTGCGCTCGTCGAGCAGCTTGCGCACCTGGGCGCGCAAGAGCTCCTGCTCCTCGCTAAAGCCAAAGTTCATGCGCGGCTCCTCTCGAGCCTCAGGTCGCGGCCCCGGGGCTCTCGCCGATCACGCCCTCCCGGCGCAGACGGTCCAGGGTCTCGCGGTCCAGACCCAGCTCCGCCCCCAGAACCTCGTCGTTGTGCTGGCCGAGTGTCGGTGTCGGACGCGGGTAGCAGGCGCCCTCCAGGAAGGAGAAGCGCATGGGCCAGCGGGGGTAGCGTCGCTTGCCGGTGACCGGGTGATCGAGCGTCTCGAAGTAGCGACGCGCCTCGAGCTGCGAATGCCCGTAGATCCCGTCGACTCCGAGCAGGCGGGACACCGGGACCCCCACGAGCCGCAGCCGACCCTCGACCTCCTCGGAGCTGTGCTCGGAGGCCCACTCCCGAAGCCCGGCGTCCAGCTGCGCGCGGCGCTCGAGCCGGGGGACCCGCTCGCACAGCGCCGGGTCGCTCGCCCACGCGGGGGTCGGAGCGCCGAGCGCTTCGAGCAGCGACCTCCAGTCCGAGTCGTCGCGGACCGAGAGCACGACGAGCTGGCCGTCCCCGCAGGGATAGACGCCCTCGGGAACCGCACGCTCCGAGTGGTTGCCTTGCCGCACCTGGACCCGGCCGCTCTGCGAGAAGTCGATCACCGGCTCGGGGCACATCGAGACCGCGGTCTCGAGCTGCGCGATCTCGATCTGCTGGCCCCGGCCCGTGGAGCGGCGATGCGCCAGCGCCGCCTGGATCGCGACGGCCGCATGCATGGCGATGCTCGGGTCGAGGAAGGCCCCCGGGTTGCGGGGCAGCGGGTCGCTCGGATCGCCCGTCAGCCACGAGATTCCGGCAGCCTGCGCGAGCGCCATCGCCCAGCCGACCGAGCGACGCTTCGGACCCTCGAGCCCGTAAGCGGGCATGCGCACCGTGATCAGGTCGGGGCGGGCCTGCCGGAGGTCCGCGTCCTCGAGCCGGAACGCCCCCATGACCCGGGAGGAGTAGTTCTCGATCAGCACGTCGCTGCGCTCGACGAGCCGGAGCAGGAGCGCCCGACCCTCGTCGCGCGAGAGGTCCAGCGTGATGGCGCGCTTTCCCAGGTTGGTCGCCTGGAAGAGGGCGCCCCCCTCGTACCAGCGGTCCGCGCTGGCGTCGACCGGCGCGATGAAGCGGAAGCCATCGGGGCGCTGGATCGACTCGACCTTGATCACGTCGGCACCGAGCGTTGCGAGGTACATCGAGGCATAGGGACCCGCCCAGAAGGTCCCCAGGTCCAGGACGCGCAGCCCCTCGAAGGGCCGCCCCTCTCGGGCTTCGCCGACCTCGACACCCAGGATCGCTCCCTGGCGGGGAAGCCAGCCGACGGGCTCCGCGCCCCCGGACAGGTCTGGAGCGGGACGCGACAGCGAGGCGGGCGTCTCGCTGAGCCGGAAGGGCACACCCGGCTCCTCGAAGAGCTCGCCCGGCCGGCGGCTGAAGAAGGCGCGCGAGCGGAGCTGGTCGCAGGTGAGGACCGTCTCGCCCGTCGCGACCACGGCCGCGGGAATCCGCTGCTCCAGGCACAGGGCCACGATCTGGCGAGCGTCGTGCCGATCGAGGAAGGCCTGCAGGGCGGAGCAGAACGCGCGGTAGTCGACCTCGTTTCCCGAGACCTCGCCGCGGCTCTCGGCGAACTCCGGCACTCCGAGCGCGCTGCAACCGTCGACCCAGTGCGCCTGCGTCAGGATGTTGATCCCGACGAAGCCGTCACGGCAGCGCTTGACTCCGAAGGGAGCGTAGCGCGCGACGGGCGCGGGACGCCGGGCCACGCGTGCCGCCTCCGCCATCAGCATCGGGTAGGGAAGGGTCCCGACGAGGCACTCCTGGATCGAGAGATCGACCGAGCTCGGTCGGCCGCGCTGGCGAGCGGCCAGGACGGCCGTGAGTGCCGCGGTGGCGGCAAAGCTCCCCGCCACGAACTCGGGCATACGTCCTCCGACGCGCACGGGCTCTCGATCGGCCGCATCGTACGCCGCCACCCAGCCGCTCGCGGCCTGGAGCACCAGGTCACTCACGGGAACGTCTCGATCGGGCCCCGTCTGTCCGAAGCTCGAGATCCGCACCAGGGCCAGGTGGGGGTTGGCGCCGAAGAGGGTGCCGGGCCCGAGCCCCCGAGACTCGAGCCCGCCGGGACCCCGGTCCTCGATGACGAGGTCCGCGTCGGTCACCAGCCCAAGCAACGTCTCCCGATCCCGGGCCTGAGCCAGGTCGAGGATCCGACCTCGCTTGTTGGCGTTCAGGTGGCGGAAGAGCCCCGCCCGGTCCGGATCCCGGCCCGCGTCCGGAAAGGGACCCCAGGCCCTCAGCGAGTCGCCCTCGGGCGGCTCGATCTTGATCACGTCGGCCCCGAGCCCTGCGAGCAGGCGCGCGCAGTAGGGGGCGGCAATCTCCCGACCGAGCTCGAGCACGCGCAGCCCCGTGAGCGCGTCCCTCATGAGCCGGCTAGTGTTCCGTCCCGGGAGTTCCGACGCATGTCTCGCGGTCGGGGCGCCCCGCTCGCAAGGCGCGCGAGCGAGGCGAATCGGTAGATTCGTCGAGCGAGGGCAACGCCGCGAGCGGGGATGCCACGGCCGTCGAGAATGCGAGCGAACTCCTGGGACGGGACACTAGCGGTCGCGGCCCACGATCAGGCCGCTGGTGGGCACGCCCGTCCCCGCAGTCACGAGGACGTGCTCGGCACCCGCGATGGGATTGACCGACGTGCCGCGGACCTGGCGGACCGCCTCGGCGATGCCGTTCATGCCGTGGATGTAGGCCTCGCCCAGCTGGCCGCCGTGCGGATTGATCGGGAGCTCGCCCCCGAGCTCGATGCGGCCCTCCGCGATGAAGTGCCGGGCCTCTCCCCGCTTGCAGAAGCCGAGCTCCTCGAGCTGGGTGAGGACGAAGGGAGTGAAGTGATCGTAGAAGATCGCCGTCTGGATGTCGGAGGATGTGAGACCGGACATCTTCCAGAGCTGGTCCCCCACGCACGCCATCTCGGGCAAGCCGCTGATCTCGTCTCGGTAGTAGCTGGTCATCATCTCCTGGTCGAGCCAGGAGCCCTGCGCCACCGCCTCCAGAACTGCGGGAGGCTGGCGCAGGTCGCGCGCACGCTCGGTCGAGGTCACGACGACGGCGACCGCGCCATCGCTCTCCTGACAGCAGTCCAGCAGGTGGAGGGGCTCCACGATCCAGCGGGAGCGCTGGTGGTCCTCGAGGGTGATCGGTCGCTCGTAGAACCAGGCCTTCGGGTTGGTCGCGGCGTGCTTGCGGTCCGCCACCGCGATCCGGCCGAAGTCCTCGCTCGTGGCTCCGTACTCGTGCATGTAGCGGCGCGCGAACATGGCCACCCAGGCGGCCGGGGTCACCAGGCCGAAGGGCGCGTACCAGTCGGTGGGTCGGGGCACCGAGACCTCGGGGGTGGGACCCTGGCGGCCGGCCCCGAAGCGCCGGCCCGAGCGCTCGTTGAGCGCCCGGTAGCAGACCACCGCGTCGCACACGCCGGTCGCGACGGCCATCGCCGCCTGCCCCACGGTCGCGCAGGCTGCACCGCCGCCGTAGTGAATCCGGCTGAAGTGCTTGAGGGCGCGCACGCCCAGGCCCCGCGCCACGTCGATCTCGGCATTCGAGTCCATGGTGAAGGTCACCATGCCGTCCACGTCGCACGGCTCGAGCCCCGCGTCATCGAGCGCCGCGCGGGTGGCTTCGAGGGCGAGCTGCAACTCGCTCCGACCCGAGTCCTTCGAGAACTCGGTGGCACCGATCCCGGCGATCGCGGCGCACCGGGCGAGCGGCTCGCTCACCGGCTGCTGCCTGCTCGGGGCAGGACCAGGTCCACGGTCCCCGACACGTGATCCCCCAGCCCGTTGCGCCCACGGATCGCGACCTGGAGGGTCCCCGCGCCGTCGACGATCTGCTTGCGCTCGACCCTGCCGGTCATGCGCATCTGGTCGTAGGGGTAGTTCGGAGCCCCGAGGCGGATCGCCACTCGCTGGAGGATCGCCTCGGGGCCGGCCCAGTCCGTCACGAAGCGACCGACGAAGCCGTTCGTCGAGAGGATGTTCATGAAGATGTCCTTGGAGCCCTTCTTCCGAGCCAGGTCGCGGTCGTGGTGCACGTCCTGGTAGTCGCGCGAGGCGATCGCGGTCGAGATGATCAGCGTGGGCGTCAGGTCGATCGTGCACGGAGGGAGGGTCTCCCCCACCGGAACATCGTCGTAGCAGCGCGTAGGTCCCAGCTCCCCCATGACGCTCACTCCCCCCGGGGCCGCCACTGCGGCAGGGTCCACTCTCCATCGACCGAGACGAAGCACACCTCGACGGGAAGCCCCACCTGGACCCGCGAGGGGTCGACCCCCAGCACGTTCCCCACGATGCGCGTGCCCTCCTCGAGCGCGATCACCGCGACCGCAAAGGGAGTCTCGAAGCCATAGACGGGGGGATGATGATGAACGACGTAGCTGTACACCTCGCCACGACCGCTCGAGACGATGTGATCCCACTCGAGCGAGTGGCAGGCCGGACACATGGGCCGCGGCGGATGACGGAGCCTTCCGCAGCTCGAGCAGCGCTGGATCCGAAGCTCGCCCTGCGCGATGCCTTCCCAGAAGAAGGCGGAGTCGCGGTCTGCCGTCGGTTGCGGCGGCCGGGGCGTGGCTTCCGGAGCCGTCACGGGCTCGACTCCCCGGACGGCGGCTTGAACCAGAGGATCCGGAAGCGCATCTCGGCGACGACCTCGCCCTTCTGGTCCCGGTAGGTGCTGAGCGTGGTCACGAAGTACCCGTCGCCGAGCGCCGTGTGCTTCTCGCTCGAGATCGACTCGAGGCGGCTCTCGATCGTGACCACATCCCCCAGCGCCAGGTAGCGGCGGTACTCCTGCTCGCAGTTCGTCGCCACGACCGAGGTGTAGCCGGCGGCGTGCAGCAGCTTCATCGCCGCGTCGCCTCTCGGCTCGTCCTCTGCGCCCTCGGGCCGCCGCTCGAGGCCACGCATGCCCCAGGCCTGGAGCATGGTGGGAGGTGCAACGATCTGCCCGTGAAGGGACTTCCGGGCGGCGGCTTCATCGGTGTAGACGGGGTTGTCGTCTCCGATCGCGTCGCACCAGTGCCGGATCATCGGCAGGTTGACCGGATCCCGCGCCGGAGGTCCGACGCTGGGGCGGGAGGCGGCGACCAGTGCCTGGAGCTGCTCGTCGAGCGTGGCTGGGCTCGTAGTCACCGCCCGATTCTACCCCTCGCGATCGGTGCCTGTGAACTCGCGCGGGAGCCGGGATCCGATCGATGCGCAGCCGGCGCCGCGCGGTCCCGGGACGTGCGGTACTCTGGCCGCGTCGCTCCGGGAGCCTCTGTGTCGAGGTCGCGGGCTCCAAAGGGAGACCCTTCATGGACATTGCCATCTTGCTCTACGAGGGACTGACGGTGCTCGACGCGATCGGGCCCTACGAGGTGCTGCAGCGCCTGCCCGATGCCCACACCCGCTTCGTCGCCAAGCAGCGCGGGGCGGTGCGTTCGGACAGCGGTGGCCTCGGACTGCTGGCCGACCACGCTCTCTCCGAGGTCGAGCATCCCGAGGTCGTCGTCGTACCGGGCGGGGGGCGCGGAGCGATCGAAGCCTCTCGCGACGAGGAGACGCTCGACTGGCTCCGCGCGCTTCACGTCTCGAGCCGCTACACCACCTCGGTCTGCACCGGGGCGCTGATCCTCGGCGGGGCCGGAATCCTCGACGGGCTGCGAGCCACCACCCACTGGGCGGCGCTCCCCCTGCTCGAGTCCTACGGAGCTCGCGCGGTCTCAGAGCGCGTGGTCCACGAGGGCAAGGTGATCACGGCCGCGGGCGTGTCGGCTGGGATCGACATGGGCCTGTACCTGGCCGCCGAGATTGCGGGGACCGAGGTGGCCCAGGTCATCCAGCTCTCGATCGAGTACGATCCGAAGCCACCCTTTCAGAGCGGCTCGATCGGGACCGCCTCCCCGGAGATCCGCGAGCGGGCGCTGGCAGCGCTCGGCCGCGAGGTCGAGCCGGCCTGAGCCGGCCCTGCGGCGGCGAGATTCGACAGCCTTGGGCTACCCTCTCTGGCGGTGCGTCCCCGTAGCTCAGCTGGATAGAGCGACTGCCTCCTAAGCAGTAGGTCAACCGTTCGAATCGGTTCGGGGACGCCAGCGCCCGGCTAGCGAGGCGGGTGGCGCGGGGGCACCTGGAACCCCGGACCGGGCTTCCAGCCGCTCTCCCGGATCAGCTCGTTCACGTGGACCATGTTGAGCAGGTCCTCCTCGCGCGAGAAGAGGCCCCGTCCGGCGTAGGTCAGGATCGAGATCCCCGGAGCCTCGTAGGCCGTCCCGTTCGATCGCGTTCCGGGAAGGCGATTCTGCCACTGGCTCACGACGCGCTCTCCATCGATCGACGTCCACACCCGCGGAAAGCTCCAGCCCTCGAGGCCCGCCATGCTGCGGACCAGGAACTCGCGGATCGCGGCGATGCCCTGGATTCGACCCCACGCGGGGTCGATGAAGGTCGCGTCGTCGGTAAAGAAGGCCGCCAGGGAGTCCCAGCCGAGCTCTCCGGCATCGATCCGGTCGCGCGTCGCGACGAGCCGGTCATAGGCGGCTCGAACCTCCTCGAGAGCGTGTCTGGACATGGCGCTGCCTTCCCGGGTGCGGAGCGCACCTGCTCGTCGCTAGAGTACCCTACGCCTTTCCCGTCGTACCCGGACGGGCCAGAGGTCGCGGAGAGTGCCGATCGAGATCGTGGAGGCCGAGCCCGGGAACCCCGTTCACGACCTGGGAGTCGTCGAGATCCTCGATGCGTACGCGCGGGAGCCGGCCGGCGGTGGCAGGCCGCTCTCCGACGAGGTGCGCAGCCGACTTCCGGCGGAGCTCCGGGCCCTTCCCGACGCGTACGTGTGGCTGGCCCTCGAGGGGCCCGACCCCGTAGGCGTCGCGATCTGCTTTCGGGGCTTCTCGACCTTCTCGGCGCGGCCGCTGCTCAACCTGCACGACCTCGCGGTGCTTCCGAGCCACCGCGGCCGGGGGATCGGTACGCGGCTCCTTCAGACTCTCGAGGCTCGAGCGCGGGACCTCGGCTGCTGCAAGCTCACCCTCGAGGTGCGCGGGGACAACCCACGGGCGCACGCGCTCTACGCCCGCATGGGCTTCTCGGATTTCGCCCCGGGAGGAGGATCGGTACCCACGCGATTCCTTCAGAAGCAGCTCTGAGACGCACCCGCGACCTGGCGACGACCGCCGCGCGAGGTCGCTCCGCGCAACACATGGGAGGTGTTCGACGTCGGGCGGCGATCGAGCAGCCGAGAGGTCTCGCCGTAGCGCTCGCAGGTCAATCCTTCGGCTTCAGCAGCTCCGGGTGGCGCGCGGCGACCATGCGGCGAAAGCCCTCCTTCCAGTGGATCGTCGACGGACCGACCCGCTCGTGCAGGAACGTCGTATCGATCGCCGCGCTCTCGATCGTCTTGTCGGTCGGGGCGAACTCGGCAGCCAGGCCCGTCAGCTCTCCCAGGTATCCGCACCACTCCTCGATGCTCACGCGGTCCCTGCCCGCCCAGTTGACGATCGTGGCCGGCACGGAGGCCGCCTCGAGCAGACCCGGCAGCTGCGAGACCAGGTCGTCCTCGTGGATGGGGTTGTAGACGCTCGGCGCATCGACGTGGACCGGAACCGGCCGACCCATCTTCATCAGCTCCAGGTGGAAGGCCGGCCAGCCACCGAAGTCGCCGTAGGGCACGTTCAGGCGCGCGATCGTCGTCGGAAGCTGCCACAGCCGTGCGGAGAGCCGCACCGCCCCCTCCGCCGCGATCTTGCAGATGCTGTAGGTCGGCAGGAAGCCGAAGGGCCGGTGGTTGTCGCCGAGCGGGTCCGACTCCTTGAGCGAGTCGTGGCCCTTGGGCTCGTAGACCGCGGTGGAGGAGCAGTGCAGAAAGGCGCGCGCCTTGCGGCAGTGCCGCATCAGCAGCCCTACGCCCTCGGCGTTGCCCGCAAGGTCTCGATCGAAGTCGTGGGTCTTCGTCACTGCGAAGTGCAGCACGTAGCTGAAGTCGTCGGGAAGAGGGGCGAAATCTCCGCTGGCGAGGTCGAGCGGCACGCAGTGCACGCCATAGCCCTGGAGGCGCTCGTGGACCTTGGGATCGCTGAAGCGCGCCGCTCCCCAGACCTCGTTCTCGGGAGCCAGGGCCCTCGCGATCGGCTCGCCCACCTGCCCCGTGAGCCCCGTGATCAGGATCTTCTCGCCCGTCAGCATCTCGTCCTCCCTCGGTGCGCGTTCAGGTCGCCAGACCGAAGCGCTCGATATAGCCTGCGAGCCGGGTCTCGATGCGCCTCGTCGTAAGCCCGTAGCGCTCGAGATCGTAGCGGTGCTCGCCATGCCGGCTCTGGGGGTGGGCCGCGGCAAAGTCACGCAAGGCACGGGCAACGTCGGGCGTCCGCTCGAGCCCGAAGTGGTCGTAGAGCGGCTCGACCGTGGCGAGCGGGTCCGCCACGAAGCTCCGGTAGTCCACGTCGAAGAAACGCTCGCGACCCAGTCGGTCGCGCTGCGCCAGGCCCCGCTCCAGGCTGGCCGCCAGATAGTCGAGCACGCGCTCCCCGAGGTCGGGAAGCGGCGCGCAGCCGCGCGAGCGGAGCAGGGCCTGCATCATGCTGCAGTACGACGGCACGCACTCCAGTGGATCCCGATGGGTCATCACGATGCAGACGTCGGGAAAGCACTCGGCCAGCGCGTCGAGCGCCCAGAGGTGGGCCGGAGACTTGAGCAGCCAGCGCGCACCCGGCCGCTGCCAGTCGAGCATCTGCAGGAGCGTTCGGTAGTAGCAGTAGGCCGGACGCAGGTCCTGCGCGCGAAACCAGCTGGCGTAGGGCTCCATCAGGACCTCGATGCCCATCTGCGCATCGCGGAAGGCGTGGGCCAGCAGCAGCACGCACTCCTCGGGAGTGTCTGCGCTCGCGAAGTGGATCTTCGTGAACCCGGGATCGCGCTCGCGCATGCGATCGTAGCTGGCCTTGACCGCCTCGTAGCGGGGATCCGTCGCCCCGGGCTCGAGGCCTTCCATGGGATCGGGAAAGATCCCCTCCCAGAGCAGCAGCGGGCGCGCCGCCGGATCGCTCCCGAGCAGGTTGAAGAGCGCCGAGGTCCCCGTACGGGGCAGACCCGTCAGGTAGACCGGCCGGCGCAGCGGCCGCTCCCGGATCTCGGGATGCCGGCGCAGCGCCTCGGCGACCCGCAGGCGCGTGGCGAGCAGCTGCACGACCCGGCGGAACGCGAGCTTGCGCCCCTTCGGGGTCAGGCCCGCTCCCGTGCGGAAGGTCTCGAGCAGCACCGCGAGCCCCGGCCGGAAATCGTCGCCCCCGAAGTCGTCGAGACCCGTGGCCTTGCGGGCTGCCTCCAGGACGGTGGTCTCTTGCAGCTCGGGCTCACTCACGCGGGATCTCTCCGAGCTTCGCCACCCGCACCTGCGGCGTCGGAGGATCGGTCGCCCCGATCCAGCGCCAGCACATGGTGCCGAAGGTGTGGCCGCAGGGGTCGAGCCAGTTCTCGACGCCGGGATCGCGGTGCGCGACGACCACCCGCACGGAGCCGTCGGCGCGCAGGCGGGCCGTCTTGGAGTTGAGGTGGACGGGAAAGTAGCGATAGTCGAGCGACTCGAGCCAGTAGTTCGCGAGCTGGAAGTTCCAGTAGTCGCACTCCGGAGGAGTCGCCTCGATCAGCAGCGCCTCGTCGGGCGCGAGCTGCCAGTAGCTGTGGTAGTAGGCGATGTGGGGATCGCCGCCCGCGATCCGGGCTCGCTCCGGGTCGAAGCGCGGCAGCTGGTTGGGGTGCTTGCGAAAGTCCTCGGCCCAGCTCTTGAAGATCCCCGCGCAGCCCGACACGAAGCGGATGGCGCCGGCCAGGGCCCGGTCGATGCGCGCGGGCTCGAGCGGGCGCGGCCGATTCGGCCCGTCGATCCGCTCGATCGAGACCTCGCCAGGAGTCTCGCTCGCATGATCTCCCCGGGTCTGACGCACGATCAGCATGCGGCTGTCCGGCTCCATGGGCAGCCAGTTGCCCGGCTGCCGCTCGACGCTGACCTGGATCTCGAAGCGTCCGTCGGGACCGATCGTCATGTCGCGCGCGTCCAGGTAGCCGGTGGTCTCGAGTGTACCGGTGCCTCCGTAGCTGCCTTTCTGGGTCCCGAAGCCCAGGTAGTGAACGCTCCCCCGCGTACCCCACACGCGGTAGCGAAAGCCGCCGTGGATGGGTGCGCTCAGGTAGATGTTGTCGGGGTTGTCCATGCCCATCTTGATCGTCTCGTGCGCGGTGCGGCGCAGCTCCGGCGCCATGGGATCCGAGGCCTCTACGAAGGTCTCGAGCGCCGCTCGCGTGAGCCGGGTCAGGTAGCGCCAGCCCTCCGCGCGCGTGAGCGGGTCGTCCGGCGCTCCCGCCCCCAGCACGACGGCCCCCGCTGCCTTGAGACCGTCGCAGAACTCGCTCCACGAGCGGCCGTCCACGACCCTCTCCAGGGCTTCGTTCTCGTCCCTCATCTCGATCCCTTCCCGCGGGGTACCGGCCAATGATCTCACCGCGGGCCGCGGAAGTCCCGCCCGTAGCCACAGCCTCCGGCAGCGCCACGGGCAGCGGCGTAAGATTACCGGATCCGTCCGCGGTGGACGGGAGCACGAGAGGAGTCGGAAGCGATGACCTCGGCCCGATCCGGGCGACGGGTCCTGCTCGCGGCACTGTCGATCGCCCTCGCGGGCGGGCCGCTGCGGGCGGCGGCCGCGACGGTCGTCGCCCAGGGGCGCCCGGCGACCCTGCACGTACCGCCCTCGTACGTCCCCTCGATCCCGACTCCGCTCGTGATCCTGCTGCACGGCTACGGCTCCAGCTCCACTGCGCAGGAGGCGTACATGCAGTTCACGCCGCTGGCCGACGAGTTCGGGTTCCTGTACCTGACCCCGGACGGCAAGGTCGATTGCCTGGGAAACCAGTTCTGGAATGCGACCGACGCCTGCTGCAACTTCTGCGGAAGCGCCGACGACTCCGGCTATCTGAAGGCGCTGATCGAGGCTACGGCCACCGGGTTCAACGTCGATCGGCTACGCGTCTTCCTGATCGGTCACTCGAATGGCGGCTTCATGGCGTATCGCATGGCCTGCGACCATCCGAGGCTGATCGCCGCGATCGCGAGCCTGGCCGGAGCGACCTATGCCGATCCCACGAAGTGCGGCTTCCAGGGACCTGTCCACGTCCTGCAGCTCCACGGCACGGCCGACGCGACGATCCTCTTCGGCGGGGGCGCGATCAACGGCGTGGTCTACCCCGGAGCGATCGCGACCGTCGAGGACTGGGCGACCCGCAACGGCTGCTCCCCGGTCGCCGACACCAGCGCGGCTCCCCGCGACCTCGAGGCCAACCTTCCCGGAAGCGAGAGCACCGTCACGCGCTACGCGACCGGCTGCTTCGCCGGCGGCTCGGCGGAGCTCTGGACGATCGTCGGAGGGCAGCACGTTCCCGCGCTCTCGAGCACCTTCAGCCGACAGGTCGTCGAGTTCCTGATGGCCCATCCCAAGCCGGCGGGCGCGCTCGTGCCCACCCTCCAGCCGGGCATGCAGAGGCTCCTGCCCGTCGCCCTGCTCGCCGTCTTCCTCGTAGCCTACCGCCGGCTGCGTCGGGGTCGCTCGAGTCAGCCGCGCGCCAGCAGGCCCCGCAGCACGTAGGGCAGGATGCCGCCGTTGCGGTAGTAGGCGAGCTCGTCGGGTGTATCGATACGGACCCGCGCGCGGAACTCGAGCGCGCGCCCATCCGGAGCGACAGCACGCACGGAGACCTCGCAACCCGGCGCGAGGCCCGTCGCCACGCCCCCGATGTCGATCGTCTCCCATCCGGTGAGACCCAGGCTCTTGACGCTTTCTCCCTCGAGGAACTGCAGGGGCAGGACCCCCATTCCCACCAGGTTGGAGCGGTGGATGCGCTCGAAGCTCTCGCACAGGACCGCGCGGACGCCGAGCAGCAAGGTGCCCTTGGCGGCCCAGTCGCGCGAGGATCCCGTCCCATACTCCTTGCCCGCGAGGACGACGAGCGGAGTCCCGCGCTCGCGATAGCGCATGGCGGCGTCGTAGATCGTGGTCACCTCGCCGTCGGGCAGGAGCTTGGTGTATCCCCCCTCGGTGCCCGGGGCCAGCTCGTTTCGCAGCCGGATGTTCCCGAAGGTGCCCCGCATCATCACCTCGTGGTTCCCGCGTCGAGAGCCGAAGGAGTTGAACTCGCGCGGATCCACGCCGCGCTCGATCAGGTAGCGACCGGCAGGGCTGTCCACCGGAATCGTCCCCGCCGGCGAGATGTGGTCGGTGGTCACCGAGTCTCCGAGCAGGGCCAGCACGCGGGCGCCCCGGATATCGGCGAGCGGCGGCTCCTCGCGCGTCATGCCCTCGAAGAAGGGAGGAGCCAGCACGTAGGTCGACTCGGGGTTCCAGGCGTAGCGCACCCCCTCGGGGATCTCGATGCTCTTCCAGGCCGCCGGGCCCTCGAAGACGCGTGCGTAGCGCTCGCGGAACATGGCGGGATTCAGCGAGGCACGCAGGGTGCTCTGCACCTCGTCGGTCGTCGGCCAGATGTCCCTCAGGGTGACCTCGCGGCCGTCCGACCCGGTGCCGAGCGGATCGCGCGTCAGGTCGATGTCCATGCGCCCGGCCAGCGCATAGGCGACGACCAGGGGCGGGGACGTCAGGTAGTTGGCGCGCACGACCGGGTTGATCCGGCCCTCGAAGTTGCGATTTCCAGAGAGCACCGAGACGGCCACCAGGTCCGCCTCCCGTACGCCCCTCGCGATCGCTTCGGGAACGGGGCCGCTGTTGCCGATGCAGGTGGTACATCCGAAGCCCACGACGTGGAATCCCAGCTTCTCGAGGTAGGGCAGGAGCCCCGCGCTCGCGAGGTAGTCGGGCACGACGCGGGAGCCGGGCGCCAGGCTCGTCTTGACCCATGGACGGGAGGAGAGACCGCGCTCGACGGCCTTGCGGGCCAGCAGCCCCGCGGCGATCAGCACCTGGGGATTCGAGGTGTTGGTGCAGCTGGTGATCGCAGCGATCACGACGGTGCCGTGCGCAAGCTCGCAGGATTGTCCGTCGATCTCGACGCGCGCAGTCGCGTCGCGTGGCGAGCCGATCCGCTCGAGGAGGGTGCCCAGCGCCGACTCGAAGCCCACGCGGGCCCCGGACAGCGAAACGCGATCCTGCGGGCGGCTCGGCCCCGCTAGGCTCGGCTCCACCGATCCCAGGTCCAGCTCGAGCTTCGAGGTGTACTCCGGATCGGGGTCCCCGTCCTCGCGGAACAGGCCCTGGGCGCGCGCGTAGCGCTCCACCCGCTCGATCTGAGCCGGGTCACGCCCGGTCAGCTCCAGGTAGTCGAGCGTCTTCGAATCGATGGGGAAGTAGCCGATCGTCGCCCCGTACTCGGGCGCCATGTTCGAGACCGTGGCGCGATCGGCCAGCGAGAGCGCGCCAACCCCCTCGCCGTAGAACTCGACGAACTTTCCGACGACGCCGTGCGCGCGCAGCTGCTGGGTGACCGTCAGCACCAGGTCGGTGGCCGTGGTCCCCGAGGGCAGGGCCCCGGACAGCCGGAAGCCGACGACGTCGGGGATCCGCATCGAGATCGGCTGTCCCAGCAGCGCCGCCTCGGCCTCGATGCCCCCGACACCCCAGCCCACCACACCCAGGCCATTCACCATCGTCGTGTGCGAGTCCGTACCCACGAGGGTATCGGGAAAGGCCACCGGTCCCTCACCCGTGTCCTCGTCGAAGACCCCCTGCGCCAGATACTCCAGGTTGACCTGGTGCACGATCCCGGTGTCGGGGGGAACGACCCGAAAGCCCTCGAAGGCCGACTGGCCCCAGCGCAAGAAGGCATAGCGCTCGCCGTTGCGCTGGAACTCGAGGTCCGCGTTCCGCTCGAGCGCATCCGGGCGGCCGGCGACGTCGACCTGGACCGAGTGATCGATGACCAGATCCGCCGGTCGAACGGGCTGGATCCGTGCGGGGTCGCCGCCCAGCGCCGCCATCGCATCGCGCATGGCCGCAAGGTCGACGACCGAAGGCACCCCGGTGAAGTCCTGGAGCAGCACGCGGGCGGGCCGGAAGGCGATCTCGTGGTCGTTGCTCCCGTCCGAGCGCCACGCTGCCAGGAGGGCGATGTCGTCGCGGGTGACCGTCCGGCCATCCTCATGACGCAGCAGGTTCTCGAGCAGCACGCGGATCGAGCGCGGGAGCCTGGCCAGCGATCCCAGTCCAGCCTCCTCGACGGCGGCCAGACGCTGGATTCGAAGCCGGCGACCGCCGACCTCGATCGTGCCTTCACTCCACCTCTGTCCCATCGGCTCGACCTCCCCGCTCGGCTCTGGGCCAAGCTAGCTCGGAAAGAGCCCGAGGTCGCGCGGGCACGCACCCCCTGCGCCGTCCCCGAGGAGCTCCGCGCTCCCGCTCTGGTACGATCGCTGGATGGAAGAGCTGGAGGGCCGCGTCGCGGTCATCACGGGTGGGGCGAGCGGGATCGGACGGGCCGTCGCCCGGCGTCTGGCCCGCGAGGCGATGCGCCTGGTGCTGGCAGACCGTGACCCGGACGGCCTCGCCGAGGCGAAGCGCGAGCTCGACAAGGACGGGGCAGACGTGCTCACCGTCCCGACCGACGTCGGGGACCTCGAGCAGGTCCGCGAGCTCGCCGACCGGACCTTCGACCACTTCGGCGCTGCGCACGTGGTCTTCAACAACGCCGGGGTCGCCGCGGCGGGCCGGGTCTGGGAGCTGGCCCACGAGGACTGGGAGTGGATGCTGCGCGTCAACCTGTGGGGGGTGATCCACGGCGTCGAGGTCTTCGTGCCGCGTCTACTCGAGCAGGGCCAGCCCGCCCACGTGATCTCGACCGCCTCGTTCGCGGGCCTCGTGCCGAACTTCGGCCTCGGCGCCTACTGCGTCTCGAAGTACGGGGTGGTCGCCCTCATGGAGTGCCTGGCCCGCGAGCTGCGGGGCACCGAGATCGGCGTCTCGGTGCTCTGCCCGATGATGGTGTCCACCCGGATCGGCGAGCACTCGAGCCGCGACCGCCCATCGACCTCGGAGCCCCTGCCCGAGACCCTCGAGCCTTCGGGCCGGCCGCCGGAGGGACGGGTCCTCGAGCCCGAAGCCGTCGCGGAGCAGGTGGTCTCGGCGATCCGCCGCCGCGACCTCTACATCCTGACGCACGCCGAGGCTCGAGAGCCGATCCGGCGGCGCTTCGAGCGGATCGACCGGGCGTTCTCGGACTGAAGGGTGCTCCTCTTCCCTGTTTGCCCGGAATGCTTGCGCGGGCGCCGGCCCGTGGCTGTGCAGCTCCGGGCCGAACGGGGCCGTTTCTGCGGGAGGAGGACCGGATGAGCTCGTACTGGAACGGTTCCTGCTAGATCCCTGGGCCTGACCCCACGGGGGTCCAGGCGCGCCGGCGCCGGTGCGAGGACGAGACCGCGGCACTCCCAGTTCTCCTCGCGCGACCATCCAGCAAAGCCCGGGTCTTCTCGCCCGGCGCCGGCATCTCTTTTTTGCGGCCTATCGGCGGGCGAAGCCCGCCTGG
>JBHHYV010000087.1:0-16093 GCA_046757685.1 Myxococcota bacterium
GCTGTTCCCGGGTGGCTTCGACCCTAGCGTATTCGGATTCGCCGCATCGCTCAGCGGCACGGGAGACTCCTCTTCCTTCCTGACCGCAGGCGGTGTCGGGGTGTCGTTCGGCTTCACCGCGTGTGACGACGTTGGTGTTCAGGGTCCGTCGGGAACGTGCTCGTTCTCCGGGGGTGACGCGGCGCTTGGCCAGCAGGGGATCAACCTGCTGATGGGGACGTTCAGCTTTACCGGGAACGCACTCGGGAGCCAGCTCATCCTCCACTCTGCCGACTTCACCGAGGGTGACTTTTTCTCGACTACGACCGTTACCGGCCCGATCGTCCTCGCGACGGTCGTTCCCGAGCCCACCACCGCCGTCCTTCTCGGCGCGGCGCTGGCGGGCCTCGCGGGCCTGCGACGGCGTCGGACGGCCTGAGGAAGCTCCGCTAGAAGGCGGCTCCGTCTCAGCACCCTGGATCGCTCAGCACCCTGGATCCGGGTATGAGATCTGGCCTGACCTTCGATGGAATCGAGAGGGCGGCGTCGGCATCGAGCCGGCGCCGCCCTTCTCCGTGTGGGGTTCCGCCCAAGACCCGAGCCAGTCGGGGTACTCTTCGATGAACCGTCCCGGAGGCAGGATGCGCGTCGCAGCTCTCTCGATCGTCCCGTTCCCGGTCCGGCGCTGGCTGGCGCTGGGCCTCGGGCTGGTCCTGGCCCTGGGGCTGGGGACCGGCGGCGTTGGAGCGGCCGACCTGGCGTTCTCGAGCGCGCTGGGTGAGGAGCTGGCCGCCAACGGCATCCTCGACGTGGGCGAGACGGTCACGGTCTCTCTGCAGGCGACCTACGCCCCTGGGGAGGGAGCGGTCAACTACCAGGTCGACCTGGTCCTCGCCGGGAGCCCGGGCTCCTTCACCGCCACGGCCGTCCCTCCGCCCGCCTTCGGCAGCCCGGGAGACGCGGTCTGCGCCGTGGTCGCGAGCGACCGCCTGCGCTGCTTCGGCAACGTGGACCTGCTGGCGGACTCGACCGCCCGGGTCACGAGCGCCGCCAACCCGGTCCCCCTGGGCTCGTTCCAGCTGCTGGCCACTGCGGGGGGGTCCCCCCTCCAGGTGGCTCCGGCGATCTCGTTCAGCGAGCAGCTGGTCTCCGATCCCCAGAACCCCGCGCTGCTGACGGGGTCGCCGCTTCCGCTGACCCTGACGGGTCTCGACGCCTCGGGGAACGTTCTCGACGTGACCACCGGAGCCGCCCCCGCCGACAGCGACGGCGATGGGATTCCCGATGACGGGAACCTGTCGGGAGTGGCCGGGGACGCCCCCTGCACGCCCGGCCAGACGCTCGGCTGCGACGACAACTGCGCCCACACCCCCAACCCGCTGCAGAGCGACTCGGGCGGCCAGAACACGGCCACGGCGGACGGGATCGGCGACGCCTGCCAGTGTGGGGACGTGAGCGGCGACGGGGTCGTCAACGTGACCGACTCGGTGGTCCTGAAGCGCTTTCTGGGGGGCCTGCCGCCTGGGGTCGACGTGGCCAAGTGCAGCGTGACGGGCGCCACCGAGTGCGACGTGACCGACTCGGTCGTGCTCGAGCGCTTCCTGGGCGGGCTGGGGCCCGGTCTCTCGCAGGTGTGTACCGCCGCGGTTCCCTGAGGAAGGGCTCGGGCTCGGTGCCGCCTCTCCTCCCACTCCTCCCCACTGGGTCGCGCGCCACGCAGGGCCCCCGAGGCACCACTAGTGGGATGAGCGGAGGGATCCCCGCAGATCTCCCCTGCCACGGCGCGGCCGGCCTCTGCCCGAGGAGCCGGCTCGCCTGCCTGGAGGTGCCGATGCGCGCTCTCGCGATGCTGCTGCTGTTGCTCGCCCTGCCCCAGGCCGGCTGGGGCCAGGTGATGGCCTTCGAGGGGTCGCTCGTCAACGACCCGAACGGGACCGGGGTGCAGGGGCTGGCGGGAGGCTTCGACGCCACGGTCAGCCCCGATGGCCAGAACGTGTACACGGCCGCGTTCGGAGGCGACCAGGTCGGGGTGTTCGCTCGCGACCCGGTGACGGGCAGCCTGAGCTTCCTGGAGGCCTTCTCCGACGGCGCCCCGCCGCTCGACGGGCTGATGGGTGCCTATGCCGCCGAGCTGAGCCCCGATGGCCAGAACCTCTACGTCTCGGGCCAGGCCGACGACGCCGTGACGGTCTTCTCGCGCGATCCCCTCACGGGTCTCCTGACGCCGATCCAGACCCTGCACAACACGGACCCCGGGATCGACGGGATCGGGGCTGCGAGCGGACTGGTCGTCAGCCCCGACGGCGGGCAGGTCTACGTGACCTCGCAGAGCCAGCAGTCGGTCACGGTCTTCACGCGGGCCCCTGGGACCGGGCTGCTGAGCTTCCTGGAGCGCCAGAGCTCGGATCCCAACGCGCCGGCGAACCCCAACAAGCCCATGCCGGTCGGCCTGCTGGGAGCGGAGGCCGTGACGGTGAGTCCGGATGGCCTCTTCGTCTACGTGGCCGCCGCCGCCGGGAGCCTGCCTGCGGGAGGGGCGCTGGTGGCGTTCACGCGCGACCCCAGCACCGGCTCCCTCACCTTCTTCGGCCTGGCCGGGGACGGAGTGGGCGGGGTGACGGGCCTCGTCGGAGCGCGAAGCGTCTCGATCCCCGCAGACGGCAAGAGTCTCTACGTCGCGGGGCCGGGCAGCGCGGGGATCGATCCGCTCGGCTCGATGGTGGTCTTCGACCGCGACCCCTCGAACGGCTTCCTGGTCTTTCGCGAGAAGGTGATCCAGGGCGGGCCGGTGCTCGGAATGGGCCAGCCCTACGAGGTGGTGGTGAGCCCGGACGATACCCAGCTCTACGTCGCGGCCCTGCTCACCGACTCGATCGCGCTCTTCGATCGCAACACGAGCCCCGACCCCAACGATCCCAACCAGTACTTCGGGCAGCCTATCTTCAGCGAGGTGCTGGCGAATGGCTTCGGGGGTGTGACGGGAATGGATGCGGCCACCTCGGTCGCGCTCGACCCGACCGGCTCGCACGCCTACGTGACCGCAGCCTTCAGCAACGCGATCACCACCTTCTCGATCGATACCGACCAGGACAGCGTGAAGAACGCGACCGACAACTGCCGCTACATCGCGAACCTGAGCCAGCTGGACTCCGGAGGGTTCTCGACCCCGGTCCCGGATGGAATCGGCGACGTCTGCCAGTGCGGCGACGTGAGTGGCGACGGGATCGTGAACGTGACGGACTCGGTGGTCCTGGAGCGCTTCCTCGGCGGGCTTCCCCCCGGGGTCGACGCGACGAAGTGCAGCGTAGCCGGGGCCGAGGAGTGCAACGTGACGGACTCGGTGGTCCTGAAGCGCGCGCTCGGAGGCCTGCCTCCGGGGATCTCGCAGGTCTGCACGGCCGCGGTTCCCTGAGCGCAGTCCTCTGCGTAGGCCGGGCCCCCGCCTAGATCGGGGCGGTGGCGCTCGTCGGATAGAGCGGGTAGAGCTCCAGGTCCCCCGCCCGGGCCAGCTGCTGCTGGCGCTGCTGGGTAAAGCGGGCCAGCAGCCGCGCGCGCGCCTGTCCCTCGAGCTTCTCGCGCAGGTCCTCCGCCTGCGCCTGGAGCTCGGCGGGGTCGGCCTCCTGGCGCTGCTCGAGCCAGACCACGTAGGATGCGTCGGGACCGTCCAGCACCCGCTCGATCCGGGGCGCCTGGGGCGACAGCGCGAAGATCGCCCCCCGCAGCCCCTGGATCGGTCCCAGCTCGGGGGGTAGGGGATCGGACACGCTCAAGAGGGGCGTGGCGTCGCTGGTCATTCCGAGCTCCCGGGCCACCCGATCGAAGCCCTCTCCCGCCTCGAGGCGCTTCAGGAGCTGCTCGGCTGCGGCATGGGCCGCGGCGCGCGCCCGGTCCTCCCGGATCAGCTCCCGCGCCAGCTCGAAGCGGACCTCGTCGAAGCTCCGCTCGCTGGCGGGTCGCTTCTCTTCGACCTTCACGATGTGGACGCCGCGCTCCGTCTCGATCGCCCCCGAGTGCTCGCCGGGGGCCAGCGAGAACGCCGCCTGCTCGACCTCGGGCAGCAGGCCGCGACCCCTGGGGAAGAACCCCAGGTCTCCGCCCTCGTCGCGCGTGGCCCGGTCATCGGAGAGCTCGCGCGCCAGCGCCGCGAAATCCTCGCCCTCGTCGAGTCGGGCGAGCGCGGCCTGGGCACGCGCCATGGCATCGTCGCCGGTGAAGAGGATCTGGCGGGCGTGGACCTGCTCGGGGGTTCGGTACTCGTGGAGCTTGCGCCGGTAGAGGGCCTGCACTCGCTCGGGATCGCGCTCGACCCCCGCGCGGGCCTCCTCGCCCGAGATCTCGGCATCGGGCTCGAAGTCGGCGCTCCGCGCCCGCGCGTAGCGGATCTTCACCCGCAGGGCGCTTCGCCGCGCCTGCTCGAGCGCCTGCTCGGGGGACACCCGTGCAGCGACCGCGACCAGCCGCTCGAGCTTGCGGATCAAGAGGTCGTGGCGGATCTCCTCGCTGTAGGCGCGCGGGCTTCCGAACTGGGCGGCGAAGCGATCGAAGAGCGTGCGATCGAAGTGGCCGGCGGGCCGGAAGTTGGGGCTCTCGCGGATCTCGCGCTTCACCTCCTCGTCGGTGGCGCTCATGCCCAGGCTTCGCGCAACCTCGGCCAGCACCACCCGGCGCACCACCAGGCCGAGCGTCTGGCGGTCGATCAGGTCGCGGGCTCTCGTGTCGTCGATCGAGGAGGGCAGGGAGGGCCGGATCTGGTTGTCGACGTTGCGCCGGAAGTACTCGAAGACGTCTCGGGTGACCCGCTCGTCGCCGATCCGGGCCACGTCCCCCTGGGCCGAGGTCTGGCTGCTGGGCTGGCCGAAGAAGAAGATGAAGGCCGCAATGACCCCCAGGATGACGATGTTGCGAATCCAGATCATGGGGCGAAGCTCGGCCATGGAAGTGCAGCTCCGTGGGCGGGGGCGTCAAGCGCGGCCGTCGATGGGCCGATGCAGGCTAGCAGTCCCGGGCCGAAGCCGCTCGGGTGCCGGCGCCGGCCCCTGGCAGCGCGGCGGCGGAAACGCGAGAGAATCCAGAGCGTTCTCGAGCTTGCGAGCGCAACGTTGCGGCCGTAGAATCGCCGTCGGTGGGGGGTGCAGCCAGCGTCCTCCGGCCCGTCTCGTCACCCATCGTCGCCCCGGGGAGCGCCCATGCTACTGGACCGGCTGCTCGGACACTTCTCGAACGATCTCGCGATCGATCTCGGGACCGCCAACACGCTGGTCCACGTCGCCGGGCGGGGGATCGTGTCCAACGAGCCCTCCGTCGTCGCCGTCCAGACCGACAACCGCGGTGTCATGCGCGTGCGCGCCGTCGGTCGCGAGGCCAAGAGCATGCTCGGCCGCACGCCCGGCAGCATCCGCGCGCTGCGCCCGCTGCGCGATGGCGTGATCGCCGACTTCGAGGTCGCCGAGGCGATGCTCCGCTACTTCATCAAGAACGCCCACAACCGCTCCATGCTGCTCAAGCCGCGGATCGTGATCTCGGTCCCCTCGGGCATCACCGAGGTCGAGAAGCGCGCGGTCCGCGAGTCCGCGATCTCGGCCAGCGCGCGCGAGGTCTACCTGGTCGAGGAGCCGATGGCCGCGGCGATCGGAGCCGGGCTGCCGATCACGGAGCCCTCGGGCAACATGATCATCGACATCGGGGGCGGCACCACCGAGGTGGCCGTGATCTCCCTCGCCGGCATCGTCTACGCCTCGAGCGCGCGCGTCGGGGGCGACAAGATGGACGAGGCGATCCTCAGCTACGTGAAGCGCAAGTACAACCTGCTGATCGGCGAGCGCACGGCCGAGCGAATCAAGATCGAGATCGGCGCGGCCTACCCGACCGACGAGCCTCGCACCATGCCGGTCAAGGGGCGCGACCTGGTGGCGGGCGTGCCCAAGACCGCCGAGATCAGCTCCGAGGACGTGCGTGAGGCCCTGCTCGAGCCGGTGAACGCGATCGTCGACGCCGCCAAGGCCGCTCTCGAGCGCACGCCTCCCGAGCTTGCGGCCGACATCGCCGACAAGGGGATCGTGCTCACCGGCGGCGGCGCGATGCTCGACAAGCTGGACGACCTGCTCCGCGAAGAGACCGGGCTCCCGATCATGCTCGCAGAGAACCCGCTCGAGGCGGTCGTGGCCGGATGTGGGCTCTGCCTCGAAGAGATCGACCTGCTCCGGGATGTACACATCAAGGCCTGAGAGGAGCCCGCTTCGCATGCCTCCCCCCCCTCGTGGGGAACCATGACCGACCTGCTCCGCCGCTTCCGCTACCCGCTCACCTACGCAGTGCTCGCCGCTGTCTGTGCGACCACCCTGGCTCGCCAGGAGGCGCCCACGGATCTGGGGATCGGCCAGCGGCTGGTCCTCGACGCCGCCGTTCCGCTCGAGCGCATGGTGGTGCTCCCGATCGCCGCCATCCGCGACGTCTGGAACAACTACGTCGCGCTGGTCGGAGCGCGCAGCGAGAGCCGGCGCCTGCGCGAGGAGCTCCAGCGCCTGCGCGACGAGAACCTGCAGTACCGCGAGGCGATCGTGGCGAGCGAGCGCTTTGGCCGGCTGGCGGACTCCCGGGCCGCCCACGAGACGCCCATGGTCCCTGCCAACGTCATCTCGCACGCGCTGTCGCCCTGGTTCCGATCGATCGTGATCGACCAGGGTCGCGCGGCCGGAGTGGAGCCCGGCATGGCCGTGATCACGGACGAGGGCGTGGTCGGGGTGATCTCGGGAACGACCCGAGGGGCCTCGCGGGTGCTGCTGATCACCGATCCCCAGAGTCGGCTGAACGCCTTCGTCCAGCGCACTCGCGCCCGCGGCTCGGTGCGAGGCCGCTCGGTGCCCAACTGCGACTTCGACTACGTGGCGCGCGGCGCAGACGTGAGGCCCGGAGATCTGCTCGTCACCTCGGGTCTCGACTCGCTGTACCCCAAGGGACTCATGGTGGGCCGGATCCGCAGCGTCGATCGCCAGCCCTACGGTCTCTTCCAGCGCGCCGATCTCGCGCCCGCCGTCGACTTCCAGACGGTCGAGGAGGTCTTCGTCCTGCTGAATCGCCGGCAGCTGCCCGATCCGGCCGAGCTCGACCGCTCGGTCGAGGCCCTGTGGCCGGCTGCGGGCGAGCGGCCGCCGGGGGCCGCCTCCCGCGCCGCAGACTGATGGGCCCCAAGCTCCGGCTGGCGGGCCTGGCGCTCGGCCTGCTGCTGGTGCAGCAAGCCCTGACGCTGCTCCTGCCGGGCTGGCTTCGCCCCGATCTGCTGCTGACGATGGCCCTGGTGCTGGGGCTCCGGGCGCGCGGGCTCGAGTCGCTCGTGGCCGCCTTCGGGCTCGGCTTCGCGATCGACGTGCTCTCGGGCGCTCCGCTCGGGCTGCACGCGCTGCTGCGTGGCACCGCGTGTGCGGCGACCCGGGCCGTGGATCGCAGCCTCTTCCTGCGCGCAGCCGTTCCCTGGGTCCTCTTCGTGCTGCTCTACGCCGCACTCGACTCCCTGCTCGGGGCGGCGGTGCTCCGGGTGCTCCGGCCCGAGGCGGCGCTTCCGCTGGCCGCGCTGCTTCCGAGGCTTCCCGGGAATAGCGCGATCACCGCGGCCGTGAGTCTGCTCGTTCACGCCCTGGCCCGTCGGGCCGACCCCGAGATCGACCGCGAGCGACCGGGTGTGCCGCTCGAGCGCGCGCGCTCGTGACCACGCTCGGAAGCTCCCACATCGCCGAGGATCGCCTCGAGCGGGGGCTGCGCTGGATCGCGCTGTGTGTGGTCGCGGCCTGGATCGTCCTCGTCGGAAGGCTCTTCTACCTGCAGGGTGTCCAGGGGGACCGCTACCGGCTCAGCGCCGAGCGCAACAGCGTGAGGACCCACCGCATCGATCCCCCGCGCGGCATGATCCTCGACCGCGCCGGACGCCTGCTGGTCGACTCGCGCCCCGCCTTCGACGTGCTCGTGGTGCCGCGCGAGACCGAGTCCCTCGAGCGAACCGTTCGACGCGTCAGCCGGCTCGTCGGCGCCCCCCCCGAGCCCGCGATCGAGCGGGTCTCGGCGGTCCGCGGCCGCGCGCGCTTCCGGCCCCAGCCCATCGGTACCGATCTCTCGCGCGACGCCCTCGCGCGAGTGGAGTCCCGGCTGTGGGCACTGCCCGGGGTGCTCACGCGCGTGCGGCCGGTTCGAGCCTACCTGCAGGGTGACCTGGCCGCGCACGTGCTGGGCAGCCTGGGCGAGATCAGCGCCCGACAGCTCGCGGCCCGGCGCTACGCGGGCTACCGGGCGGGCGACAGCATCGGGCGCTCGGGTGTCGAGGCGCTCCTCGATCGCGAGCTGCGCGGACGACCCGGGGGACGCCACCTGCTGGTCGATGCGCACGGCCGAGAGCTCCAGCAGCTCGGGGCGGTCGAGCCGCAGCCCGGCCTGAACCTCCGGCTCACGCTGGACCTGGAGCTGCAGCGCGCCGCAGAGAGCGCGCTCGACGCGACCGGCCACGCCGGGGCGGTGGTGGCGCTCGACGTGCACTCGGGCGAGGTCCTGGTCCTCGCCAGCCGCCCCGCCTTCGACCCCAACCGCTTCGCCAGCGGCATCGCGGCCGACACCTGGCAGGCGCTCCTCGACGATCCGCGCAGACCCCTGCAGAACCGTGCCCTCCAGGGCCTGTACCCGCCCGGCTCCACCTTCAAGGTCGTCACGGCGATCGCGGGCCTGGAGGAGGGGGTCATCACGCCCGAGACGCAGCTCGACTGCGAGGGCTCGCTGCGCGTGGGGAGGCGCAGGTACCGCTGCTGGAAGCGCTCGGGCCATGGAACGATCGACCTTCACCGCGCCCTGGTCGAGTCCTGCGACGTCTTCTTCTATCGCGTCGGCCTCGAGGTCGGGGTCGACCGCATCGCCTACTACGCGCGCGCCCTGGGTCTGGGCCGGCCCACCGGAATCGAGCTTCCCAACGAGAAGGCGGGGCTCGTGCCGACCTCGGCCTGGAAGGAGCGTCGCTTCGGCGAGCCGTGGATGCGCGGAGAGACCCTCTCGATCGCGATCGGCCAGGGCTTCGACCTGTGGACCCCGCTCCAGATGGCCAGCCTCTACGCCACGATCGCCAACGGCGGCGACCTCTGGCAGCCGTGGCTGATCGAGCGGGTCGAGACCCCGCAGGGCCAGACCGTTCGCTCGGGAGCTCCCCACTCGCTCGGTCCGCTGCCGGTCTCGAGCGAGACCCTGGCGCTGATTCGAGAGGCGCTCCGGGGCGCGGTCCAGGAGAAGCACGGCACCGCCGGGCGGCTGCGAAACCTGCCCGGCGGGATCGAGGCGGCGGGCAAGACCGGAACGGCCCAGGTGGTCGCGATCTCGCGCTCCGAGGAGAGCGACGGCGAGCCCGTCCCCGAGGCCGAGCGCGACCACGCGTGGTTCGTCGGCTATGCGCCGGCAGCGGCTCCCGAGGTCGTGGTGGCGGTCCTGGTCGAGCACGGGGGACACGGGGGGAGCGCAGCCGTCCCGGTCGCGCGCGCGGTGCTCGAGACCTGGATCGCCGGCCGGCCCCAGATCCAGCCGGGGCCCGAGCCCCCGGTGACGCCCGAGCTCCAGGCGGGAGCGGAGATCCAGAGTGCCCGGGATTGATCGCCGCCATCTGGAGACCTTCGAGTGGCCGCTCTTCTCGATGGCCCTGGCGCTCTCCGTCATCGGCATCGTGAACCTGGTCTCGGCGGCTCCGGAGCAGGTCCCGGGCATGCCGCCGACAGCCCTGCGCCAGCTCTTCATGCTCGGAGTGGGGCTGGCTGCGATGGCCCTGACCCTGCTCGTCGACTACCGGGTGCTCGGGCGCCTCGCGGGGCCCGTCTTCGTCGCCACGGTCGCCCTGCTGATCGCGGTCCTGGTGGCGGGACCCGTCATCAAGGGAGCCCAGCGCTGGCTGGTGCTGGGTCCCCTGCGCATCCAGCCCTCGGAGCTGGCGAAGCTCGGCAGCGTGCTGATCGTCGCGCGCTGGCTCGACCGCAACGCGCAGCAGGCGGAGATGCGCCTCTCCTACCTGCTTCCGCTCGCGCTGCTCGTCGCCGTGCCCGTCGTGCTGATCTTGCAGCAGCCGGACCTGGGGACTGCCTCCCTGGTCGCGCTGATCGCGCTCAGCGTGCTGCCGGTGACCGGCGTCCCGCTCCGGGGGTTCGTGGGGCTGGCCGGAGCGGGCCTGGCCGCCGTGGCAGGGGCCTGGCTCTTCTACCTGCGCGACTACCAGAAGGAGCGCGTCTTCACCTTCCTGGATCCCTCGCGCGATCCCCTCGGCGCAGCCTACCACGCGATCCAGAGCCAGATCGCGATCGGGTCCGGCGGCCTGCTGGGGAAGGGCTTCGGCCAGGGCTCACAGAGCCAGCTCGATTTTCTTCCCGAGCAGCAGACCGACTTCGTCTTCTCGGTGCTCGGCGAGGAGTGGGGCTTCGTCGGCGCGGGCCTCGTGCTGCTCCTCTACCTCGGCCTGCTGCTCCGGGGACTCTCGATCGCGCGCAGCTCGAAGGAGCCCTTCGGCTCCTACCTGGCGCTCGCCGTGGTGGCGATGCTCTTCTGGCCGGCGGCCATCAACGCCGCGATGGTGCTCGGCCTCGTCCCCGTCGTCGGTGTGCCGCTGCCCTTCCTCTCGTACGGGCGATCGGCGCTGCTGGTCAGCTGGATCGGCATCGGCCTGCTGATGAACGTCTCGATGCGCCGCTACCTGTTCTGAGCGGTAGACTCAGGCGCGATGGCGGAGGGCGAGAGCCGGCTGGGGCGCGAGCGGCGGGTGGCCGCCTTCTTCGACGTCGACAAGACGATCCTCTCGGAGAACTCCGGCGCCCTCTACTTCCGCTTCCTCTACGAGCGCGGGGAGCTCGACTGGCGCTCGATGCTCGGCCAGGTCGCCTCCTACGTGCGCTACAAGCTCAACCTGCTGGACCTCGAGCGCTGGACGCGCGCGACGATGCGGGCCTTCGCCGGCCAGAGCGAGCGCGAGCTCGCGCTCGAGGCCGGGGCCTGGTTCCACGAGTGGGTGCTGCCCACGGTCTATCCCGAGGCCGTGGAGCGGGTGCGCGATCACCTGGCCCGAGGCCACGTGGTATCGCTGGTCACCGGCTCGACCCGCTTCGTGGTTCATCCCCTCGCCCGCTTTCTCGGAGTCGAGCACATGCTCTACACGCACCTGGAGGTCGAGGACGGCCGGTTCACCGGCCGCATCGTCGAGCCGGTGTGCATGGGCGAGGGAAAGATCTACTGGCTCCAGCAGCTGATCGAGCGCGAGTCGATCGACCTGGCCAAGAGCTTCTTCTACACCGATTCGATCACCGACCTGCCGCTGCTCAACCTGGTGGGGCACCCGCACGTCGTGAACCCCGACCCGCTCCTCTACCGCGAGGCGCGCCGACGTCGCTGGCCGGTGAGCCTGTTCCAGGACCCGACCCCGGCGGCGGCCCCAGAGGGGGAGGCTCCGCGGCCGGCCTCCTAGGTTCCGCTAGCCGGCCAGGATTCCTTCGACCTTCTGCTCGACCTGGGCCTTGGGAACGGCTCCGACGACCGAGTCCACCACCGCGCCATCGCGGAAGAAGAGCAGGGTCGGGATCGAGCGGATGCTCAGGCTGGCCGGGACGGAGGGGTTGGCATCGATGTCGAGCTTGGCGACGGTGATCCGCTCGCCGTAGGTGTCGGCGATCTCCTTCACGACCGGAGCCAGCGCCCGGCACGGCCCGCACCACTCGGCCCAGAAGTCCACCAGCACGGGCGTCTTGCTCTTGAGCACGTCTCGCTCGAAGGTCGCGTCGGTCACCTCGAGAATCTCTGCCACGGATCACCTCCTCCGCGAGTCGGGTCCTGGACCGGGTCCGCCGATTCCCGATCGCCTGGCGGGGCGACTCCTCCCCGCGCGTCGTTCCCGAGGATACACTTTGTTCGGCGCGGTGCGCAGCGGTGGAGGCTGCCCTGCGGAGCCGGCTTGGCCCTCGTCGCGGAGTTCGCGAAGATCTGGAGTCTGATCATGCCGATCATCCGCCTCGAAGAGGGCGACATCTCGGCGGCGGACGTCGATGCCGTCGTCAATGCCGCGAATACCCGGCTGGTGCTGGGCTCCGGGGTCGCGGGCGCCCTGCGCCGCCGCGGCGGTCCCGAGATCCAGCGCGAGTGCGACACTCTCGCCCCCATCGCTCTCGGCGATGCGATTCTGACGGGGGCGGGAGACCTGCCCGCCCGCCACGTGATCCATGCAGCGACGATGGAGCCCGGGGGCTCGAGCTCCGAGGCGTCGGTGCGTTCGGCGACGCGGCGCGCTCTCGAGATCGCTCGAGAGCGGGGTCTCGAGAGCCTGGCCCTGCCCGCGCTCGGCGCCGGCGTGGGCGGCCTCACGCTCGCAGAGTCGGCGCGCGTCATGCTCGAGGAGCTGCGCTCCCATCTGGCGCAGGGATCGAGCCTGCGCGACATCCGGCTGGTGCTCTACGGCGAGCCTGCGTACCGCATCTTCGAGGAGGTGCACGACTCGGAGCGCATCCGTGCGCAGCTCGCGACCCTCGCCAAGCGGACTCCATGAGGCTCCCTGCATGACCCCCTGGACGCACCACGGGGCGGCCCTGCTCTACCTGCTCGCGGCGGTGATCGGCGGCCGCAAGGCTGCGACGCGCCCTGCGTCCCGCAGCTTCGAGTGGCTGCTCTGCGGAGGCGTGGCGCTGCACGCGATCGCGTTCGTGCGCTTCCACCGGCTCGACCCTCCGATCTCGCTCGAGTCGACGGCGGCCGCGCTTTCCGTGATCGGCTGGCTGGTCGCGAGCACCTTCCTGCTCTCGCTCCGCTTCGCAAAGACCCTTGCGGTCGGCCGCTTCGTCGCGGCCTCGGCCTTCGGATTCACGGCCGCCGCCTCGATCGGGCTGCACCTGCGCTCCAGCGTCGCCCTTCCCGGGCCGGCGGGGGCCTGGCCGCATGCGCACGTGCTGCTGGCTGCGGCGGGCTTTGCGGCGCTCGCCGTCGCGAGCCTCGCGGGCCTCGGCTACCTGGTCAAGGAGCGGCTGCTCAAGGCGCGGCGCAGAGCGGCGCCCGAGCTGCCGTCGCTCGAGAGCCTCGACCGGCTCGGCGTCTTCGCGCTCTCGCTCGGCTTTCCGCTGCTGACCCTCGGTGTCTTCAGTGGCTTCGTGTGGGCCCTGGGGGCCGGCGGGAGCCTGTGGACCCGTCACGTGGTGATGTCGCTGGTGGCCTGGGGGGTGTACTGCGTTCCGGTGGGCGCTCGCCTGCTACGCGGCCAGGGCGGACCGCGGCTGGCACGCTCCCTGGTCGTCGGCTTTGCCGTGCTCGCCGTGTGCTACCTGGGGACGCGCGCGCTCGAGCTGGTCTCGTGAGCATCCTGCTCGTCGGATTGTCGCACCGATCCGCACCGCTCGAGGTGCGGGAGCGACATGCGGTGGCCACCTCGGAGTGCGGTGCGGTGGCCGAGAAGCTGGTCCAGAGCTCGGAGATCGACGAGGCCCTGGTGCTCTCGACCTGCAACCGCACCGAGCTGATCGCAAGCGTCCGCGACTCGGACCTCGGAGCGGCACGGCTCCGCGAGTTCCTGCTCCATGAGATCGGCGATGGGACCCTCGAGCCGGGCCAGTACTATGAGCGGGTCGACGGCGCCGCTGTCGAGCACGTCTTCCGAGTGGCCGGAAGCCTGGACTCGATGGTGCTCGGCGAGGCGCAGATCCTGGGGCAGGTCAAGCAGGCCTATGCCGCCGCAGCCCGGGCACAGAGCGTCGGGCCCGTCCTGCACCGACTCCTTCAGCGAGCGTTCCGCTGCGCCAAGCGCATGCGGACCGAGACCGGTCTCGGAGATGCCTCGGTCTCGGTCGCTCGGGTCGGGGTGCAGCTTGCGGGGGAGCTCTTCGAGTCGCTCGCCGAGAAGCACGTGCTGCTGCTCGGGGCCGGCGCGATGGCGGAGTCGGCGCTCCACGGTCTTCGCGATGCCGGCGCCACGAGCCTGGTCGTCGTGAACCGGAGTCGCGAACGGGCGAGGGCGCTCGCCGCGCAGCTCGGAGGAAGGGCTGCGCCGCTCGCCACGCTCCACGACGAGGTGGCCCGCTCCGACGTGACCCTGGCGTCGGCGCAGGTGGTCGAGCCGCTGGTGCGCAGGCGCTCCCTCGAGCCGCTGCTTCGGCAGCGTCACGGGCGTCCGCTGCTGATCATCGATCTCGGGCTGCCCCGCAACGTCGAGTCGGCGCTCGCCGAGGTCGAGACCCTCTATCTCTACGATCTGGACGATCTCGAGGCCGCCGCGCGGCGCGGAGCCGACGCCCGCCGCACGGCGATCGCTCCCGCCGAGCGGATCGTCGCGCAGGAGCGGCGCACCTTCGAGCGCTGGCAGTCGGGTCTCTCCGCCGCCGAGGTGCTGCGCGACCTGGTGGCTCGCGGCCGCGAGATCGCCCGGACGGAGGCGCAGCGCTTCGCTCCGCCGGACGCCGAGAGCGAGGGCGAGCGCGCCCTCGAGCGCGCGACACAGGCCGCTGTCGCCAAGCTCCTTCACCCCGCGCTGGAGAGGGTGCGAGAGGAGGCCGAAGAGGGGACCGGGCCCTACTATTCGCTGGCACTGCGCGAGCTCTTCCGGATCGGAGAGCGACCCGGCAGTCGCCCGGCGGGCGGTGAGGCGGACCTGGCGTCTCGCGTCTCTGGGATCCCGCGGGCCGAGCCCGTCGCTGGATCGCGGGGAGGGGCCGCCGAGCCTGGGGCGGGGAAAGACGGAGAGGATCGGGAGGATTGATGTCACTTCGGCTCGGAACGCGGGGGAGCAAGCTGGCGCTGGCCCAGTCGGAGTGGGTCGCCCGCCAGCTCCGCGCGAGTGGCTGCCAGGTCGAGCGGGTGCGGATCTCGACCGCCGGGGACCGGATCGAGGGGCCGCTCTCGAGCCGGGGCGGCAAGGCGCTCTGGGTCCGCGAGATCGAGGAGGCGCTGCTCGAGGGCGAGATCGACCTGGCCGTCCATAGCGCCAAGGACCTGCCGGCCGAGCTCTCCGAGGGGCTCACCGTCGGGGCCTACCCGCGGCGCGAGGATCCGCGCGACGTCTTCGTGGGCTCGGCGGGGCTCCGCTACGCCTCGCTGCCGGCCGGATCGAGGGTCGGCACCGGTAGCCTGCGTCGAGTCGCCCTGCTGCGCTCGCTGCGTCCCGAGGTGGAGCCGGTTCCCATGCGGGGCAATGTGCCGACGCGGCTCGCCAAGCTCGACGCGGGCGAGGTCGACGGGCTGATCCTCGCCGCCGCCGGACTGATCCGGCTGGGCCTGGACGACCGCATCCTCGATCCGCTCGACCCCGACCGCTACCTGCCCGCGGGCGGGCAGGGTGCCCTGGCCATCGAGGTGCGGGTCGACGACGAGGGGGTCCACAAGACGGTGGCCCGCCTCAACGAGTCCAGCGTCGCGGCTCAGGTGCGCGCGGAGCGCGCCTTTCTCTTCGAGCTGGGCGTCGGCTGCCATACGCCGATCGGCGTCCACGCCACCATCCACGGCGCGCGGCTGCGGCTCAGGGCCCTGGTCCTCACGCCCGACGGCAGCGACCGGATCGAGGGGAGCGCCGAAGGAGACCTGCAGACTCCCGAGACCCTCGGGATGAGCCTGGGGCGGGAGCTGCTCGAGCGAGGAGCGCGCCGGCTGATCGAGGCCGAGGGGTGACGGGACGGGTCGTGCTCGTCGGGGCCGGCCCCGGCGATCCCGATCTGCTGACTGTGCGCGCCCGGCGCGAGATCCGCCGTGCCGAGGTGCTGCTCCACGATGCGCTGATTCCCTCCGCGATCGTCGATCTCTCCGCGCCCGGCTGCCTGCGAATCGACGTGGGCAAGCGCGGAGGCGGCGCTCGCGGAGTCCCGCAGGACGAGATCGGCTCCCTGCTGCTCTGTCATGCGAGGGCCGGGCGCTACGTGGTGCGGCTCAAGGGCGGGGACCCCTTCGTGTTCGGGCGGGGCGGCGAGGAGGCCAGTGCGCTCGCCCGGGCCGGCGTGCCCTTCGAGGTGGTGCCGGGAGTTTCGTCGCTGCTGGGAGCCCCGGCGTACGCGGGAATCCCCCTCACCGATCGCCGCCTCTCGTCCTCGGTGGCCGTGATCACCGGTCACCGGGGACGTGCGACCCGGGACGAGCGGATCGACTGGGAGGGGCTGAC
>JBHHYV010000088.1:0-15827 GCA_046757685.1 Myxococcota bacterium
GGACGCGTCTGCGGGGCGTTTTGGCGGGCTTCGGCGGCCCCGCCCTGGGGTCCCCCGCACCCTCCCCCCACGGGTGAGACCTCCGTGTTCTAGTCGGGTGGAGGGCTGGCCTCGCCCAGGGCTCTGACGGTGCGGGCGAGCACGGCTCCCCACACGGCGTTCTCGAGCAGGACGACGATCGGAGTGAGTGCGCCGAGGTCCACGCCGAGCATCTGGTGGCCCCCTCGCGGAAGCGTGTAGAAGAGCTCGACGGCGCTCGGGACGAGGGAGAGCACCAGCCCGGCACGCAGCGTTCCCGAGATGCGCCGCGCTGCCCACGGGAACCCCAGCCCGAAGAGCCCGCCCCACAGGATGCGAGGCCCCAGCCACTCGAAGCTCAGGGCGGGCTGGATCGCGACCCCGAACCACGCCGTCAGGCCGGCGGACCCCGCCGCCCACAGGGCCAGCGAGCTGATCAGTGCGCCGAACGCACCCCCCGAGTATCCCGCGGACAGACGTCGGATCACAGGCACCCCCGTACGCGACACTGTACCCTGCGGGCGTCGTGCAGCCCCCTCCCCACAAGGCCCGCGTCCACTTCCGCTCCCTCGGCTGCCCCAAGAACACGGTCGACAGCGAGGTGATGCTGGCGGCTCTGGCCCTCGGCGGCTACGCGATCGCCGAGCGGCTCGAGGATGCCGACGTGGCGGTGATCAACACATGCTCCTTCATCGAGAGCGCTCGCGAGGAGTCGATCGAGGCCATCCTCGAGGTCGCCGACCTCCGGAAGTCCGGGCGCCTCGCGGGCCTGGTCGTTACCGGCTGTCTGCCGCAACGCTACGGCGAGGGACTGGCCCGGGAGCTGCCCGAGGTCGATGCCTTCATCGGCACCTACGAGTACCCGCGCATCGCCCGGGTCCTCGACGCCGCGCTCGAAGGCAAGCGGCGCGGCGTCTACGTCGAGGCGGGCCGCACCTACCTGCACGCGGACTCCGACCCCAGGCTGCTGATCGGCGGACGGCACTCGGCCTACCTGAAGATCGCCGAGGGCTGCGACCGGACGTGCGCGTTCTGCGCGATCCCCTCGATCCGCGGGCGCTTCCAGAGCCGGTCGCTCGACTCGCTGGTCCGCGAGGCGCAGGCGCTGGTCCGCGAGGGGGTTCGCGAGCTGGTGGTGATCTCGCAGGACACCTGCTCGTGGGGGCGGGACCTGGGGGGACGGGAGCGCCTGCCCGACCTGCTGCGCGCGCTGGACCGGGTCGAGGGCCTGGACTGGCTGCGCGTGATGTACCTCTATCCGAGCGGGGTCACCCGCGAGCTGATCGATACCTTCGCCAGCGCGAAGCGGCTGCTCTCCTACGTCGATGTGCCCCTCCAGCACGCCAGCGACCCCGTGCTCCGGGCCATGCGGCGCGGGCTCGCAGCGGAGCGCCAGGCGCGGCTGGTCGAGTCTCTGCGCGCGACGCTCCCAGGGGTTGCGATCCGCACGACCTTCATCGTGGGCTTTCCGGGCGAGACCGACCGCGACTTCGAGCGACTCTGCGAGTTCGTCCGGGAGTACCGCTTCGAGCGCCTCGGCGTGTTCCGCTACTCCGAGGAGGAGGGCACCCCGGCCTGGGGACGGCCCGATCCCGTGCCGCGGGCGCGGGCGCGCGAGCGCTACCGGGAGCTCTGTGCCATCCAGGCCGACATCCAGGCGGAGCAGCAGCGCTCCCACGTCGGCCGCTCGCTGCAGGTTCTCGTCGATCGCGGGGGGGAGCAGAGCGCGCTCGGACGGCTGTGGTCCCAGGCGCCCGAGATCGACGGCTCGGTTCGGCTCCAGGGCGGTGCCGCTGCCGGCCAGCTGGTCGAGGCGCGGATCACGGGGTTTCAGGGCGCCGATCTCCAAGCGCAGCTGCCAGCCGGCGGCTGACCTCGTCCAGATCGGGCGCCCGCTCGCAGTCGGCTCCCTGCCAGTCGCCGTAGGGATCGAGGAGCAGCGCATGGATTCCCGCCTGCTGCGCCCCGCGCACGTCGACGGAGAGCAGATCCCCGACGTGGAGCGAGCGTTCGGGCCGGGTTCCCGCCGCGCGCAAGGCGTGGACGAAGATCGCGGGATCGGGCTTCTCGACGCCCAGCCGCTGCGAGTCGATCACGCCCTCGAGGAGCGGCGCCAGCCCGACGCGCGCGAGCCGAGCCTCGACGCCCCCATCGGAGTTGCTCACCACGATGCGCTTCAGGCCGAGCGAGCCGATCCGCTCGAGCGCCTCGCGGACGCCCGGGAGCACCTGGCTCCATAGCTCGCGCGCTCCGTTTCCGGGTCTCAGCCGCCGAGCCAGCTCGCGGGAGAGGTGGGCGGGAGCCTGCGGGTCCAGCCGTCGCAGGAGAGCTCCGAGGTAGGCCTCGAAGCTGTCGGGCCCCTCGGTCCCCGCACCCGCCTCCACGAGCCGCGAGAGCTCGACGCGCGCCGCGGCCTCGGCGCGCCGGATCTCGGCGAGCCGGGCCTGGAGCCCGAGCTCTGCGAGGACACTCCGGATCCACGCGAGGTCCATCGAGACGAGGGTGTTTCCCGCGTCCAGGAGAACGGCATCGATCTGGGAGTACGGAATCAACGAATTTGACCCAAAACGTGGAATTAGTCAGAGTCTCGGCATGGATCGAATCGTGGAGCCAGCGGGCCCTCGCACCCGAGAGTTGCGGAGTCCCCGCTCCGAGCGCAAGCGGCAGAGGATCCTGGAGAGCGCGGGCCACTGCTTTGCGCAGCGGGGCTTCGCCAAGACGACCGTCGAGGAGATCGCTGCGGGGGCGGGCGTGTCGAAGGGACTGGTCTACACCTACTTCCGGGGCAAGGAGGCGCTCCTCGATGCGGTTCTCGAGGAGACCCTGCGCGAGTGGCGGGCTGCCGTCGATGCCTCCGTCCGCGAGCCCGGGCTCGGCGCCCGCGATCGGATCCTGCGGCGCCAGCGTGCCTCGATCGACTTCGCCCGCAGCCACCCGGTGCTCCGTGCGATCTTCGCGCGCGACCCGGGGGTCATGCTTCTCGGCCTCGAGACTCGCTTCGAGTCCGAGATGAAGGAGTGGCGCTGCGAGCTGCAGGAGCTGCTGCGCGAGGGCATCCGTTCGGGAGAGCTCCGGGCCGATCTCGACGTCGACCGGGCCGCCGACGTGCTGCGGGTCCTCTACGGAAGCATCATCGCGCGCCTCTTCGAGGAGAGCTCGATCAACGTGGCGGAGGAGGGCTTTCTTTCGGCAGTCAGCGACCTGGTCCTGCGGGGCATTGCGGCGGGGGAGACCCGGTGAGGGCGGTCGTCATCGGGCTCGCCGTGACGATGGTCGGAGCGGGAGCCGTGGGCTGCGGCGCGGGCGGGCCCGAGATCGCGGGAGTCTCCTCGGCGCCCCGTCTCGCCTCGCTGGTCGAGGGCGTATCGGTCGCCACCGCGCGCGTGGAGCGGGGCTCGGTCCAGCGCGAGCTCAGTGCGGCGGGGACGATCCAGGCCCGGCGCACGACGCCGATCGGTCCGGCGGTCCCGGGCCGCATCGTCTCGGTACGGGTCGACGTGGGAGATCGGGTCGAGACGGGGGATCCGCTCTTCGAGATCGACCCCACGCCCTACCGGATCGCGCTGCAGTCGGCCGAGGCCGGGCTCGCCCTCGCGCGCGCAGAGCTCGGCCAGGCGCGTGGCCAGGCCGAGCGCAGCCAGGCGCTGCGCCTCAAGCACATGGTGTCGGCCGAGGAGTTCGGTGCGGCACAGACGCGAGCACGCGTCGCGGAGGCGCGGGTGCAGCAGGCGGAGGCGCAGCGGGCGCGGGCGAGAGAGGATCTCGACCGCACGGTCGTGAGGGCGCCCTACGCGGGCAGCATCGTCGAGCGCCGGCAGCACGAGGGAGCGATGGCGACGGTCGGGCCGGGGGCCGCGGTGGTCGTCCTCCAGGAGAGCGACGCGCTGGTCGCCGTCGTCGATGTTCCGGAGGCGTCGCTGGCGACCGTGCGCCCCGGCGATGCGGCGCGCCTCCGGGTCGAGGGGGTCGCGAAGCCCATCGGGGCGACCGTGGCTTCGGTCAGCGACCGCATCGATCCGGCCACGCGGACCTACTCCGTTCGGATCCCGATCCTCGATCCGACCGGCCGCGCCAAGGCGGGCTCGTTCGTGCGTTGTGACCTGATTCCCCAGTCGCGGCACGACCGCGTCGTCCTGCCCCGCTCCGCCCTCGTGCGTCGCGAGGGAGGCGTCTTCGCGTTCCGGATCCGCGACGGGGTGGCGGAGCGCGTGAGGGTGCGCGTGGGAGTCCTCGAGGAGCAGCGTGCCGAGATCCTCGAAGGGCTGTCTCCGGGCGATGAGGTCGTCGTGGGACCCGACGCCGACCGGCTCGAGGATGGAGAGCGCGTGCGCGCGTCAGGTGGGGGCCGCGCGTGAAGCTGGTCTCCCTGTGCATCCGGCGGCCGGTCTTCGCGGTGATGCTGATCGCGGCCCTCGTGGTGCTGGGCTTCGTCTCGCTGGGTCGCCTCCAGGTCTCGCTGAATCCAGACGTCGAGTTTCCCTTCGTCTCGGTCACCACCTTCCTGCGCGGCGCCTCGCCCGAGACCGTCGAGAGCGAGGTCACCGACCGACTCGAGGAGCAGATCAACTCGATCGCGGGCATTCGTAGCCTGCAGTCCTTCTCGAGCCAGGGGCTCTCGCGGGTCATGGTCGAGTTCGAGATGGGCTCGGAAGTCGCGGCCAAGGCGCAGGAGGTGCGCGACAAGGTGGCCGCGGCTCGGCGGCTGCTGCCCGAGGACGCCGAGGATCCCGTCGTCGAGCAGCTCGACCTGACGGCCGGGGCCATCGTCGACGTGATGCTCGCCGGGGATCGATCGATTCGGGACCTGTCCGAGCTCGCGGATCGCCGGGTCAAGCAGCGGCTCGAGCGCCTCGACGGCGTCGGAAACGTGCGCATCGTGGGCGCGCGCGAGAGAGAGGTGCGCATCTGGGTCGATCCCGTCCGCCTGGCGGGGTACGGCCTCGCGGTCGACGACGTGGCATCGATGCTGCGTCGCGAGAACGCCGAGATGGGCGGAGGGCGCGTCGAGGGCCGCGACCGGGAGTGGTCCGTCACGACTGCGGGCAAGGTGCGGACGGTCGACGATTTCCGCTCGCTGATCGTGGCCGAGCGGGGCCGGAAGCTGGTCTACCTGCGCGACGTGGCCGTGGTCGAGGACGGGATGGAGGACCAGCACTCCATCGCACGCCTGAACGGCCATCGCGGGGTGATGCTCGAGGTTCGCCGGCGCAGCGGGACCAATACCGTGGCGGTCGCGCGGCGCGTCCGGGCCGAGGTGGCCGCGATCGCCGCCACGCTTCCGCCCGGAATGCAGGTCGCCCTGGCCCGCGATCGGGCCATCTTCATCGAGAGCTCGATCGATGCGGTCTTCGACGACCTGGTCCTGGGGGGCGTGCTGGCCGTCGTCGTCGTGCTGCTCTTCCTGCGTAGTCCCCGCTCCACCCTCATCGCGGCCGTCTCGATCCCCACCAGCATCATCGCGTCCTTCACGCTCTCGTACGCCGCGGGCTTCACGCTCAACAACATGACGCTGATGGCGCTCTCGCTGGCAGTCGGCCTCGTGATCGACGACGCGATCGTCGTCGTCGAGAACGTCGTTCGTCACCTCGAGGGCGGGGTGCCCCCGGTGATCGCGGCCGATCGGGGCGCCGCAGAGGTCGGACTCTCGGTGGTGTCCACGACCCTCGCGGTCTGCGCCGTCTTCGTTCCGATCGCCTTCATGAGCGGCATGATGGGGGCCTGGTTCTACGAGTTCGGGCTGGTCGTCGCCTTCGCCGTCTGCGTCTCGACCCTGGTCGCGCTGACGCTGGTCCCCATGCTCTCGAGCCGGCTCCTCACCGGGTCCGGAGTCGTCGACAATCGCTTCTTCCGGGGTCTGGAGCGGGGACACCGGGCGATCGAGTCGGTCTACAGCGCCGTAGCGGGAGCGGCGATGCGCCGGCGCTGGACGACCGTGGCGGTCGCGACCGTGACCATGCTCGCCGGCTGTGGGCTGGCCACGACGATTCCCCTCGACATGTACAGCAGCAGCGATCGTGGCGAGTTCGAGATCGCGCTGAAGATGCCGCTGGGCACCCCTCTCGCGGCGACCAATCGCGCCACGCGCCGGATCGAGGCCGAGGTCGCCCGCTACCCCGAGGTCCGCACGGTCTTCGCCACGGTGGGTCCGGGGCTCCAGCCCACGCCGAACGAGTCGCTCGTCTTCGTCGGGATCGGAGACAAGCGGACGCGAGAGCGGAGCCAGTTCGAGATCATCGACGCCATGCGGGCTTCGATACGGGCCGTGGTTCCGGAGGCCGACGAGATTCGCATCTCGCCGATCAGCTGGTTCAGCCGCGGAGGCAGGAGCGCCACCCTGCAGTACGCGCTCCAGGGCCCGGACATCGACCGGCTGGCCGCCTACGCCCAGGTGCTGGTGGAGCGCATGGCCGCCGATCCGGGCTTCATCGACGAGGCGAGCTCCTTCGAGAGCGGCCGTCCCGAGATCGACCTCGAGCTGGACCGCGATCGCGCAGCCGAGCTGGGGGTGCCCGCGGTGGCGGTCGGCCGCGCGATCCGCACGCTCCTGGCCGGCGAGGAGGTGGGGACCTACGACGAGGACGGCCGCCGAATCCCGGTGCGCGTGCAGGTGCTGCCCGAGTATCGCGACGCTCCGGCCAAGCTCGACCTGATCCGGCTGCGCTCGCTGGCGGGGGACCTGGTGCCGATCCCCAACGTCGCCCAGCCCCGGCTCGGGGAGGGAGCGGTCGAGATCGTGCATGAGAACCGGGCGCGCAAGATCGAGCTCTATGCCAACCTGAGCCCGGCGCTGCCGCTCGGCGTGGCGGCGGAGAGGCTCGAGAGCTGGGCGCGCGAGCTTGGCGTCGAGCCGCCCTACGCGCTGGCCGCCGTGGGCCGGGCGAAGGTGATGCGCGAAGCGGCGGCCGGAGTGCTCTTCGCCTTCCTTCTCGCGCTGGTCGCGATCTACATGATCCTGGCGTCGCTCTTCAACTCGGTGGTCCAGCCCCTCGTGATCATGATCTCGGCACCGCTCTCCTTCATCGGGGGCTTCCTGGCGCTGAAGGCCGTCGGGATCAGTCTCGAGATGATGAGCATGATCGGCTTCCTGGTGCTGATGGGGCTCGTCATGAAGAACGGCATCCTGGTCGTCGACTTCGCCAATCGCCTGCGCGAGCGGGGCGAGAGCCTCGAGGCGGCGGCGCTCGAAGCAGGTCGGGTGCGGATGCGGCCGGTGCTGATGACGACCGGCGCCCTGATCGTCGGTCTGCTCCCCGTCGCGCTGGGCGTGTCTCCGAGCTCCGAGATTCGTCGACCGCTGGCGGTCATCACCATCGGCGGCCTGTTGACCTCGACGCTGTTGACCCTGGTCTTCGTGCCGGTGTTCTATACGTTGCTCGACGCGTTCGCGCGCCGGGTGCGACGCCTCGCCAGCCGCTTCCTTCCCTCGGGAGCGACTCCCGAGAGCGGGTCGGCCGGCGCCTACGAGCGCGCGACCGGCATCGGAGGAAGCTGAGCGGCTGCCGGACCGGGGCGCGACCTCGTGGCTCGATCCGCTAGCCCCGCGCGAAGGGGCGGCGCCCCAGGGTCAGGGCCACGAGCGCGCCGAACGCGAACCCGCCGGCATGGGCCCACCATGCCACTCCGCCCTGTATGGCGGAGGAGGCGTTCAGCGTGGCGCTGCCGTAGAGCAGGTTCTGCGCGAACCAGATTCCCAGGTAGACCCAGGCCGGGATGGGCAGGATCCGGACGAAGATGACGACGAGGATCAGCGACTGGACGCGCGCGTGGGGGTAGAGGACGAGGTAGGCGCCCATCACCGCGGCGATGGCGCCGCTGGCGCCGACCGTCGGCACGACGGAGCCCGGGTTGGCCGCCACGTGCGCGAGTCCCGCGGCCACTCCGCCGCCCAGGTAGAAGAGCAGGTAGCGCCCGGGACCGAGCCAGTCCTCGACGTTGTCGCCGAAGATCCACAGGTAGAGCATGTTCCCCCCGACGTGCAGCCAGCCGGCGTGCAGGAAGAGGGAGCTCAGGAATGGCGTCCAGAGGGAAGTCGACAGGCCTCCCGATCGGTCCCAGAGGCTCAGGAAGCGCGCGGGCACGAGCCCGAACTGGTCGAGCATCCCCGCGAGTTCGGGGCCCGATCGAAGCTCGGTCACGAAGCCGAGCGTGCACAATCCGATCAGCGCGAGGTTCGCGATCGGGACGTGACGCGAGGGGTTGTCGTCTCGAAGGGGGATCACAAGATCGGGTACCCTGCGGCCCGAGTCTACTCGATGCGCGAGGAGGAGCGAGACGTGGTCACGATCGGAATGAACTACTCGGTGCGAGCCGGCAAGGAAGACGTCTTCGAGGCGGCCTGCCGCCGTGTCGTCGAGACGATGGCCGGCGTAGAGGGCCACGCCGAGTCGCGGATCTATCGGTCGATCGAGGAAGGGTCACGCGAGTACCTGATCGTCTCGCGCTGGAGCAGCGAGGATGCCTTCGGTTCCTTCATCCGCTCGGAGGCCTTCCGCAAGGTGACCGACTGGGGGGCGGCGAACATCCTCGAAGGCCGCCCTCGTCACACGACCTACCGGGAAGGCTGAGGATCTCCCGTCTCGACCGGTAGCTTCGGGTCGTTGCCCCACTCGGCCCACGACCCGTCGTAGACCGAGACCTGGGAGTGCCCGAGGCCCGTGAGCACGAAGGCGGCGAGCGACGCGGTCACCCCGGAGCCACACGTCGTGATCACCGGGCGGTCGAAGCGGACACCGGCCGTCTCGTAGAGTGCGCGGAGCGCCTGCGGGCTGCGAAAGCGGGTGGGCTCGGCTTCGCACCAGTGGCTCGCGTAGGGGACGCTGCGCGCGCCGGGGATGTGTCCCGCGCGCAGCGCGGGCTCGGGGCCCTCGCCCCGAAAACGCGCCGCAGAGCGCGCATCGACCACGCAGGTGTCTCCCCGTGCCAGGGCCTCGAGCACCTGGTCGCGGGAGCAGATCCAGCGGGGCTCGAGCTTGATCTCGAAGCGCTCCGGGGGAGGGGGGACGACCCGAGACGTCACCGGGTGGCCCTCTTCTCGCCAGCGGGGGAGCCCGCCGTGGAGCAGCTCCACCCGGGTATGGCCCAGCAGGCGCAGCACCCACCACACGCGAGCCGCCGAGTAGCCATTCTGGCGGTCGTACACGACCACTCGCGTCGCGCTTCCGATGCCGGAGGCCTCGAGCACCGAGCGCAGCGCCTCGGGTGGGGCGACGGTGTTGCGGATGGGGGCGTCCGGGTCCGCCAGGTCGCGGCTGAGGTCCAGGTAGACGGATCCGGGAATGTGGGCCTGCAGGTACTCGGCTCGGCCGTCCCGGCCGGTCGCGGGCAGGTACCAGCTGGCGTCGATGACCCGCAGGTCGGGCTCGGACAGCCGGCGGGCCAGCCAGGTCGGCTCGACCCGCTCGCGTTCCCAGATCTGGGAATCCGACGTCATGAAGCCCCGGGAGTGTACGCGAGCGGCGCGTCGCCGTCGCTCTCTCCGGCCCGCTCGACGCGCTCCCGCAGGCCTCGGCGCGTGCGGGACCCGGGGCGCGTCACCGCGGAGGGCGACCCCACCACTCCCCGGTATGAGCCCCGACCTCGTCTTGCATCGCGTCGTGCTGCGACCGAGCGCCCCGCGGGTCCCGCGTCGAGACCTCGACACTGCGGCCTGGGCTCGGCTGACGCTGGCCTGGCTGCTCTTCGCGGGCCTCGCCTGGCTCGTCGCCTGACGCGCCCTCCCGTCACCGCTACCCTGCGCCGGAATTGAAGCCACGCTGCCACGCCACCGCGCTCGTCTGCGGCCTGCTGCTCTCGTGCGGGGCACTCGCGGGCTGCGGAGACTCGCCTTCGCCCTCCGCGCGACCCGGCGGCGACTCGGGGATCGTGCGCACCGCCGCTCCGGCTCCCGACGACCTCGACCGAGCGCTCCTGCTCGCGCTCTCGGTCTTTCCGATCGGAGCGGACGGGAAGCCGGCCAAGCGCCCGGGACCGGCGACCCTCGTCATCCTGCGGCGAGCGGATGGACGCTGGCAGCACGAGGTGCTGCAGGATCCGGAGAGCAACGTCTTTCACAAGGCGCTCGCCTTCGCGCCGCCCCGGGGAGGCCCGGGGATCCTGACGATCGGCGGGGGCGGCGCTCGGCTCAAGCTGTGGAGGCGCGTGGCTGGGGAGTGGACGGCCGAGACGCTCTGGGCCCCGGACTTCGGGGGCAAGCACAATCGGCTTCGAGACATGGAGCTCGCCGACCTCGACGGGGACGGCCAGGACGAGATCGTCCTGGCCACCCACGACCAGGGGGTGGTCGCGATCGTCGCGGTCACCGAACGGGGTCCCGAGGTACGCGAGCTGGATCGGCGGGCGAACACCTTCGTGCACGAGGTCGAGGTGGGAGACGTCGACGGCGACGGTCACCTGGAGATCTTCGCGACTCCCAGCCTTCCCAACCGGTTCGACGGTACGCCCCAGAGCGGCCGGCTGATTCGCTACAGGCCCGAGCGGTCACCCGGCCGGCCGGGGGCCCGGCAGGTCTTCGTCGACCTCGGAGAACGCCACGCGAAGGAGGTGCTGGTGAGGGACCTCGACGGGGACGGGCACGCCGAGGTCTACCTCTCGGTCGAGGGGCGGATCCAGGACGGGGTCCGGGTCGAGAGCGTCGAGATCCGCCGCTACCGGAGGGCCGGCGATCCGGGCGCGACGATTGCGCGGCTCGACGACTCGCTGTGTCGCTCCCTGACCGCGGCCGACGTCGACGGAGACGGATCCCTCGAGCTCGTCGCCGCTCCCTTCCGGGCCGGCGTCTACCTGCTCTGGCCTCCGGCCTCGGGAGCGGGACCGTTCACATCGCTGCGGATCGCGCGCGACTCCTCGAGCTTCGAGCACGCCGTCGCTGCCTTCGATCTCGACCACGACGGTCGCGATGAGATCTACGTGGCAGCGGACGATCAAGGCGTCGTGCGTCGCTACGTCTGGCAGGACGACGCGATCGCGCGGGAGGACATCTTCCAGGTTCCCGATAGCCTGCGTGGCTTCACCTGGAACATCACCTCGGTGCCCCTGGAGCTTGTGAAGTAGGTCTCCGGGTCTACCTTCGAGCGATGCCCTACGAACCTTCGGTGATCGAGCCCCGGTGGCAGCGGATCTGGCAGGAGCGCCGGACCTTCCGCGCCGAGATCGATCCAGAGCGACCCAAGTTCTACGTGCTCGACATGTTCCCCTATCCCTCGGGCGACGGCCTGCACGTGGGCCATCCCAAGGGCTACGTGGCCACCGACGTCCTGGCCCGCTACAAGCGCATGCGTGGATTCAGCGTCCTGCATCCCATGGGTTGGGACGCGTTCGGACTGCCCGCAGAGCAGCACGCGATCCGGACCGGGGAGCATCCGCGCGTCTCGACCGTTCGCAACATCGCCCGCTTCAAGAAGCAGCTGATCGCGCTCGGTCTCTCGTACGACTGGGAGCGGGAGATCGATACGACCGACCCCGGCTACGTGCGTTGGACGCAGTGGATCTTCGCCCGTCTCTACGAGCGCGGGCTCGCCTACGAGGCCGAGGTCCCGGTCAACTGGTGCCCGGCGCTGGGCACCGTGCTCGCGAACGAAGAGGTGCGCGACGGGCGCAGCGAGATCGGGGGTCACCCGGTCGAGCGCCGCCCCCTCCGCCAGTGGATGCTCCGCATCACCGCCTATGCCGATCGCCTGCTCGAGGACCTGGATGGGGTCGACTGGCCGGAGCACATCGCGAAGATGCAGCGCGACTGGATCGGGCGCTCCGAGGGAGCCCGGATCCGCTTCGCCATCCGAGAGCTCCCGGGCGAGTCGATCGAGGTCTTCACGACCCGGCCGGACACCCTGATGGGGGCCACCTACATGGTGCTCGCCCCGGAGCACCCCCTGGTGGCCAAGCTGACCACGGAGGAGCAGCGGCCGGCGGTCGACGCGTACTGCGAGCAGGCGGCCCGGCGCAGCGACCGCGCCCGGCTGGCGGCCAGCGACCGGAAGACGGGCGTCTTCACCGGGGCGAGCGCCATTCACCCCGTCTCGGGAGAGCCGATTCCGATCTGGATCGCCGACTACGTGCTCGCGGGCTACGGGACGGGCGCGATCATGGCGGTCCCCGCCCACGACTCGCGCGACTACGAGTTTGCGCGCGAGTTCGGGCTGCCGATCGTCGAGGTGGTCTCGGGAGGAGACGTCTCGAAGGCGGCCTACACCGGCGAGGGGAGAGCGGTCCACTCCGGTTTCCTCGATGGTCTCGAGACGGCCGAGGCGAAGGGGCGGATGATCGCCTGGCTCCAGGAGCATGGCTGCGGCGAACGCAGCGTCAGCTACAAGCTTCGCGACTGGCTCTTCAGCCGCCAGCGATACTGGGGCGAGCCCTTTCCGGTGCTCCACCGCCCCGACGGTACGACGCGGCTGGTGCCCGATGCCGACCTGCCGGTCGAGCTGCCCGACCTCGAGGACTTCCGACCCCGGGGAGGCTTCGAGCCGCCGCTCGCACAGGTTCGCGAGTGGATCGAGACGCGCGACCCCGATACCGGCGAGCCGGTCCTGAGGGATGCGAACACCATGCCGCAGTGGGCGGGAAGCTGCTGGTACTACCTTCGCTTCTGCGACCCGAACAACGACCAGGAGCCGTGGTCGGCCGAGGCGGAGCGCTACTGGATGCCCGTGGATCTCTATGTCGGAGGTGCGGAGCATGCGGTGCTCCACCTTCTCTATGCCCGCTTCTGGCACAAGGTGCTCTACGACCTGGGACGGGTCTCGACGAAGGAGCCCTTCCAGAAGCTCCTGAACCCCGGAATGATCCAGGGCCGGAGCTATCGCTACTTCGACGACAACCTCGCCGACGATCCCGACGCGCCGGTTCGAGTGTTCTCGGCCGACGAGGTGCGGGTCGAGGGCGAGAGCTTCGTGCACGCGACCGAGCGGACCCCGCTGGTGGCGCGCTGGGTGCCCGAGGACCAGGTCCGCTGGGAAGGGAGCACGCCCTATCATCCCGATCGGGATCTGCGGCTCGAGGAGGTGATCGAGAAGATGTCGAAGAGCCGCGGAAACGTCGCGAATCCGGACGACGTGATCGCGGAGTTCGGGGCCGACTCGATGCGCCTCTACGAGATGTTCCTGGGGCCCCTCGAGAAGAGCGCGCCCTGGCGAACGGACGGGATTCCGGGCGTCCATCGCTTCCTGCAGCGCACCTGGCGCCGGATCGTCGGCGAGGGCGAGGCCGCCTCGCGCGTCTTTGCAGAGGGGGCGGGGTCGCCGGAGCAGGAACGCCTGCTGGCGCGAACGATCGACAAGGTCACCCGCGATCTCGAGTCGGTCAGCCTGAATACCGCCATCTCGGCCTTGATGGTCTTCGTGCGCGAGATCGAGGGCGACACCGCCGTCCCCCGGTCCATCGTCGAGTCCTTCGTGCTGCTGCTCGCCCCCTTTGCGCCGCACATCGCCGAGGAGCTCTGGGAGCGGCTCGGCCACTCCGAGTCGCTCGCGTACGAGCCCTGGCCGCAGGCAGACCCTGCGCTGCTGGCCGCCGAGGAGGTCGAGATCGCCGTCCAGGTCTCGGGAAAGCTCCGCGCCCGCGTTCGGGTGTCTGCGGGCGCCGAGAAGGACGAGGTCGCCGCTCGCGCTCTTCTCGACGAGAACGTTCGCCGCCACCTCGCCGACCGCAAGCCCCGCCGCGTGATCTTCGTTCCGGGTCGCCTGGTCAACTTCGTGCTGTGAGCCCGCACGCAGGTCACACACGCGAGCGACCGCGGCCGTCGCCGCGGTCCGTTCTGCGCGCGGTGGGCGCGCGAAGCCGGCGTCGACGGGCATTCGTGTGGGCGTTAGCCTGACGCGATGCCGAAGCCGTCCAGGTCGGTCTGGGCGCCTCCGCCCGGGTGGGAGGCGGTGATCGGACTCGAGGTCCACGCCCAGCTCGCCACACGGAGCAAGCTCTTCTCGAGCGCCCCCAACGCGTTTGGCGGGGAGCCCAACACACAGACCAACGAGGTCGATCTCGGGCTCCCTGGCGTCCTGCCGGTCCTGAACGAGGGCGCAGTCGAGCTGGCCGTGCGAGCCGCGCTCGCGCTCGGCTGCCAGATCCAGCCGGTCTCGGTCTTCGCGCGCAAGCACTACTTCTACCCGGACCTGCCGAAGGGCTACCAGATCTCGCAGTACGAGGAGCCCTTTGCGCTCGGGGGGGGCGTTCCGATCTGGGTGCAGGGGGCGGAGCTCCGGGTTCCCCTGGAGCGCGTGCACATGGAGGAGGACGCCGCCAAGAGCACCCACGAGGGGCAGGGCGCCGACGGCGCCGAGAGCCGGGTCAACCTGAACCGCGCCGGAACCCCCCTGATCGAGATCGTCTCGAAGCCCGCGATCCGGGCCCCTGCCGAGGCGGCCCTCTACTTCCGCAGCCTGCGCTCGATCCTGCGGGCGGTCGGGGCCTCGCATGCGGACATGGAGAAGGGCCAGCTCCGCTGTGACGCCAACGTCTCGGTGCGACGAGGCACGGAGACGCAGCTCGGGACCAAGGTCGAGGTCAAGAACCTGAACTCCTTTCGCTTCGTCGAGCGCGCGCTCGCATACGAGATCGAACGCCAGGTGGACGCGCTCTCCGAGGGCGGAACGATCTCGCAGGAGACCCGCCTGTGGGACGATGCCGCCGGCCGCACCCGCGTGATGCGCTCGAAGGAGTACGCGGACGACTATCGCTACTTCCCTGATCCCGACCTGATCGCACTCAAGCTGGAGCCCACACGGGTCGAAGGCATCCGTGCGAAGCTTCCCGAGCTTCCACACCAGAAGCGTCGGCGCTTTGTCGCGGAGCTGGGGCTCAGCGAGGACCAGGCGTCGACCCTGTCCGAGGATCCGGAGCTCGCGGCGCTCTTCGAGGGGACCCTCGCACTCCATCCCCACGCGGAGCGAGTCGCGCACTGGATCCAGCGAGACGTGCTGGCGCTGGCCGGGGGAGACGGCCCCGCGGAGCTGAAGCTCGCTCCGCAGATCCTCGCCGATCTGCTCGACCGGGTCGCGGCGGGCTCTCTCACCGCGGCAAGCGGCCGGCAGGTTCTGGCCGAGGTGGTGAAGAGCGGGGCAGATGTGGCCGAGACGGTGGCCGCGCTCGGCCTGGAGGCGATTGCCGAGGGGCCCGAGCTGGAGTCGATCGTTCGTGAGGTTCTGGCGTCGAACCCCGAGAACGTCGCGAAGTACCGGGGAGGCGAGGAGAAGGTGTTCCACTTCTTCGTGGGTCAGGTCATGCGACGCACGCGCGGAAGGGCTGCGCCCGACGCGGTGCGGAGACTGCTCGAGAGGTGGCTCCGAGCGTGAGACGGCACGGGTGGGTACGCTCGCTGGGGCTCGTGCTGGCGGTCGCGTCGCTTCCCGCTCTGGGTCTGGGGGCCCAGGCGCTACGCACCGCTCGCATTCCCGGAACGCGGGTGACGCTCAGCTACCCGCCCGGATTCTCCGTCGTGGAGTACGGTACGGCGCTCCACGTGCCCAATGCGCCGGCCTGGATCCGGGTCTCCGAGATCCGGATCCCGATCCAGGAACGCATCGCGGCGACGAGGCGCGGGCTCGCAAAGGCCAAGGACGCGCTCGAGATGCGGGACGTGCGGATCGGTCCCTACGAGGGTCTCTACCTGCGTACGAAGGTCCGTGCCGGCGCGGGTCGCGTCTGGAGCGTGATCTTCGGCAACGAGCGGGAGTCGGTCCGCATCGTGGCGACGGGCCCCGAGAAGCTCGCCCCGCTCATGGGCCCGCAGTACGAGAAGATGCTGCTCGATGCTCGCTGGCAGCCCGGGCGGCCCCTGAATCCCTACGAGGCGCTGCCCTTCGTGCTGCCGAGGAATC
>JBHHYV010000089.1:0-15799 GCA_046757685.1 Myxococcota bacterium
ACCCCATGGCGGGCGTCGGGGACATGCCCATGGGCGCGGTCCAGACCTTGGGCCTGTACGACCTGGAGGGCACCTCCGACGATTGGTTCAAGTCCGACTTCATCGTGGTGTGGGCCGGAAATCCCGCCTACACGCGGATTCCGGACGCGCACACCCTGCACGAGGCGCGCGATCGCGGAGCGAAGCGGGTCGTGATCGCTCCCGACTACAGCGCCTCCTCCATCCATGCGGACTACTGGATCCACCCTCGCCCCGGGACGGACGCTGCGCTCGGCCTGGCGATGGCGCAGGTCATCCTCTCGGAGCGCCTGCACGACGAGGACTACGTTCGCGAGCAGACCGACCTGCCGATCCTGGTGCGGGAAGATACGGGCCGCTACCTGCGGGACTCGGATCTGCGCGCGGGCGGCAGCGAAGAGATCCTCTGGTTCTGGGACGAGGCGACGGGCGCCCTGGCCAAGGTACCCGGCTGCCAGGGGACGGGGGGGGACTCGATCGAGCTCGGCACGCTGCGCCCCGCCCTGACCGGGCGCTACCCGGTACGGCTCCGCGACGGCACCCAGGTCCAGGTGCGCCCTGCGCTCGATCGCCTGCGCGAGCAGCTGGATCGGGACTCGACGCCAGAGCGGGCGGCCGCGGTGACGGGGCTCGGTGCGAGCACGATCCGCCGGATCGCGCGTGAGCTTGCGAGAGCGCCGAGCGCGATGATCCTGGCGAGCTGGGGGGCGTGCAAGCAGGACCACAGCGACCTCATGCAGCGAGCCGCGATCCTGCGGATGGCCCTGACGGGCAACCAGGGCCGGAGCGGCGGAGGCTTCCGGACGGCCTCCTGGTGGCCGGTGGACGGCGGAAGCGCCTTCCAGCGCACTCCAGGGCTGAAGCCCCCATACCGCGTCCCCGACCCGAGCCCCTGGCACGCCCGGCAGGACTCGAACCTGCGACCTTGGGATTAGAAGTCCCCTGCTCTATCCAGCTGAGCTACGGGCGCGCGTGGAAACGGGGCTGGGAAGGGAGCCTAGCGGAAGCGCCGGCCCTCGCAGCCTGGTGGACCCCCGGGTCGGACGGCGAGACGGGGCAAGGGGACTCGGGGAAGCAGGCGTCGGCGACCCAGTCCGTGATCCCGTCGTAGCTGCGAACCTCGGCCGACGCAGGACCGACCGTGGCGAGGCCGGCGGTCGCCACCAGCACCCTCCGGCCGCTCTGGCGAACGCTGGGAATCGTGTGCAGGCCCGAGGCGTCGGCCAGCGGGGCCGCGATGCGACGATAGCGCTCGGCGAAGCGGCGGGCCGAGGCCGCATCGTCCCAGCGCGTGAGCCACCAGAGAGCCGCGCCGTCCGCGCAGGCCGCGGCGACGAAGCGATCGCCCGACCACGCGCGCAGCAGCGGATCCAGATCCGACCCCTCCCCGTACTCCTCGAAGAGCACGCGGACCGTCAGGGCGCCGGCCACGTTGTCGTGTCCCAGCTCGCAGCCCGCCGCATGGGCGGCGGCCTCGAGGTCCGCTCGTGGGAGACGCACGAACGCGACCGGATCCGCGTCGTCGGGGTAGAGCACGCGCAGGCTCGAGAGCGGCGGCTCCGCCATGAGGGCGTCGAGACCCGCGGCTCCGCGCTCCTGCCAGCGCTCCGCGGCGATCACGATTCCCCAGACGTAGGGGAAGAGCAGCGAGAAGCCCAGGAAGTGCGGCGTCTGCGCCAGGACACCGGTCGGATGATCCAGGTCGAGGCGCATCGCGTGGCTGAGCGAGATCGCCCCATCCATGCTCCGCCCATCGCTCTCGCCCGCACCGAGCATCGTGAACGAGGCGTCGCCCTCCAGCGCGGCCGAGAGCGCCGAGACCACGTCATCGTCGCGGCGCAAGCCCTGCAAGAGCTCGATCGTCGAGGGAAAGTGCTGGTGCTGGAGCGCATGCACGAGCTCGTGCACCAGGATCGTGGAGCGCAGGTAGCCGGCTCCCGCGGCGGGGGCGCGCACGACGAAGAGCTTGCGGAGCCGCGTGCTGTAGAGGCCGACGAGCTGGTCCTCCTGCAGCCGCGTCAGGCTTCCGACCAGGTCGATTCCCGGAGGCAGCACACCGAGCGCGACGTAGGCGGCCGTGTACGCCTCGACATAGTCGTCGGGAAGCTCCGCCAGCATCTCGGCGCGGGTGATCTCGGGCACCCGCGACGACGGAATCCACTCCACGTCGACGGGAGACAGGAACCTGAGACCGCGCAGTCGCTCGGTGACCTCGATGCCGCGCGCCAGGGGATCGGAGGGCTTCGGCAGCGAGATCAGCGGGACCCCCCGAATCGAGCAGGCCGCGAGCGCGAGCGTCGCAGCCAGGGCAGCCGCGCGCCTAATCACCCCACCCGCTCCGATGGACGATGGGCAGCCGCCTCCCCGACCCGAAGGCTTTGGGGCTGACCCGCAGCACCACCGGGGCCTGGCGACGCTTGTACTCGTTGCGGTCGAGCTGGGCGAGCACCCAGCGCACCGCCTCGGGGTCGGCCCCCTCCGGGGGCTCGATCTCGTCGCCGGAGCGGCCGAGCTCCAACGCCTGGCGCAGGATCTCATCGAGCACCGGGTAGGGCGGGAGCGAGTCGCTGTCGCGCTGGTCGGGCGCAAGCTCGGCGGAGGGAGGCTTGCGGATCGTCGAGCGAGGGATCCTCTCGCCCGAGCGATTCGCGTGCTCGGCGAGCCGGTAGACATCTCCCTTGAATACGTCTCCGAGCACCGCGAGACCGCCGAGCAGGTCGCCGTAGAGGGTCGTGTAGCCGACGGAGAGCTCGCTCTTGTTGCCGGTGGCCAGGACGATGGACCCCTCGTAGTTGCTGATCGACATCAAGGTGGTGCCGCGGATCCGCGCCTGCAGGTTCTCCTGGGTGAGGCCGTAGCTCTCGCGCCTTCCGAAGAGCTGGTGGTAGACCTCGATGAAGTCCTTGTAGATGGAGTCGATCCGCACCGTGCGTCCCTGGATGCCCAGGTTGCGGACCAGCGTCTCGGCGTCGCGAACACTGTGATCCGACGAGAAGGGCCCCGGCATCAGCACGCCCTGCACCCGATCGCTTCCGAGCGCCTCGACGGCCAGGTGCGCGGTCAGTGCGGAGTCGATCCCGCCGGAGAGTCCGACCACGACCTTCTCGAGCCGGAGCTTGTGCAGGTAGTCACGAATCCCGAGCACGAGCGCGCGCTCGAGCAGCTCCACGTCGCTCTCGAGCGGAGCCGCAGCCCGGCGGCCGCGCTCGAGGGGATCGACGAGCACGAGATCCTCCTCGAAGCGCGCGGCTCGCTCGACCACCCGTCCCGATGCATCCACGACGAAGCTCGAGCCGTCGAAGATGAGCTCATCGTTGCCGCCGACCGAGTTCGCGAAGACGAAAGGGATGCCGTGGCGGCGGGCGGCGTCGCAGAGCATCGCCTCGCGCAGCTGGATCTTGCGCTGCTCCCAGGGAGAGGCCGAGAGGGTCAGAATCAGCTCGGCGCCGGCGGCCGCCAGCTCCTCCACCGGATCGATGGGATAGGGGCGCGAGGGACCCCAGAACTCCCCGCTCCAGACGTCCTCGCAGATCGTGAGTCCAATGCGCCGGCCGCCGACCTCGAAGAGCGTGCGCCGGCCGGCCGACTGAAACCAGCGCGCCTCGTCGAACACGTCGTAGGTCGGGAGCAGCGTCTTGGCCTGGACGTGCGCGATCTCGCCGTCGACCAGTGCGACCGCCGCGTTGGCGATCCGGCGCGGCATGCCTTGGGGCGCGGGCACGATGGCGCCGCAGACGATCACGATCCCCTGCGCGTCCTCGGCGAGCGCAGCGAGCGCGCGGTCCTGATCGCGCAGAAAGCTCGCGCGTTCGAGCAGGTCCATCGGCGGATACCCCGAGAGCGCCATCTCGGGCGCAACCAGCAGATCCGCTCCCGCGGCGCGCGCACGCGCCGTGACCGAGCGGATCTTTGCGAGGTTGCCCTCGAAATCTCCGATCGTCGTATCGATCTGGCCGATCGCGATCCGCATCCAGCTCCCGCCGCGAGGCTAGGAATGCCCCCGACCCCGGTCAAGAGCCCTTGGCGGCGCCCTCAGCTCCGGATGTACTGGCGGAGCTCGTCGATCTCGGCCTCGCGGTCCGCGATCTCGTCGAAGAGCAGGTCGCGCATGGAGAGCATGTCGAGGACCACTCCGTCGGCCACGATCGGCAGGTGCCGGCAGCTCCCCGAGCGCATCTTCTCGAGCGCCACGAGGCGCAGCTCGCGAGGCCCCGCAGTGACCGGGTCCACCGTCATCACCTCGCCGAGCGGTACCGAGTCCGCGGAGAGACCCGCTGCGACGACACGGCGCAGCAGGTCTCGCTCGCTGAAGATCCCCACCAGCCTCTCGCCCTCCACCACGGGGAGCGCACCGACACCGAACCGGGTCATGATCGCCACCGCGGTGGCGACCGTCTCGTCCGGGCCCAGGGGGTGGACCACGGGAGACCGCCTCTGAAGGATCCGGGACAGGTTTCCCATGCCGTCCTCCGGGTGGGGTTCCCCCTTCATTCTAGCGGGAATCGCAGGACCGTGGCATCACAGAAGAGGGTTACGTAGATCCACTTCGCGTAGGGGACGGCCGTGTAGAGCACGCTGCGCCCCCCGGGGGGCCTGCAGTCCGGGGGCCGCTCGATCCGGAAGCGCCTCACGCGGAAGGTGCCCGCCGGCTCCGGCTCCACCTCGATCACCCTGCCGGACCAGAGCGCCAGCAGCGCGACACCTCGCGAGGTAAAACGCAGGTCCTGCACGACGTCGAGCGGCTCGCGCGGACCGAGCGGGACGGGCGGCCCGAGCTGCTCGCCGGTGGCGATCCGGAGCTGCAGGGCGCCCCCGGCGTCTTCGATCAGCCAGGCCCGCCCCCGGCGATCGAAGGCCGGAAGGAGCAGCTCCGGGCCTGCCGACGTCCGCTCGAGCACGCGTCCGTCCGGGGCCAGGTGGATCCGCTCGTGGAGGATCTCGCCCCCCTCGACGAAGGTGTCGGTGTTGAGCCAGACCGAGCCCTTCGGCCCGACGGCCAGGCTCTTGGGCGCCGTGAAGCGCTCCGGGGTTCGGGGAAAGCGCCGCTCCCGCAGGAGCTTCCCGTCGGCGCTCAGGATCGCCAGACCGCCGAAGTGCTGGTGATCGGGATTCGCCGGGGCATCGGAGTAGCGGGTCACGTAGACGTGCCCTCGCGGACCCTCGGCCAGCTCGTTCCAGCCGATTCCCAGGCCGGGGAAGTGCGCCAGGCGACTCCCGTCCGGGTCGACCGAGCCGATCTCCTCGAAGAGGGTCGTGTAGTAGATGCGGCCGTTCGAGTGGACGAGCACGTCCCACACCGATCCGCGAGAGTGGCCGGACGCGCGAGAGACCCGCAGGGGGGGGAGAAAGCGCTCGCGCGTCAGGCTGAAGCGCCCGATCCAGTGCTCGCCTGGCGTCTCGAGGTCCGTGCGGGCGTCTCCCCCCGTCGCCCACCACAGGTGCCAGAAGGGGCTCAGCCCAAAGTAGAGGGTCGTTCGATCGCGATCCGCGAACCAGGCGGAGTAGCGCTCCCCCCCGCTCGCCGTGACACGCTCGCGAAAGACCGCCGGCGCGACGGAGCGCTCCCGCGAAGTCCTGGCCTTGGAACCTCCGGGCGCCGCAGCACTGGCGCCCGCGAGCACGGGGACCAGCAGCAGCGCCACAGCCAGGCGCAGGCGCAGCAATCCAGCGCCCCTCAGATGTGGAGGGCCCGCTCGTAGGCTGCGAGAACCGACTCGTGCATCGACTCCGAGAGGGTGGGATGCGGGAAGATCGTCTCGATCAGCTCGTGCTCCGTCGTCTCGAGGGTGCGTGCGATCGCAAAGCCCTGGATCAGCTCCGTCACCTCTGCGCCGATCATGTGGGCACCGAGCAGCTCGCCCGTCTTCGCATCGAAGACCGTCTTGACCAGCCCCTCGGTCTCTCCCGAGGCGATGGCCTTGCCGTTGGCGACGTAGGGAAAGCGCCCGACCCGGACCTCGTAGCCCGCTTCGCGCGCGGCGGCCTCGGTCCACCCCACGCTCGCGATCTGCGGGCGGCAGTAGGTACAGCCGGGAACGGAGCGAGGGTCCAGGGGCTCCACGCCCTCGTGTCCGGCGATCCGCTCGGCGCAGAGCACGCCCTCGTGCATGGCCTTGTGCGCCAGCCAGGGCGGCCCGACCAGGTCCCCGATCGCCCAGATCCCGGGCTCCCCGGTCTGGAGCGACTCGTCGACGACGACGTGGCCCGCCTCGACCGCGACACGAGTCCCCTCGATCCCCAGGTCCTCGACGTTGCCGGTGATTCCGACGGCCAGGATCACGCGCTCGACATCGAGCGTCTCGGTCTGGCCCTCCTTGAGCTCGAGCTTCGCCCGAACGCCCCGCCCCCCCGGCTCCGCCGCAGAGGTCTCGAGGGAGAGCACCCTCGCTCCGGTATGGATCTCCATGCCCCTGCGCTCGAAGGACTTGTGAGCCAGCGCTGAGATCTCCTCGTCCTCGACCGGCAGGATCCGGTCGAGCACCTCCACGACGGTCACCTCGGAGCCCAGGTCGCGGTAGAAGCTCGCGAACTCGATCCCGATCGCGCCCGAGCCGATCACCAGCAGCGTTCCCGGAAGCAGGTCGGGCAGGAGAGCCTCGCGATAGCTCCAGATGCGCTGCCCGTCCGGCTCGATCCCCGGCAGGCTTCGCGCACGCGCGCCGGTGGCCAGGATCACGTGGCGCGCCGCAAGCTCCAGCGAGTCGTCGCCCTTCGACACGCGCACCCGTCCCCGACCCGCGAGCCTTCCCACGCCATCGAAGACCTGCACCCCGTTCTTCTTCATCAGGTGCTGCACCCCGCGCGAGAGCCGAGCAGCGACCTTGCGAGAGCGGTCCACGATCCGCGAGAGATCGAACGAGACGTCGGAGACCGAGAAGCCGAACTCATCGGCATGCTGGAGCAGGTGGTGGATCTCGGCGGCGCGCAGCAGCGCCTTGGTCGGGATGCAGCCCCAGTTCAGGCAGATGCCCCCCAGGTTCTCGCGCTCGATGAGCGCGGTGCGAAGACCCAGCTGGCGCGCGCGAATGGCGGCCACGTAGCCCCCGGGGCCTCCCCCGACGACGACGACATCGAACTCGGACTCGCTCATGGGCGCTTCTCCCTGGGGCGCTTGGCACGAGGGACCCTATCAGACGCATTCGGCAGGCGCCCGCGACCCCTATAATCGTCCCCCTCGACCGACACGAGCCACCCCGCGATCGCCACGCGAGATCGGAGAGCCCATGACCCGCCCCTTTCGCTTCGGAGTCCAGGTCGCCACGCTTCCCCCCGACGGCTGGCGCGAACGCGTGCGCCGGATCGAGGAGCTTGGCTACTCCACCCTCTTCTTTCCGGATCACTTCTCGACCCAGTGGGACCCCATCGCGGGTCCAGCCGCAGCGGCGGCCGCCAGCGAGCGGCTCTGCGTGGGATCGCTGGTCTACGACGTCGACTACCGCCATCCCGTCGTGCTCGCCAAGGCCGCGGCGACGATCCAGCTGCTCTCCGGAGGCCGCTGCGAGTTCGGGATCGGCGCGGGCTGGATGGAGACCGACTACCGCGAGGCGGGCCTCGACTACGACCCGATCGGCGCGCGCATCGAGCGGCTCGACGAAGCACTCCAGATCATCCGCTCCATGTGGGAGCACGAACGGACGAGCTTCGAGGGCCGACACTACCGGGTGCGCGAGATTGCCCAGGCCGCGGAGCTCGCAGCGGGCGGCGCTCCGAAGATCCTGGTCGGCGGCGGAGGCCGCCGCGTGCTCTCCCTGGCCGGCCGCCTCGCCGACATCGTGGGCATCAACCCGGCCCTTCCCGAGGGACGGGTCACGGCCGCCACCCCCGGCGACCTGGCGCCGGCGCGGGTTCGCCAGAAGGTGGAGTGGGTGCGCCAGGCGGCGAGCGGCGCGGGCCGGGACCCGGAGTCGATCGAGCTGAGCTCGCTCGTCTTCGTGGTCGCCATCGGGGACGACCCCTCGGGCATCCGCAAGGCGCTCGCCGCCCAGAGCGGAATGAGCGAGGCCGAGGTCGCCGACTGCCCGCTCTTCCTCACCGGCTCCGCCAGCGAGATCCGCGATCGCCTCTCCAAGCGCCGCGAGGAGACCGGCATCTCCTACGTGGTCATCCAGGGCGCCCAGCAGGAGACGGTCGAGCAGTTCGCCGCCGAGATCGTCGCCCCGCTCGCCGGCCGGTAGGGGGGATTGCCCGGGGCGGACGGCCCCAAGGTTCAGGTTGCCGACGGTATATACCGATATATACTCAGCGAGATGCCGTTCTTGAGCCGGGTGTGCGCGGCGCTCCGGGCCGCGCGGGTTCGATATGCCCTGGTGGGCGGACATGCGGTGGCGCTGCATGGGGCCGTGCGAGGGACCGTCGACGTCGACATCGTTCTCGCGTGGCAGCTCGCCATGCTGCAGCGCGCGGAACGAGCGATCCGGGAGCTGGGACTCGTGTCACGGCTCCCGATATCGGCCGACGAGGTCTTTCGGTTCCGCGATGAATACGTCGAGAACCGGAACCTGATTGCCTGGAATTTCCACAATCCCGCGAGTCCCGCCGAGCAGCTCGACATCATCGTCCCCTACGATCTCAAGGGGAAGCGCACCCAGCGCATCGAAACCTCACACGGCCCGGTGTCGGTCCTCAGCCGCTCGGACCTGATCGAGATGAAGCGGAGCAGCGGACGGCCGCAGGACATGGAAGACGTTCGCGCGCTGGAGCGGCTCGCGTGAGGCCCGTGCAGTACTTCGCGGACGAGTACCTGGAGCGCTGCCGGGAGCTGACGGCGGACCAGATCATTCAGTTCCTCGACGACTTCAGGCGCCTTCATGGGGAAACGTCGTCGCGTTCGAAGCTCATCAGCCTGAAGGTCCCGGAGAACCTACTCGAGGCATTCAAAGCCCGGGCGCGCCTCGAACACCAGCCCTACCAGACCCAGATCAAGCGATTGATGAGGGCCTGGGTACTCGGGGAGCGAGTCTAGAGACCCCACCCCGATCGACAGGGAGACACCCCTCCTCTGGCACCGCCTGCGGGGCCACCGACCACCGCAGGCGGGCTCAGGAACCGGGAGGCGCCTCCTCGCGCGCGAGCGCGCGGCGCCTCTGCCGCCTCCACATGCGGTAGAAGTCGAGGGCGCCCCAGGCGACCAGGACCCCCGCGCCATAGCGGTTGAAGGCGAGGATCCCGTCCCCTGCGTGCTTCTCCATGAACGCCGCGTTCAGGAAGCCGTCGTAGGCGAACCAGAGTCCCATCGCGATCAGGATCAGCGAGAACAGGTAGGGGCTCGGGGGCCGGCGCTCCGGCTTGCCCGCAGGATCGGGCGAATCCGTTCGCGAGTCTCGTGCGTCCGACACCTCACCTCCCGTCCGTGCCCCCGCCAGTATAGCTTCGCTCCGCCGCGGCCCGTCCCGGGGCCGGGATGGGCCGGTCTGCGGAGGGCTCAGGACTCGGCGCGGGGCAGACGCGCCAGCAGGACCACCGCGAGCGCTCCGGCCACGACGTTGGCCATCCAGATCGCGGGCACGACCGGGAGCAGCTGGGCCTCGGCGATGATCTGGCCCACCGCCATCAGGGACCAGTAGCCCCCGAGAATGGCGAGTGCGAAGAGCACTCCCCACGAGCGGCCGCTGCGGGGAGGGCTGATGCCGACGCCGACGCCGAGCAGCGCGAGCACCACCGGAGCCAGCGGAATCGCGAGCCGCCGCTGCAGCTCGATGCGTCCGTCGAGAAGATCGTCCAGCGTTTCCGGGCTGGGGCTCTGGATCGCGGCGAGGCTCTGGATGCGGGCGCGCAGCTTCCCAATCCGGTAGTCGCGCATCCGTCGTGCCGGATGCAGCTGTCCCCAGATGTCGACGCGGGTCTCCATCTCGTGGAAGCGGATCCGGCGGTAGGTATCCAGGCGAGCCTGCGAGAAGTGGATCGATCCATCCGTGAGGGTCAGCGTCAACGCGTCGGGAGTGTCGCGCGCCACGCGTCCGCAGCGTGCCGTGACGTGAACCAGCCGCCCATCGTCCAGGGTCCGGCTCAGCCAGATCCCTCTCAGCGGACACGTCTCGTCGCCGAGCTCGTGCACGTAGATCACGTTGCCCCCGACCTCGCGAATCCGGCCCGGGAGGATTACGCGCGAGGGCTCGATGAGCTCACGGACGAAGAGCCGGAGCTGGCGCAGGCTGCGCGGCTGCAGCTCGAACTGGGAGTAGTAGGAGATGCCCGCCAGCACGCCCCCGAGCAGGAGCACCACCGGCATCAGCTGCAGCACCCGCACGCCCGAGACCCGCAGCGCCACGATCTCGCCGTCGGAAGACATGCGACCGAGCGCGACGACGACTCCGAAGAGGACCGCTGAGGGAAGCGCGTAGGTGAGGTAGATCGGAAGCACGATGGCGGAGAGCTGGAGGAACTCGAGCCCCCCGACACTCACGGCCCCCAGGTCCGAGACGAACTGCAGCGCGGCGCGTACCTCGACCAGCAGCGTGAAGATGACGAGCCCGACGAGGGTGTACGTCGAGATCTCCACCACGAGATGGCGCCACAGCGTGCGCGGCCAGCTCACCGGAGGGGCTCCTCCCCGCGAACCCGAGGGAGCGACCGATAGGCCCAGTACGCCACCAGGAAGTCGAGGCCGGAGTACTCGGTGTGCGGAGCGACTCCCTGGACCAGGCGGTAGGGATCGGACTTCCACTCGAACGAGCTCGGCGCCCGAAGCCCGATCGGGACCGGATCGCGGGCGCGGCGTCTCCCGCGTCGATCCGGAAGCCAGGCCCGCGGAAGGCGCTCCAGCCCTGGCTCCACCCGAGCGCGCAGCCGCGTCAGCGGAAAGTGCTCGAGCTGGTCGCGCGCCGCGCGCAGCGCCGATCCGTCGCAGCTCTCGGGCTCGATCCGGCAGAAGAGGATCGCGAAGTAGGCGTTGCCGTCGGCGCGCACCCTCAGCCAGGTCGAGAACAGGGCGTGGCGCAGGTCCCCGAGGGCGGGGTCCCGGGTCTCGCGCGCGAGCGGAACGAGGACGCGCAGCAGGTCCCAGGCCATCAGGTCGTTCGAGCGCTTGGCGCGGCCGAAGAAGCGCAGGTTCGTGACGCGCGCGCGCGCAGGAACCCGCTCCCGGTCGCGCAGACGATCGCGCTCCCGGCGGTACACGGGCGCGGGATCCAGGCGCGCTGCGAGCGAGAAGGCCGCGTAACCCGTCAGCATGGCGATCGAGTTCAGGCCCGCCCCGGCGCGGGGCGAGAGGTCTCCGAAGCGGGTGGGGCGTCCGTCGGGATCGACCAGGTGCAGGCCGTTCGCGAGCAGGTGGTCCGCCAGCGCGACGGCCGCCCGCCGCGTGCGCTCCGGGAAGAGCGCGCGACACGCCCAGAGGGCGGGCAGCACACCGTTGGCGTACTGGTCCATCGAGACGTCGCCCCGCCAGAAGTAGGCCGACCCGCGGCGCCGGCCACGAAACCAGCGCCCCGGGGCCCCGCTGGGAGGCGGCGCCCTGCGCAGGGTACGCGCGTAGAGGCCGGGCACGCCGGTGACCGCCGAGAGGGCTTCCAGCCCCCCGAGCGCGCGAGAGGCATCGTCGAGCGCCTGCTCCCGCGCGGCGCCTCTGGAGTAGCCGGCGCGCAGGCAGGCTCCCGTCGCCCACTGGCCGGTGAAGGTGGGGGCGTCGGCCAGGAGCGGATAGCGACCCTCGCGAACCTCTCTGGCGATGCGGCTGGGGTTCACGCGGTAGAGCACGATGCCCTCCGGCGAGACGTGTCGTTCCAGGAGGTTCGTGCGGTAGTGGAGCTCGCGAAGCCGCAACGGGTCGTCCGCCGCGCGCGAGGGGACGGCGAAGGTCAGTGCCGCCGCGGCCAGCAGGCCGGCCGGAGCAGACGCATGCAGGCGGCGAACAGCCATGAGGTCCCCCACGACGGGACGCGGGCTCCGTCGTCGATGCGAGCGGCCGCGGTCCGAAGGCGGCCAGAGGGTACTCGCTACGCTCGCGGGCCCGCCAGCGATCCTCGAACCGCGGCGCCAGATGAGAATCTTCTTAGGAGACTCCAATCCCCGGTTAAGGGGTGGATCCGTATAGCTGTGGAGGTTCTGGAGCCCGCTCCCGAAGGTCTCGGGGGAAGTCCGGGAGGGGAGCTCCGGCCGGCTGCCGTCGCAGCGATTCCATCCCCCGAAGAGCGGAGCTCACGATGCAGGTTCCCTTTCTCGATCTTCCCCGCCAGCACGCTCGCATCCGCGACGAGCTGGACCGCGCGCTCGGCAGCGTCGTCGAGAGCGCGGCCTTCGTGGGCGGACCCCGGGTCGCGAGCTTCCAGGAAGCGCTGGCCGAGTTCGTCGGGACCCGTCACGCGGTCGGAGTCGCGAGCGGCACCTCGGCCCTCGCCATTACGCTGCGTGCGCTCGGCCTCGAGCCCGGCGACGAGGTGATCACGACAGCGCTCACCGCGGCGCCCACCGCCGAGGCCGTCACCCTTGCCGGCGCGCGGGTCGTCTTCGCCGACATCGACGAGAACACCTTCCAGATCGACCCCCAAAGCGTCGCGGAGCAGGTCACGTCCCGTACCCGGGCGCTGCTCCCGGTTCACCTCTACGGCCTGGCCGCACCGCTCGACGCCCTGGAGCCGATCGCGCGGGAGCATGACCTGGTGCTGATCGAGGACACCGCGCAGGCGCTCGGCGCGCGCTTCCGGGGCGCCCGGCTCGGCAGCATCGGCCGCGCCGGCTGCCTGTCGTTCTTTCCGTCGAAGAACCTGGGCGGATTCGGAGATGGCGGAGCGGTCGTCACGGACGATCCCGAGATCCACCGCTTCGTCACGATGTACTCGAACCACGGGCGCCTGACGAAGTTCGACCACGAGATCGAGGGCGCCAACGAGCGGCTGGACGGCCTGCAGGCCGCGGTGCTCGAGGTCAAGCTGCGGCACCTCGACGCGTGGAATGCGCGCCGCCGCGAGGTCGCCGGCTGGTATGCCGAGGACCTCCTCGAGGTCGAGGAGGTCACCCTCCCCTCTCCCCTGGAAGACGTCGAGCCCAGCTGGCACCTCTACGTGATCCGGATCTCGGACCGCGATGCGCTGCAGCGTCATCTGAAGAGCCGCGGCATCCAGACCGGGCAGCACTACCCCCTCCCCCTTCACCTGCAGCGGGCCTACGGCTGGATGCAGCTCGGGCGAGGTACTTTCCCCGCCGCCGAGCTCGCCACCTCGCGCATCCTCTCGCTGCCGATGGACCCCTTCCTGACCCGGGAGCAGGTCCGCTACGTGACGGACTCCATCAAGGACTTCGCGGCGGGTCGCGAGAGCTGAGCGCGCCATGTCCGCGGATCGAAGCCCGCCCCAGCCCGGCGAGGCGCCACCGAGCGGCGCTGGCCGCTCGCGGCGCCCGCTGGCGCTCGCGCTGCTGCTCGGCCTCGGGTTCGCCTCGGTCCTCGGCTTCCGGCTCGGCGCCGGTCGCGTGATCCTCAGCACCGAGGAGCGCTGCTTCGAGCCGGCGCGCCAGATGCTGGCAACCGGCGACTGGCTGGTCCCGCACTTCCGGGGCCACCCGCGGGTCCGCAAGCCTCCGCTCTACACCTGGCTGGTCGCCATCAGCGACCAGATCACAGGCGAGGCATCGCGGCTCGCCCTGCGCGCTCCCTCGGCAATCGCGGGCGTCGCGCTGCTGGCGCTCACCTTCGCCTGGGGCCGCACGATCGCGGGCACGACGGGAGGCCTCCTGGCCGCGAGCCTGCTGGCCCTGATGGACATGGTCTACACCGAGGGGCGCCGCGGCAACGCGGAGATGGTGCTGGCGCTGCTCTGCGGCCTCAGCCTGTTCAGCTACGAGCGCCTGTCGGTGACCCGCCGGAGGGGGCTGGCGATCGCCTTCGCGGGCGCGGTCGCACTGGCGTTCCTGGCGAAGGCCACTGCGGCCCTGCTCTTGGTCGGGCTGCCGATCGTGGCCACGCGACTCCTCGAGCGCAGGCTCGGCGAGCCGGCGCGGCCCCGGATGCTGGGATGGATGGCGCTGGCGGTACTCCCCGCCCTCGCCTGGTACGCCGCGATCGTGAGCCAGGTTCCGGGCGCCTGGCAGGTCCTCTCCAGCGAGGCCGTGCTGCCGCTCGGGGTGAAGGTGCCAGTCCCCAGCGCGGGCCACGTCCACCCGATCTGGTTCCATGTCGGCTCGATCGTGCGAGGGGCGTTTCCGATGAGCCTGTTGCTCCCGGTCGTCGCCTGGCGGGCCTGGAAGACGCGCTTGTGGTCCCGTCACCCGGGGCTGCGACTGCCCGCCCTCGGCTTCGTGGCGAGCTTCGTCGCGCTCTCGCTCCTGGCGCAGAAGCAGCGGCACTACGTGCTGCCCCTGCTTCCGCTGCTGGCTCTGCTGGGTGCGGACTCGCTGGCCGCGCTGGCCCGCGACGCACGGGGCGCGCGCCGCCTGCTCCGTTCCAGCGGCGCGCTGGCTGCCTTCGCGACGCTCGCGGGGGCCGGAGCGATCGCGTTCTACTTCACGGAGCTGCTCGGGGCTCGAGAGAGCCTTGCGCCCGTCGTCCTCGTGCTCGGCGCTGGACTGGCCGCGGGCATCGCCTGGGCCGGCGCCCGGCTGCGCCCGGCGCCGCTCCTGGCGGGCATCCTATGCACGTTCTGGCTGATCCTGGCGGTCCTCCACGGGAGCTATCGCGTCTGGATCTCGGAGTTCAAGAGCGATGCGATCCGCATGCGGCCGAGCGCGGAGCTGGAACGCTGGGACGGGGTCTTCCGCCGCCATCCCTTCGCGATCGACCTCTTCCACGCCGACGACTACTTCGCCGAGCGCCAGACGAGCGGCGCGCGGCGAGTGGTGCTCTCCGAGGGAGGCGCGCGACCGTGAGCGATCCCCAGACCCTGGAGCTGAGCGTCCTCCTGCCCTGCTACAACGAGCGGGACAACCTGGAGAGCCTCACCCGCGAGCTGCTCGCGACCCTCCAGAAGACCGGGCTCGACTACGAGATCCTCTTCATCGACGACGCCAGCACCGACGGCTCGGCCGCGCTCCTCGACGAGCTCGCGCGCGCCCACCCGAGGCTGCGCGTCGTGCACCACCGGCACAACGCGGGGGAGAGCGCGGCGCAGGCGACCGGCTTTCGAGCCGCGCGGGGGGAGCGGCTCGTCACGATGGACAGCGACGGCCAGAACGACCCCGTCGACCTCCCGAGGTTCCTCGAGACCCTCGAGTCCGCCGACGTCGTGTGCGGCGTGCGCGAGGTGCGCGAGGACGACTGGCTCCGGCGCATCTCGTCTCGCCTGGCGAACGGCTTTCGCAACCGGGTCACGGGCGACCGGGTCCTGGATGCGGGCTGCACCTACCGCGCAATCCGGCGCCGGGTCGTGCGGGAGCTTCCGGTGTTCAATGGAATGCACCGCTTCCTCCCCACGCTGGCGCGCGCGCAGGGCTTCCGGGTCTCCGAGATCCCGGTCCACCACCGTCCCCGAACCGCGGGCGAGTCGAAGTACGGGGTCGGAAACCGGCTGTGGCGAGGGATCGTGGATTGCCTCGCGATTCGATGGTGGCGGGACCGGGCGATCTCGGCGGGTCGCCTCCCCGAGGAGATCCGGTGAGCGAGCTGCCCCTGCGCTCGCTGCGCGAGAGCGTCGCCGAGGACCTCTCCGCGACCGACCGACCCCGCCGTGCGCGTCCTGCGGCCCTGCTGGCGCTGCTCGCCCTCGCGGCCGGCGTCACCGCCCTCTGGTCCCTGGTGCGGCTGGCCGTGGGCGATGCCCCCGGACAGCTGCGGGCGCTCATCGCCGCGACCGGGAGCCTCGCCCCCGCCGCCTTCGTCGCCCTCGCCAGCCTGGGCGTCGCGGCCGGCGCGCCT
>JBHHYV010000090.1:0-15793 GCA_046757685.1 Myxococcota bacterium
GGTGGCCATGCGGGCCCTCCGCCCGCGCATGGAGCGCCACCGCGCCCCCGGCTAGGGCTCGGGGGTCCTCTCGGGGGCCGGGTCGTCCGGGCCCGACGGCGGCGCCCCGGGGCCGGGCTCGAGCGCGCGGTCCGCCCAGTCCCGGACGGCCTCCCGCCCGCGGTCCAGCTCGCGAGCCATCCGCTCGCAGGGCTTAGCCCGACCCCAGCGGACGCGCATGTCGTTGCGGTCCATCCAGCGCTCGACGGCGCAGGCGGCACGCCACCAGAAGGGTCCCGGTGTGTCCGGACCCCCGAACCCGCAGCCCGACGTTCCAAGCGCGACCCCGCACACGACGAGAGCGGCGGCCGACCGCACGCTCAGGCCCCCGCGCGCTCGACCTGGAAGCCGCGCCCCTCGAGCCAGGCAGCGATCACGTCGCGGTGATCTCCCTGGATCTCGATGACCCCGACTCGGATCGTCCCCCCGCTGCCGCACAGCCGTTTCAGGTCCGAGGCCAGGTCGCGCAGTCGATCCGATGCGAGAGGCAGGCCCGAGATCGTCGTGACCCCTCGCCCCCGGCGTCCCTGCACCTCTCGTCCCACGCGTACGATTCCGTCGCCGCGAGGCGCCCGGGGAGCCGGCTGCGCGCGGCCTGCAGGGCGCGCCCGCGCACCTCTGAGCGAGCCGATCGTCCGGGCTCCGCTTGCCCGGCGGGGACGCTTCGCCATCGTGTCGGTTGTATCCCTGGCCGGGGGGGCGCGCAAGCCGCCCGGCGGCGATCTTCGAACCCCATCGATGAGAGCGGCTGCGACGATGCGAACCTTCGGCCGATACGTTCTGCTGCAGATCCCCGAGCTTGCGGGCCTCGCCGTCCTGCTCTGGGTCCTGTGCAGGGGGCTGGGGCTGATCGGTTCGCCGCTCGCGGCCGGGCTGTGGCTCGCCTTCGTGGCGCTGCAGCTTGCCCTCTACCCCTTCGTTCGACGCGGCTACGAGACGACGCCGAGCGCACACGGGCCCGAGGCCCTGATCGGCGCCCTCGGTGTCACCACCGCCACCCTCGCGCCCGAGGGCTGGGTGCGTGTTCGCCAAGAGCTCTGGCGAGCGAAGCTCAGCGATCCGGTCGAGGGTCCGGTCCAGGCGGGCACGCAGGTGCGCGTCGAGCAGGTCCACGAGCTGACGCTACGCGTGCGTCCCGCTGACAAGGCTGCATCTGCCGAGAGCCCGCGGCGCTCGCGCCCATGAGCCAGTGGGCCCGCAGCACGCGACGTCGGCTCACCTGCGCCGGCTCGACCGGATGGGGCCGGCCCGCGCGATGCGCGCTCTGGGTCGCGGCTCAGCGCACGGGGACGAAGCGCTCCCGGGCCAGGGTCCTCAGGCGCTCGATCTCCTCTCGCCGCGCGACGGAGAGGGGTCGCGTGGAGCGGATCTCGTGGAGCAGATGGTCGCTCGCGAGCGGCGAGCGATCGTGGAGGGAGCGATAGAGTGCCGCGATCACGGCCTGCTCGAGCTCGGCGCCGCTGAACCCGTCGGTCTCGTCGAGCACCGAACCCAGCTCGAGCTTCTCGGGATCCTGGTGTCGCGCGCGCAGGTGCACTCGCAGGATCTCGAGCCGTTCCGCAGGGTCGGGAAGGTCCACGAAGAAGAGCTCGTCGAAGCGGCCCTTGCGCATCAGCTCGGGGGGCAGCGCGAAGACGTCGTTGGCAGTCGCGACCAGGAAGACCGGCGCGCGGTGCTCCTGGAGCCAGGTGAGCAGGGTGCCCAGCATGCGCCGGCCCACGCCGCCCGACTCCCCGGCGTCGGGTGCGAGACCCTTCTCGATCTCGTCGATCCAGAGCACGCAGGGAGCCAGCGACTCGGCCTGGGCCGTGGCCCTCCGCAGGTTCCTCTCGGACTCGCCCAGGTACTTGTCGAGCAGCGCGCCGGCGTCGAGCTTCACGAGCGGCAGACCCCAGGCGCGCGCGATCGCCTTGGCTGCGAGCGACTTGCCGCAGCCCTGGACTCCGGCCAGGAGCACGCCGCGCGGAGGGGCGAGGTCGAGCGCCCGGGCCTCGGGGCTGAAGCCCAGCCGGGCCCGCTCGAGCCACTCCTTCATCCGGCCGAAGCCCGCGAGCTCGAAGCGGTTGTCCTCGACGGGAAAGTACTCGAGCAGCCCTCCGGCGGCGAGCTGGCTCGCCTTCTCGCGCAGCAGGGCCGCCGTGTCGTCGGGGTCGAGCCTCCCTTCCTCGAGGACCACGCGCGCCACCGCCTGGCGCGCCTGGTTGAGGGTCATGCCGGCGAGCGCGGCGAGCACGCGGTCGAGCGCAGCGGGGCCGAGCTCAGCCTGGACCGCCGACTGGCTGCGCAATCCCTCGAGCACCGAGCGCACGACCTCTCGCAGCTCCTCGCGGCCGGGCATGCGCAGTGTGTAGAAGGCGGCGACGGCCGCCAGCTCCGACGGGAGCGTGATCTCGCCTCCCGTCAGCACCATCGCCGAGGGCGTGTGGGCGAAGCGCGTGGCAACCTCGCGAAACCGGCGCGCGCAGATCGGGTCTGCCAGGTGGGGCGCCAGGTCCTTCAGCCAGTAGAGCCCGCGCACGGTCAGCCCCTGGAGGTGTGCGAGCAGCTGGATCGGCTCGGCCGTGCCGGCGATCGCGTGCTGCGCTCCCTGGCGCACCAGCCCGCGGGTGACCGACCACTCGAAGAGGCTCGCTCCCAGCTCCCTCGCCACCTCGCGCAGGATCCGGCCCACGCGCTCCTCGTCGCTCGACTCGATGGCGACCACCGGGTGGAACGACTGCACGAGGGTCCGCAAGTCGTGCGCGCTGCTGGCGAGAACGCTCATCTCTCTGCCTCCCCAGGCGCTTCGGAGCCCTCCGTCGTGCGCTTGAGTCGGTGCGCTCGAGTCGGTGCGCTTGAGCCCCGGCGCGGGCCCCGGTACCCTCGCCGCCGCGCTCAGCGCCGCCTGTCCCCATCGTCTAGCCTGGCCCAGGACACCGGCCTTTCACGCCGGCGACGCGGGTTCGAATCCCGCTGGGGACACCATGCGGGCTCGCGTTGCGCCCTTCTTTGGGCGCGCACTACCCGTCCCAGCGGGCGATTGCCAGGCAGCTGTTGTGGCCGCCGAAGCCGTAGCTCGGTGCGAGGGCGATGCGCGCGTCGGTGGGGCGGGCGCACCCGGTGACGTGGTCGAGGGGAGGGCCCTCGGGGTGCTCCAGGTTGCGCGTGGGCGGGATCGAGCCGTGGCGGAGGGCCTCGCAGCACAGCGCCACCGATAGCGCACCGGCCGCGCCGAGCAGGTGGCCGGTGGCGCCCTTCGGTGCGAAGACCGGGAGATGCGGGGTGTGCTCTCCGAAGCTGCGCTGAATGGCGAGCGCCTCGACGGGATCGCCGAGGGGAGTGCCGGTGGCGTGGGCGCAGAGCAGGCCGACGTCGGCGGGAGCGAGCCCGGCGCGCTCCGTCGCGCGCGCGAGGCAGCGCACCGCCCCCTCGGCGAGGTCATCGGGGGCGGTCAGGTGCCCGCCGTCCGACGTGGCGGCGTAGGAGAGGATCTCGGCGAGCGGGGTGGCGCCGCGGCTCCGGGCCACCGCGAGGCTCTCGAGGACGAGGACCACGGCCCCCTCGCTCAGGACGAAGCCGTCGCGCGCCGCATCGAAGGGGCGCGAGGCCGCCTCGGGCTCGTCGTTTCGCCGCGACAGTGCGCGCAGGCGATCGAAGCCGCCGATCCCGAGGGGGGTGACCGCGGCCTCGGTGCCTCCGGCGATCATGATCCGGGCCTGGCCCGACCGGATCGCAGCGAGCGCCAGGCCGAGGGCGTCGGTGCTGGTGGAGCAGGCCGATGCGACCCCGAGCGACGGTCCCCGCACCGCCAGCTGGATGGCGACCTGGACCGCAGCGGCGTCGACGGTGATCATCGGAATCAAGAGCGGGCTCAGCGCGTGGGGCCCTCGCCGGTCGAGCACCTCCTTCTGGCGACTGTAGGTCTCGATCCCCCCGGAGCCGCAGCCGATCAGCACGCCCGTGTCGTCGGCCCACTCGCCGCCCGGGTCGATTCGCGCGGCGTGCACCGCCTCGTGGGCGGCGACCAGCGCGAGCTGCGCCATGCGGTCGGCCCGCCGGGCCTGCTTGCGCGAGAGGTGCACGAGGGGATCGAAGTCGCGAATCTCACCCGCGATCTGGACGGGATAGCGGCCGGTGTCGAAGCGCTCGATGCGGCGAATGCCCGAGTCGCCCGCCTGCACGCTCTTCCAGGTGGTCGGCCAGTCGAGGCCGTTGGGAGTCACGGCCCCGATCCCCGTGATCACGACGCGCTCCTCCTCCGACACGGCGCGCGAGTATAGCTCCCGGGTCTCTCGGGCCCTTCGCCGCGCGCGGCGGCCGGCTCAGGGCAGCGCCGCGGCGCAGGCCTGGGCGATCCCCGGAGGCAGTCCCCCGAGGAAGCGCTCGAGCACCACCGCGTCGGTGATGTCGCAGGCCGGGTCCCCGACCACGCTGCACGTCGTGGGGTCGACTCCCGGAGGCAGCCCGCCCAGGAAGCGCAGGAGTCCGACCAGATCGGTGATGTCGACGATTCCGTCGCCGTCGGCGTCTCCGCACTGGCAGGCATCTCCGATGCCGTCGGGCAGCGGGCTGTTCCGGCCGCCCTGATCCGCTTGGCCCGGGTTCGGCTGGAAGGGGCAGTTGTCGTCGCAACCGACGGCGCTTCCGGTGGTGCAGGGGCTGTCGCCCGCCACTCCCGACGCGTCGCCGTCATCGCAGATCCCGTCGCCGTCGCTGTCCTCGCCCGGTCCGCACACCATCACGTTGTTGAAGAGCCACTGGAACTGGCCGTTGAACGAGATCACGGGAGCGACCACCCGGCGATGCGTTCCGCTGATGGGGGCGCTCGAGAACGACGTGGCGGCGAAGGAGGTGCTCGCGTCGTCGAAGCGGATCACGATGTCGCTCGCAGCATCGAGACCCGCGAAGACCAGCTGGATCTGGTAATCGTCCGCCGTGCCGGCCGTCTCGTCGAGGCCGGTCATCGCGTAGCGGAGCCCCGCCACGTCATCTGGCGCGAGGGTCCGCTGGGCTTCCCCCGTGAAGGTCCCCTGCTGGAGGACCGCCTCGGTGTTCGGGAATCCCAGCAGGGCGCCGACATCGCGGCTCGCGTTGGCGGCGGCGTTGTCCCCCGCGGGAAGGGCGCAGCCGCGACAGTAGGTCGTGCGGTCGATCGGCTGGACGATCGCGAAGGGGTTGTTGTCCACGATGTGGAACCAGTGGAGGTTCACGTCGTCCAGCCGCAGGTCGTCCCGCGAGCCGGGGATTCCGTCGGTCCAGAAGTTGATGTCGAAGACGTTGTTGGCGCCGTCGGTGGTGCGGGTGCTGTCCTGGGCCGGCTGCGAGACGCCCGACTCGCTGGCCAGGTTCGGGTGGTTCAGTCCGAGCGCGTGACCGAGCTCGTGCAGGACGACCGACTCGAAGTCGACGGCATTCGGCGGGACGTTCGAGGTGAAGTCCAGGTTTCCGACGGTCGGGGTGAGGGCGTTGAGCGTGACCACCGCGTTGTGGACGGGAATCCGCATGGCAGCCGCATGGGCACTGCTGGGATCGATCCCCACGGTGATCGTGAGGAGGCTCTGCGTGCCCGTGTAGCCCTGCGGATGCTGGATCACGTCGACGCCGAAGGTCTCGTCCGCGAAGGTGAAGGCGAAGGCGCGCGCGGACCCTGGCAGACCGCCCCAGGCGAGCAGCGCCAGCAGGACGAGCGCGTGTGCGCCCGCCGTCACCGGGAGGGGCTCGGGTCCCGCTGCAGGCGCGGGTCGTGGCAGATTCGCCAGAGGGCATCGACGCCCCGCTTCACGTCGCGTACGCGGACATCGCTGGGGAAGTCCCGCGCGTCTCCGCGCAGGCCGGGCCAGCGCAGGACGTGCCGGACGGCGGGCCTCCCGGCGAGCCGCGCCAGGCGGAGCTCGATGCGCACGGTTGCGGGATCCGTTCGCCGCCGGGGAAGCCCCGCGGCGTCGCGACGGGTCCCCAGGCGCCGGCGATGCCGGCGGACCTGGCGGTCGTCGAGGTCCATCACCCCGGCCGAGAGCAGCTCCCGGACGAGCGTGCGCAGGCGGAGCGGATCGAGCCGCAGGCGGTAGTCGCCCGATCCCCGCATGTAGGCGGGCACGTGGACCTTCGCGAGACCGTCTGCGTAGATCCGGAGAAGCGGGATCGGGTCCGGTCGCGCGATCGCTCCGACCTCCTCGTCGAAGCTGAGGACGAGCTTCGAGGGATCGCGATCCAGCTCGAAGGAGGGCACCGCCGTCTGCGCGAGTGCCGGAAGCGCGAGCCCGAGCGCGAGCCCGAACGCCAGCCCACGCGCGAGCCCGCGCCCGCGTCGCGGATCCTCGACCCCGCGCGCCCGGAGCGGGTGGGTCCGAGAGGGCTTCATGGCAGCAGGGAGTGGCCGTCGAGCTCGACGCCGGGATCGATCCCGAGCCGGTGCGCCAGCGTCGGGCCGATGTCGACCGTCGCGGCCGGTCGGGGATCGATGCCTGGCTCGACGCCGGCACCCCAGAAGACGAGGGGCACGTCTCGATCGTAGTCGTAGGGGGAGCCGTGGCTGGTCCCGGCGTCGTATCGGGAGATCAGGCAGCCGTAGTCGGGCTGGACCATCAGGTCGCCGCTGCGTTCGGGATCGAGGGAGTTCCGGTAGAGGCGCGCGATCTCGGGATCGCGGGAGCCGGGATGCTCGAGCTCCGAGCGGGTCCAGACCTCGCGGATCCCGCGCTGGTCCTCGAGGTAGCGCTCGGTCAGGCTGGCGATCCGCTCTACGGAGACTCCCTGGGCGCGCGCGGTCTCCCGGTTGACGCCGATCTGCGTTCCGGAGATCACCAGCCAGTCCTTGGGCAGGGTGAGCACCCAGGTGAGCTTCCGGTGCAGGTGCCAGAGCAGCCCGAAGACCAGGCCCCGCGCCCCGATCCTTCCCCCGGGAACCGGGCAGCGGCTCCGGCCCTGTGCCTCCAGCCACTCCGGGATCGGAAGCACCCCGTGATCGGCGGTCAATGCGACCAGCAGCCGGTCCCTCCCGACCCTCGCCTCGAGCATCGACAGGAACGAGCCCAGCGACCGGTCGAGCTGGTGGAGCGCAGCATAGGCCTCGTCGCTGCGAGGCCCGTAGAGGTGACCGACCGTGTCGGTGGCCGAGAGCGAGACGGCCAGCAGGTCGGTCCCGGGTCCCCGCCCGAGCGACTCGGTGTCGACGAGGGCCGACGCGAGATCGAGCGTCCAGTCGTCCAGGTAGGGCGTCGGGAAGAGCTGGGTCGAGGCGATCGCCCGGTTCGGATCGGAGAGTGGATGGGGCGAGGCGCGGGAGTAATCGTTCGACTCGTAGAGATAGGCATCGGGCCGGTGGGTGTGGGGCGGGGGCGGATGGGTCCACGTCTCGGGAAGCTCCTCGAACAGGCGATCGCTGAGCTTCGAAACCCACGCCGGCACATCGCTTCGGTAGTAGCGGCTGGTCGTGAAGCCGGTCGCGCTTCCCCGCAGCAGCCAGTAGGCGGCATCGGCGTGCCGGCCTCCCAGGACGATGGCGGACCGGTCCTTCGCCGAGACGGCGAACACTCGGCTCCCCGGATCCTCGCGCTTGAGCCAGTCCCCGAGCGTCGTCACCCGCAGGTTTCGAGGAGACCGACCCTCCTCGTCGTCGGGCTCGATCCCGAAGACCCGCGCGTCGGTGGCGTCATCTTCCACGCAGTAGCGCACCGACTCGGTCAGGGGATCCACGAAGCGGTTGCCGGGCAGCCCCGTCGCGCCGGGATGGCGACCGCTCAGGATCGTCGCATGACCTGGACAGGTCTCGCTCAACGCGTGATCCAGCACGGCCTGCGAGAAGACCCTTCCCTCTCTCGCCAGCCGCCCCAGACCGCCGGGCAGGTCCGCCTCGAATCGGTCGCGGCGGAGCTGGTCGACGACCAGCACCACCACCAGGCGGGGCTCGGCTGCCGACCCGAGGAGGGGCCAGAGGAGGGCCATGAACGCGAGCCAGGGTGCGGTCGAACGGCTCCATTCGGCGTCCTCGGGTCTGCGGGACCTCACTCAGCGGACCGCCGACCGATCTGCAGGCACTGGCTCCACCAGCTCTCGGACCACCCGGTGCCGCACGTGCTCGGTCAGCTCCTCAGCGCTCATATGGGCGAAGCTCGCGAAGGGCAGCGGGTCGAGCACCCGGATCCGCAGTGGGTGCCGGCCGCGCAGTACGAAGCCCCGCTTGGGGAGCGCGTCCGCGGTGCCGGTCAGGACGATCGGCAGGATCGGCACGCGCGCCCGGAGCGCCAGCTCGAACGCGCCCCGCTTGAACTCCCGAAGGACCCCGTTGGGCGAGCGGCTGCCCTCGGGGAACATCAGGATCGAGCTGCCTCCGCGAAGCGCCTGCTCGCACTCGCGGAGCATGCGGACGACGCTCTGGCGATTGCCCCGCTTGAGCTTGATGTAGCGGTTCAGGCTCATGTTCCAACCGATCAGCGGGACCCGGAAGTTCTCGATCTTCGAGACCCACTTGAAGTGCCGGAAGAGCCGGAAGAGGACCAGGATGTCGAGCAGCGAGAGATGGTTGGAGACCATCACGTAGGCCTGGTGGGGATCGATCTTGTCCCGGCCCTCCACCCGGACCGGCCAGGCGGGGTTGAGCCAGGTGTACAGCGATGCCCAGAAGCAGGTGAAGCGATGCAGGACGATCCCTCGCGGGTCGAAGGGGCGGGTCGCGGCCCACACGAGGCCGGCGACCGGAAAGAGCGCGACGGAGCTCACCAGGAGAAAGCTCCAGAAGGCCAGGGAGTAGACGCGCCGCAGCATCGGCCGGCAGTGTAGCGGGTGCGACCTGTCACTCGCAGCCTTCCGGATCCCAGGCCACCGGCCGTGCCAGCGCCCGGGCCAGGCGCTCCAGGTACCCGGAGCGCGGCACCTCGATCGCCCCCAGGCGCTCGAGGTGCGGGGTCGTGAACTGGGTATCGAGGAGCTCGAAGCCGCATTCGCGCAGCCTCTCCACGAGCGCGACCAGGCAGACCTTCGACGCGTCGGTTCCCTCGAGCTCCGGCCGGTGGAACATGGACTCGCCGAAGAAGGCGGCTCCCAGGTGCACGCCATAGAGGCCGCCGACCAGCACGCCTTCCCGCCATGCCTCGACGCTGTGCGCGGCTCCGAGATGGTGGAGATCCACGTACGCGCGCAGCAAGGGCTCGTTCATCCAGCTCTGGGCACGGTCCGCTCTGGGTGCTGCACACTCGCGCATCACCCGCTCGAAACAGCTGTCCGAGCGGATCTCGAAGCGGCCGCTCCTGACCCGTCGCGCCAGGCTGTGCGAGACGTGAAGGCGATCGAGGGGCAGGATCCCGCGCGGGTCGGGGCTGTAGTACTCGACGCGCCCCGTGTCGGGATCGACCATGGGAAAGATGCCCTGGCAGTAGCAGGCGACCAGCAGCTCCGCCGTCGGATGCTGCGAGCTCACGCGCCGGCGCGACCCGCGAGCGACACCCACTGGGCGATGCCGGCGGCGCGGACCTGGTCATCGGGTCCGTAGAGCGCGATCCCCGCCGTGCCGCGTCGACCTTCGAAGCCGAGCGGCCACATCTGCAGCAGGTGGGCCTGGCCGCTCACGACGGGCTCGCGAATCTCGGCGTGGAGCCCCGCGAGGACCAGCGGTTCGAGGGCTTGCGAGGCGGGAGTCTCGAGGAGCGGAAAGGCGCTGGAGCTGTCGAGCGCCGCCCAGACGATCTCGGGAGGGGCGAACGCCCCGCGGCTCGCGAGGTCGGGCGCCGGGGTCCAGTGCGCGGCCGCGGCGCGGCTCCCCGGGACGGGCCCGGGAAAGATCCGCAGGCCGTCGCCGGGCGCGCGGTCCGGACCGCAGACGAAGCAGCCCGGGAAGGGATGGGTGAGAAAGGCGCGGCAAGTCCCTGTCTGGGCATGCGTCGTCTCGCGGTCGGGAGCCGGGGGAAGCGAGAGCTCGAGGGGCTCGCGCCGCGCGCGGACCCGCAGCCGGCCGCCCTGCCACAGGCCCAGCGACCCGTCGGACTCCTCTCGGATCTCGAGCGGTGTTCCGAGCGGAGTGGGAGCCAGCAGCGTCACCCGAACCGCGCCCCCGAGGCGTGCGGCGAGCAGGCCCCCCACGTAGCCGCCGTTCGCGACGCCCGGGGGACCGCAGAAGCGGGGGTCGATGACGATGGATTCCGGCAGGGGGAGACCTCAGGTCCTGGAGGCGCTCCGCTCCACGTTCTTGCGGTGGAGCTTCTGGATCAGCTCGTCGGGGGTCGATCCGGCCATCAGGTCACGCACTTGCGAGCGGAAGTTCGAGACCATGCTGATGCCTTCGATGATCACGTCGATCACCTTCCACTCCCCCCGGCGGTTGCGCATCCGATACTGGACCGAGATCCCCTCGCCCGCAGCGCCCCCGACCACCCGGGTCTCGCCGGTCACGTCTCCGTTCGCCTCCAGGTGCGCCGGGCCGAACTCGACCGTCTCCTCGCTGTAGTCCCGGAGCCGATCGCCGTAGGTCGCCGCCAGGTGTTGCTTGAACTCGCGCGTGAACTCCGCTCGCTGCTCGGGGTCGAAGCGTCGCCAGCTTCGCGCGAGCACCAGCCGCGCGATCAGGTCGAAGTCGAAGCGTTCCTCGGCGAGCGCGATCACCCGGTCGCGCTTCACTTGCGGCGAGAGCGAGTCGTCCTGCAGGATCGCGATTCCCTTGCGCACGGTCTCCTCGACCGCCGCGCGGGCGGCCTCGACCGCGTCGCCTTCCTGCCCCGGCGGCTCGTAGGAGTGGGCCATCGCGAGCCCGGGAGCGGCGGCGAGCAGCAGGTAGACGATCGACGCCTCGAGCCGAGCCGTCCTGCGCACCTCGGGGCGCGTCCGTCGCAGGGGGCTCACTTGGACACGCCGAAGTTCTGGACCAGGCGCCCGATCAGCCGCTCGAACGAGAGCGCGCTCTGCGTGTACTGGATCTGCGCGCCATCCTGGAGGGGGACGTCGTCGGCGCCGGGCTCGAGATCGAGGAACTGGGATCCCAGGAGACCCTCCGTCAGGATCGACGCGGAGGTGTCGCGCGGAAGCTCGAGCGACGCGTCGATCGAGAGCGTGACCCGGGAGCGGAAGTCCGCGTCGAGGCCGATCTCCTCGACCTCTCCGATCTGGACGCCCCCGATCCGAACGGACGCCCGCGGCCGCAGGCCGCCCACGTCGTCGAAGGTCGCGTAGAGCGTCTGCGTGGAGGGCCCAGACCAGGAGAGGCCGCCGAGCGAGAGGGACAGGTAGCCGATGGCCGCAAGGCCTGCAGCGACGAAGAGCCCGACGGCGAGATCCCGGATCGGAGATGGGGACACTTCAAACTCCCCAGAAGGCGTTCACGAAGTAGTCGAGCGCCAACGTTCCGACGGATGCTATCACGACGGTCTGCGTGGTCGCGAAGCTCACCCCCTCGGACGTCGGTGCCGAGGTGAAGCCACGGTACGTCGCCACCCAGCCGATGAGTGCGCCGAAGAGGGTCGACTTGAGCAGGCTCCCGGCGACGTCCTCGTGGAACTCGACCGCGGACTCCAGGCTCGCGAGGAACGCGCCCCCGTCGAGCCCGAGTACGGTCACGCCGTGGATGTAGGCGGCTGCGATCGCGATCACGATGAAGAGCGCGGAGAGCAGCGGCATGACCCCCAGCAGGGCCAGCGCCTTGGGAGACACCACGTACTCGATCGGGTCGACCGACATCATGCGCAGCCCGTCGAGCTGCTCGGTCTGGACCATCGAGCCGATCTCGGCTGCGACCGCCGAGCCGGCCCGTCCGGTGACCAGGAGCGCCGAGATCACCGGGCCGAACTCGCGGATGAGCGAGATCCCGATCACCGCTCCCATCTGCGCCTCGGCCCCGAAGCGCGTGAGGGTATGGTAGAGCTGCAGGCCGAGCGCCAGACCGACGACCACCGCGGAGGCGCAGACCACCGACAGCGAGCGGACGCCGATGGCGAAGAGGTTGTCCAGGATCAGGCGGACGCGGAGCGGCGGTCGCAGGGTCGCACGCGCGACCTCGGCCCCGAACGACGTGAACCGGCCGAGCTCTCCGACGACGTAGAGCGCGGCGCGGCCGAGACCCTCGATGGGTGGGATCAAGCCCCGGCTCCCGAGGCCGGCGGCTCGCCCGGGGCAGGCTCCTCGGATCTCGGATCCTCGGCGGCGATGAACTCGCGGATCTCGGGCACCGGGCAGCGGCGCAGGGCCTCGGGCGGTCCCTCGACCGCTCGATGATCGTGCAGGAAGACGATGTGGCTGGCCATCCGCAGGCTCGAGGGGATGTGGTGGGAGGTGATGATCATGGTCACGCCAGACTCCTTGTTCACCTCCTCGAGCAGATGCTCGACCGTGCGCAGCGAGATCGGGTCCAGCCCTGAGAAGGGCTCGTCACAGAGCAGGATCTCGGGATCCGCGACCATCGAACGCGCGAGCGCCGCACGTTTGACCATTCCCCCGGACAGCTGACCGGGCAGGAGGGTGCTGGCGTCCATCAGGCCGACCGACTCGAGCTGGCGGCAGACCTTGTTCGTGATCTCCTGGCGGTCCAGGCCCCCCTGCTCCCGCAGGGGCAGCGCGAGGTTCTCGAAGACCGACATCGAGTCGAGGAGCGCGCCCCCCTGGAACATCATCCCGAGCCGCCTGCGGATCGCCTTCAGGTCGGCGCGGGGATCGGTCACGGGCTGCCCGACCACCTCGATGGTGCCGCGCTGGGGACGGACGAGCCCACCCATCGCACGTAGCAGCGTGCTCTTGCCTCCGCCGCTCGCTCCGAGCACGACCGAGATCCGACTCCGCGGAAACCCGCAGCTCAATCCCGAGAAGATGCGCCGGCCTCCGAGCGACAGGTGCACGTCCCGGAACGAGACGTCGAGAGGCTCCGGCGAGGCGGAAGGTGTCGCGGCTGTCATGTCCCCTCTCGGCCCGCAGGGCCCCGACCATTGTAGTGTTCCGGATCCCGTCGGGGCGTCGCCCGAGCGCGCGGCGCCACTCCAGAGACGCGTTACACTGCGCGCCGGTTACGGAGGGGATCGTGGCTGAGAGCCACCTCGGCAGACGCATCGGCGAGTGGCTCGGAGACGGTCCCACTCGCTGGATCGCGTATGGGATCGGAGTGGGCCTGGCCGCGGGGGCCGCCGCGGTCCTCTTCGCGGTGGCCCTCGAGCTTGCCGAGCACCTGACGTTCGGTGCCTGGGCCGGACAGCCGGTGATCCGCGCGCCGGGGGACCGGCTGCTCGACTCCCCGTGGCCTCAGGCCGCTCGTGCGAGTCGCTGGATCTTCTTCGTGCTGCCCGTGCTCGGGGGGCTGGCTTCCGGGTTGGTCGTCTACTGGCTGGCGCCCGAGGCCGGCGGGCCCGGCACCGACCAGATGATCCGGGACTTTCACGAGAACCGAGGCCGGGTGCGGCCGCGGGTCCCGCTGGTCAAGGGGATCGCGACCCTGTTCACGCTGGCCGGCGGCGGCAGCGCGGGCAAGGAGGGGCCGATCGCGCAGATCGGCGGGGGGATCGGAGCCTGGGTCGGCGAGCGTCTCGGCCTCTCGGCTCGCGACCGCCGCATCCTGCTCCTCGCCGGTGCGGCCGGCGGGCTGGGGGCCATCTTCCGTGCGCCCCTGGGTAGCGCCCTGACGGCAATCGAGGTCCTCTACATGGAGGACTTCGAGTCCGACGCGCTGGTGCCCTGCGTGATCTCGTCGGTCACCGCCTACGTCCTCTTCGTCAGCGTCCTGGGCGGGGCGCAGATCTTCGCCGTGCCCCCTCTCCCGATCGCAACGCCCATCGAGATCCCGGGCTACCTGCTCCTGGCGCTGGTGGCCGCTCCCGTCGGACGGGCCTACATCGCGCTCTACTACGGCGTCGGCCGCGGGTCGCGGCGGCTGCCGATCTCGCCGGCCCTGATCCCGATGCTCGGAGGGCTCGGGGTGGGCGTGATCGGGCTGGCTGTCCCGCAGGCCTACGGGGCTGGCTGGGGGGTGATCCAGCAGGCGCTGGACGGGCAGCTGCTGATCCCGACGATGATCCTCGTCCTCTTCGCCAAGATCGCCGCCACCTCGCTCACGATCGGGTCGGGGGGCAGCGGAGGCGTCTTCGGCCCGACCCTCTTCATCGGGGGGATGCTCGGCGGCGCGATCGGCTTCGGCGGTCACGGTCTGCTGCCCGCCGTATTCCCCCATCCCGAGGCCTACGTCCTGGTCGGGATGGCGAGCTTCTTTGCCGGGGTGGCGAGTGCGCCGATCGGGGCGATGCTGATGGTGGCCGAGATGACGGGAGGCTATGCGCTCCTGCCGCCCCTGATGCTGGTCTCGATCGTCGCCATCGTGCTCGCGAGGCACCACTCGATCTACGAGACGCAGGTCCTGGATCGCTTCCACTCGCCCGCCCACGTGGGGGACCTGACGATGAACGTGCTCGAGGAGATGACGGTCGCCGAGGTGTTCCAGCCGAGCGAGCACGTCGAGACGGTCACTCCGGGAACCGGATTCCAGCCGCTCCGGGACCGGATCCTCGAGAGCCGGAGCGCGACGCTCCCGGTCGTATCGGCCGAGGGGAAGGTGGTGGGCCTGGTGACGGCCGAGCAGATCCGACCGGTGATGGACGAGCACCAGCTCTCGAGCTTCGTCGTGGCCGGGGACATCGCGGCTCCTCCGGTCACCCTGCAGAAGGACGACGACCTCTACCGCGCGCACGCGCTCTTCCGGGTCTCGGCGTGTCCCCAGATTCCGGTGATCGAGCCGGGGGCAGAAGGCGAGCCCGACCGGATCCTGGGCATGCTCGACTACCGCGACATGATGCGGGCATACGAGCGCGAGCTCGCGAAGCGGCGAGAAGAGCAGCGCTGAGCCCGCTCAATCGAAGTGGGAAGGCTCCGCGGGATGGCTCGCCACGCTGCGCGCCTTCTCGATGTGCAGGGGCAGCGTGCGCCCGAGCGAGAGCTCCGGGAGCCCGTCGAGAGCGAAGAAGCGCGCATCGCTGGTCTCGTGCCCTCCGTGGGGCTCGGCGTCGGGGTCGAGGAGCGAGCCGGTGAACACGAGCTTGTAGATCTGGAAGGGGAACGCCCCGGCCTCCGGGTGCAGGCGGCGGTCCCAGACTCCGGCCAGCCGCTCGGCGCGCACGTCGACTCCCGCCTCCTCCCGGGTCTCGCGGATCGCCGCCTCGGACGGAGAGTCTCCGACGTCCGCGTAGCCTCCCGGGAGAGCCCAGCAGCCATCCGAGCGCTCCCTGACCAGGAGCACCTCGCCCCTCCGGAAGACCGCCATCCGAACGTCGATCTTGGGCGTCACGTAGCCCCCGCCCTGGCGCTCGAAGATGCCGCGCACGACGGCCTCCTCGCACCCCGAGGCGGCCGCGGCCAGCCGCACGGCGACCTGCAGGAGCCGCTCGTAGCGCTCTCGATCGAAGCCCTCCTCGCAGAAGTGCAGACCCGTCTGCGCGAGCGCTCGGATCTCGTCGGCAAGGGCCAGGGCCGTGGCGCGCATGCCTGCCACCTCAGAAGAGCAGGAGCTGCGGGTCGAGGGTCGAGAGGTCGAGGGTGCCGACCGCGTTGTGGCCCTCGAGGTGACCGGCGCACTCGCCCGGGTTGAAGACCAGCGTCCGGTCCACCGACTCGAGTCTCCGGGTGTGATCGTGCCCGTGGAGCAGGACGTCTCCGGAGTGCAGCAGATCGGGAGCATGCTCGTGGGGATCGTGGACGACGACCAGGCGGCGGCCTCCCCAGCGGAGCTCGAGGGGCGGGTCCACGAAGCGGAAGCCGTGGCGCTCGCTGGCGGCGGCGAGCGCGTCGCGCTCGACGTCGTTGTTCCCGAAGACCCCGAAGAGCG
>JBHHYV010000091.1:0-15193 GCA_046757685.1 Myxococcota bacterium
TGCCGGAGCCATCGCCGTCATCGCAGATGCCGTCGCCATCGGTGTCGCCGCCCAGCGTCGCGCACGGGTCCGTGATAGCCGCCGCGCAGCTGAGCGCGATGTTGTCGCAGGTATCTCCTGGATTCGCGCAGTCCGCGCTGCGGGCACATTGCTCGCCTCCGGTCGTGCACGACCCGACGTAGGGACAGCTGACACCGAGGCCCTTGAAGATGGTGTCGGTGTTGTTCGCCGCCGAGACGGAGAGGTCACGCAGGCTCCCCGCGACCAGGACGCGCAGCGTGGGAAAGGGCGCCGCCGGGTTCGGCAATGCGTCGGCCCCGTGGCGGGCGGCGCTCATCCCGCCGCAGCGACAGAAGTTGAGACCCGCGTCGCAGTTGGCGTCGCTGGTGCAGCTGAAGCCCCGAGTGGGGCCCTCCTCGCCGATGCACGTCAGCTCGCAGCCCGCCGGGGCCGCCTCGAGGATGACGTCGTCCGCCCCGGTGTTCGTGGAGCCCCTCATGCCATCGCCGAGTGTGTCGTTGCACACCCCGACGTTGAGGGCGAAGGGTCCATTGACGGCCTTGCTGGTGTCGCCGATGCAGCCCGGAATACGGTCGGCTCCAGAGGCCCACTCGTAGGAGCGCATCAGTGCCCCCCCGGGGAGCCCGGGATTGTCGGGGCTCACCAGGATGTCCGCTCCGCTGGAGCAGCACGTCTCGCCGGGGAACGCGGCAAACGTCGTCACGCCGTTCGTGAACGTGCGTCCCGCTCCAATCCCGATCCCACCCGTGCCGGTGGTCACGGGCCCGAGCAGGCGCGAGTCCGAGAAAGCCTTCACGTCGTTGTCGCGGAACTCGGCGGCGACGTCTCCGGTGGTCAGGAGGACGACCAGCGGAACGGCGATGGTGAAGCTCGAGCCGTTGAGGCCCCCCACCCGGTGGTTCGCCGAGATCTGCGGAAAGCCGTGGTCGTTGAAGTCGGGCGGCAGGTTCGAGGTAGCGGTCTTGAGGCAGGCCTCTGTCGCCGGGCAGTCGGCATCGACCTGGCAGAGCTGCGTCGTGGTCACGCTGCAGTTCGGAACGAAGTCGACGTGGGTATTGCAGCGACGGCAGCTGCAGGTCCCACCTCCGCCGTTGGGGTCGATGGCGCCCGTCTCGGGGTTGCATGCCGCGGAGCCGACCTCGCAGCGGCCGACCCAGCCCGCCGCGGCCTGGGCGTCGTCGCGTCCGTTGATGAAGCAGCGGACGTCCGGGTCGCCGATCCAGGTGTAGCCGTTCGAGGATGCCACCGCGACGAAGTCACCAAAGCGCGCGAAGGGCGGACCCAGGCTGTCGAGGCCCAGCTGGATTCCGGCCCGGCGATCCGCGCTGGCGGCCGCATTGAGCGCTTCCTGCTCGAAGGTGTTCAGGTCATAGGTGGTGCCACACCTGGGTGGACAGGTGGTGGCGCCGCTCGTGTTGGGATCGAAGGCCGGATCGGTCCAGAGGAACGAGACCTGGTCCTGCGCGATTCCCGGGGAGTGGCAGAAGGACAGGCCGTCGCAGGGCCCGTTGGCTCCGCAGGATCGGTCGCTTGCACAGACGGCTCCCCCGGTGCGGCAGGTGCCCGTCTGGACCGGATCTCCCGGGGTCCAGCCACCCGGGAGCAGGCAGGGTGTCCCTCCACCCCCCGTCGAGCTGACGGGTGCGCCGCTCAGGAGCTTGTTCGAGTAGGTCCAGTCGCCCCACGTGGAGTCCCCGAAGGTGACGATCCGGCGCACGCCGGTGATCGCGTTCGGATCGCTGAAGCCGTTCACCGAGGTGGCTCGCACGTCGACCACCTCACCGATGTCCTGCCCCTGCTCTCCCGGCCGGCGCTGGGGAGTTCCACCGATGGGTGGGTTCTCGAGCCCCGAACGGGGACCCGAGAGGTCGTCCCCTCCCTCGAAGCCGCAGTTGGTCTGCGAGGGACCGAAGATGTTGATCTCGATGCAGCCGCCGCCGTCGCTGCCCTCGCGGAACTCCTCGAAGGGTGTGTTCGGATCGTCGTCGCCGTCCGAGCAGACTCCCCCACTGCCGCCACAGACGTTGGTCTCGTAGTTGGGAGCGGTGCTGTCGCTTCCCTGGCAGGCGCAGTTCGGGTCGTTGAAGGTCAGGTCGCAGTCCAGGTTCGGACAGTCCGGGTTGGCGAGGCAGCCGCGGTTCGGATCGCTGGTGCAGAAGCCGGCTCCGAGCGGCCACAGGCAGCCGGGGTTCGTGCCTCGCGAGCAGCGACCCGCCGGGACGCGCTCCAGGTTGCACGGCTGGTCCGGTGCACACAGGTTGCCGTCGACGTCCCGGCAGCCGGCCAGCGTGCAGGCCCCCAGCGCCGAGACGTCGATCACGTTGTTGCGCGCCCCGATCCCGATCCCCTGGTAGGGGGCCTCCGAGGTGACCTGGGCCAGGGCGGGACGTCCCGGCGCCAGGCACAGCAGGACCCACCCGATCGCCGAAAGAACTCCCACTCCCCGGTAACGTCTCGCCTGCATCGCGACCCTCCCCGATGGCGCCAGTGGCCTCCCCTCTGCCCCGGCCCAGCGTACCCGATCCCCTGAGGTATGTGGCCGCGAGCCCGTCGCGGTGACGCACAGGCGCGCGCCCCCGGCGGCGCGAAAGTCCACCGGTTCGCGTCTCTCTGCGACGCGAGTTGCCGGTCCGGATCCCGATCACACGCCGGGCGGAGCGGGGGGTAGAATCCGAGGTCAGCCTTCAGGAGGACCGATGGAAGAGATCCAGCGCACGGTACCCACCGGCCAGATCGAGGGATTCTGCGACCCCCGCTTCCGAGCGGTGGCGGAGGAGTTCGAGCGCAACTTCGTCGAGCGCGACGAGGTGGGCGCGTCGGTCTGTCTCTCGCTCGACGGCGAGACGATCGTCGACCTGTGGGGAGGGCTCGCCGATCCCTCGACCCAGACGCCCTGGGGCCGCGACACGATCTCGATCGTCTTCTCGTGCACGAAGGGGGCCGTCGCGATCTCGGCCCACGTGCTCGCGAGCCGGGGTGCGCTCGACATCGAAGCGCCCGTATCGAAGTACTGGCCCGAGTTCGCGCGCAACGGCAAGGAGGACGCGACGGTCCGGATGATGCTGGACCACTCCGTCGGGCTCCCCGCCTTCCGAACGCCGGTACCCCCCGGAGGCTGCTGCGACTGGGACACCATGGTCGGGCTGCTCGCGGACGAGGCGCCCTTCTGGAAGCCCGGAACGCGAAACGGCTACCACATGATCAACTTCGGCTGGACCGTCGGCGAGCTGGTCCGTCGGGTCGGGAGAAGCTCGCTCGGAGAGTTCTTTCGCGACGAGATTGCCGAGCCGCTGGGAATCGACTTCTGGATCGGCCTTCCCGAGAAGCACGAGTCGCGCGTGGCGCCGATCATTCCCTTCGTCCCGGAGCCGGGGGCCGACCTCGGGACCTTCATGCAGACGCTCGTCGACGATCCGCAATCGATCCAGGCCCTGTCGCTCCTGAATACCGGCGGCTTCGATCCCCACGCCCGCGCCTGCCACGCCGCCCAGATCGGGGGGGCCGGGGGCATCTCGAACGCCCGCGGGCTCGCGGGTCTCTACGCACCCTTCGCATGTGGCGGAAGCCTCGGCGGCCGCCGCTTCGTCGACGCCCAGCAGCTCACCCGGATGGGCGAGATCTCGGTGGCCACGAACGAGGATGCGACCCTCCTCCTCCCGACCCGCTTCTCGCTCGGGTTCATGAAGTCGATGGACAACCGTCGGCGGGCCCGGGGCGATCGCGACAGCGTGATTCTCAGCTCCGCCGCCTTCGGGCACGTCGGGGCGGGCGGAAGCATCGGCTTCGCAGATCCGCGCGAGCGTCTCTCGCTGGGCTACTCGATGAACCGGATGGGCCAGGGCATCCTGCTGAACGAGCGCGGCCAGTCCCTCGTCGACGCCACCTACCGCGCGCTGGGGTACGCGAGCTGCGACGCCGGCGTGTGGGTGCGGTAGCCGGGGGGACGCGGCCTCGCGCGCGAGCGCCGGCGCTCAGCCTCGCACGCGACGAATCGGGCGGCGAGGTCGAGGGTCGTCCGTCTTTCCCATCGAATCGCCGGCCACCCGGATCCCCGGAACGTCGGCCACCCCGTCCAGAATGCGCAGGCTCCGGATCCTACTCGAGTGATCTCGCCCGGGGTTCACGCCACCCGGTGTCGCGATGCTCGAGAGCCCGAGGGCCAGGAGCAGCGTCGCGACGAGCCGCCCCACCTGGCCGAGCGCATGCGCCCGAGGCCCGCGGCGGAGCCAGCGTGCCGGTCCTGAGCTCCAGGCATCGGTCGCTCGCAGCCAGCCGAACTTGGGGTTGTCGGCCAGGCGGCGAAGCAGGTAGCTGCGCTCCTCTCCGCTGAGACGGTCTCCTCGAAGCAGCGCCCCGATCGAGCCCAGGTAGTGCTGGGCGCGCGAGTAGCTTCGCTCGTCACAGGCCGAGGCCAGCAGGTTGAGCAGCGGTGCCGGCGCGTGCGGAAGGATCTGGTGGGCGCGCAGCCAGTACACGCGCGCCTCGTCCGGGCGCTCGCGATCCTCGGCCAGGTTGCCCAGGTTGTTCAGGATCCGGCCGCGAACACTCGGAGCGTCGGCTGCGACCAGGCCGCGCTCGTAGTGGTCGAGCGCCTGCTCGAAGCGTCCATCGTCCTGGGCCACCAGGCCGGCAAGGTTGAGCCAGTGCGCGTCGTTCCCGAAACGCTCGCGCGTTCGATCGAGCTCGCGGCGAAGCGCGTCGATCTCTTGTCTCGCCCAGAGAGCGCGCAGCGGCTCGAGCTCGGCGGGTGCCTCGCCATCGAGCGGTGCGGGCTGCTCCTGCTCGAGCTCGTGCACGACTCGCAGCACGAATCGACGCGCACGAGCGACCCCCGTGCGAATCGTGGCCGCGGGCCTCGCTTCCGCATCGGCGATCGCGGCGTAGGAGCGGTGCTCGAGACGCAGGCGGTACCAGCGCAGGTTTCGCTCGAGGGTGGTATTGCCGGCGGCGCGAGCGAGCGCATCCGCGCGCGCGAGCGCCTGCCGTGCGATCGAGAGCGAGTCCCGATCGAGCTTCCCGGTCGCGCCCTCTCCGATCGGACGCGCGTCGCTGCCCACGAACGTCCCGAGCCAGCCCCCGGTCGGGTGGTCCCGGCCTTCACCGCGCACGCTGCGACGGACGGCGGGTCGCAGGAACTCCGAGAGGCGATCCGCGGCCAGCGCCGCGGCGAAGCGCTCCGGCTCGGCCCCGGCGGCCTCGTGGCAGGCGAGAAAGGCCCCCCCGATCGCCTCCGCACGTCGATCGGGGTCGCGCTCGATCTCGGCCAGCAGCGTTCCAGCCGCCTCGGCGATGCGCATCGCGACCCCGGAGTCCTGCGCTGGGTGGGCCTCCAGACCTGCGACCGACGCCTCCATGAAGCCTCCCGCGGGCCGAGCCCCCCGCCACCCCCTTAGGTGGATCGGGCGCTCCTCGTATTCGACCGCCTCCTGTTCAACCGCTCGCAGAAGCAGGGTTGCGGGACGCGTGCGGCCTCCGGGCGCGCCTCGCTCAGGGGCGTGCCCCGCGAGCGGCGCGCTCCGGGCGGATCGGTCCGCGACGATGGACTACCCTCATGACCAGTCCCAGCCAGCCCCGCCGTCTCCCGTTTCGGATCCGGCCGGGAGGCGCCATCCTCCACCCCTACGAAAGGAGCCGAGCGTTGAGCGACGAGGCCACGAGAGCACTCGCTGAGATCAAGGTCGACCGAGACAACCTCTACCGCGAGGAGGTGGTCACGGATCTGCGCATCGCGACGATTCGCCATCTCTGCCCCATCCGTGCCGACGGCAGCCCCGACCCTGGGCGGCCCGATCGCTACATCGCCCAGACACAGCTGATGTCCCAGGCCGGCATGCTTCCAGTCCAGGCCGCGATCGAGGCGAAGAGCCTGCAGGAGGCGATCCAGGAGTTTCCCGCGGCGATCCAGCGGGCGGTCGATGAGCTCGTCGAAGAGGCGCGTCAGCTTCAGCGCGACGAGGCTTCGCGGATCGTGATCCCGCGCGGCCCCCTGCCGGGTGGCTCCGGGACTCCGGGCGGGGGAAACATCATCACCTAGGAGGCGGTCGTGGTCGATCGCATACAGGATCCCGATCCCGAGGAGACGCGTGAGTGGCTCGACGCCCTCGAGTCGGTCCTGCGCAACGAGGGAACGGAGCGCGCCCACCAGCTGATCGAGGCGCTGGTCGACCGGGCGCGCCGCAGCGGTGCGCACCTGCCCTATCGAGCGACCACGGCGTACCTGAACACGATCCATCCCAGCGAAGAGGTCGAGATGCCCGGCGAGCCGGGTCTGGAGCACCGGATCCGATCGATCATCCGCTGGAACGCCATGGCCATGGTGGTGCGGGCCAACCGGGGCGGTGCGAACGTGGGCGGTCACATCGCCAGCTTTGCCAGCGCCGCGACTCTCTACGACGTGGGGTTCAACCACTTCTTTCGCGCCCCCCACGGGGACTTCCAGGGCGATCTGGTCTACATCCAGGGACATTGCTCTCCCGGAATCTATGCGCGGGCCTTCCTGGAGGGCAGGCTCAGCGAGGAGCAGCTGGTCCACTTTCGTCGTGAGACCCGTGGTGAGACCCGTGGGAGGGGGCTCTCCTCCTATCCGCACCCGTGGCTGATGCCGGACTTCTGGCAGTTCCCGACCGTGTCGATGGGGCTGGGACCGATCCTGGCGATCTACCAGGCGCGCGCCATGAAGTACCTGCACAATCGCGGGCTGCTCGACACGCAGGACCGCAAGGTCTGGGCGTTCATGGGCGACGGCGAGATGGACGAGCCCGAATCGCTCGGTGCCATCGGGCTCGCCGCGCGGGAGCAGCTCGACAACCTGATCTTCGTCGTCAACTGCAACCTGCAGCGCCTGGACGGCCCGGTACGGGGCAACGGCAAGATCATCCAGGAGCTCGAGGGCACCTTCCGCGGCGCGGGCTGGAACGTGATCAAGGTGATCTGGGGCGGACGCTGGGATCCGCTTCTGGCGAAGGACCGCGACGGCATCCTGCTGGATCGGATGCAGGAGGCGGTCGACGGCGACTACCAGAACTACAAGGTGCGCGGGGGCGCCTACACCCGAGAGCACTTCTTCGGTACGCATCCCTTCCTGCGAGAGCTGGTCGCGAACCTGACCGATGACGACATCTGGCAGCTGGATCGCGGGGGCCACGACCCGAAGAAGATCTACAACGCCTACCTTCGGGCCACCCGCACGCGAGGCCAGCCGACCGTGATCCTCGCCAAGACGGTCAAGGGCTACGGCATGGGCGAGGCCGGCGAGGGTCAGAACCCGACCCACCAGCAGAAGAAGATGGGCCTCGAGGCGCTCCGCCGGTTTCGGGACCGCTACCGGATCCCGATTCCCGACGCTCAGATCGAGGCCGCGCCCTTCTACAAGCCGGCCGAGGACAGCGCGGAGCTGCGCTACATGCACGAGCGCCGCCAGACCCTCGGCGGGTACCTCCCGGCGCGACGCAACCGGATCGAGCCGCTCGAGATTCCCGACCTCTCGATCTTCCGGGCGACCCTCGAGGGCTCGGGAAAGCGCGAGATCTCGACGACGATGGCGTTCATCCGGATCCTGACGGCGCTCACGCGCCACCCGACGCTGGGCAAGCTGGTGGTGCCGATCGTCCCCGACGAGGCCCGCACCTTCGGGATGGAGGGGCTGTTCCGGCGACTGGGGATCTACTCGGCGGCCGGACAGCTCTACGAGCCCCACGACTCGGACCAGGTGATGTACTACAAGGAGAGCGAGGACGGACAGATCCTCGAGGAGGGCATCTGCGAGGCGGGCGCCACGGGATCCTGGATCGCGGCGGGCACCGCCTACTCCAACCACGCCATCAACCTCATCCCCTTCTACATCTTCTACTCCATGTTCGGCTTCCAGCGGGTCGGCGACCTGCTCTGGGCCGCCGGGGACTGCCAGACCCGGGGCTTTCTGCTCGGAGGCACCTCGGGCCGAACGACGCTCTCGGGCGAGGGGCTCCAGCACCAGGATGGCCACAGCCAGCTGATCGCCGGAACGGTCCCCAACTGCATCTCGTACGACCCGACCTATGCCTACGAGCTGGCCGTCATCATCCACCGGGGCCTGCGCCGCATGTACGAGGAGCAGGAGAACGTCTTCTACTACGTCACGGTCATGAACGAGAACTACGTTCACCCACCGATTCCGGCAGGCGTCGAGGAGGGAATCGTGCGGGGCATGTACCTGCTGCGCGAGACTCCCGAAGACGCTCGCCCCCGGGTGCAGCTGATGGGGAGCGGGGCGATCCTGCGCGAGGTGCTCGCGGCCGCGGAGCTTCTGTCGGAGGAGTGGGGCGTGGCCACGGATGTCTGGAGCGTGACGAGCTTCAACGAGCTGCGACGCGGAGGCCTCGAGGCTGCACGCTGGAATACCCTGCACCCGGAGGAGCCTCCTCGGATCAGCTACGTGGGAACGTGCCTGTCGAGCCGACCGGGCTCCGTGATCGCCGCCACCGACTACGTGACCGCGTACGCCGACCAGATCCGTCCCTTCGTGCGCAGGCGCTACAAGGTTCTCGGAACCGATGGCTTTGGTCGATCGGACGTGCGCGACGCCCTTCGACATCACTTCGAGGTCGATCGCTACTTCGTGGTGGTCACGGCGCTGAAGGCCCTCGCAGACGATGACGAGCTTCCGCACTCGGCGGTTGCGAAGGCCATCGAGCAGTACGGAATCGATCCCGACAAGCCGGACCCCGCGACGGCGTAGCCGAGCAGCCGGCGCTCGAGGCAGGAGAGAAGGTGGGGATCTCGAAGGAATTTCTGCTCCCCGACATCGGCGATTTCGAGGCGGTCGACGTCGTCGAGGTGCTGGTTGCGCCGGGGGATCGCGTCGAGGCCGAGGATGCGCTGATCGTCCTCGAGAGCGACAAGGCGACGATGGAGGTGCCGTCTCCCTTCTCCGGGACGATCCGGGAGCTTCGGGTCCGGGTGGGAGATCAGGTCAGTGCCGGCGACCTTCTCTGCGTGATCGACGTGGACGTCGACGGCGGCGCGAGCGACGAGAAGCGCGCCGTCGATGCAGCCTCCCACCGACCGACTCCACCGGAGGCCTCCCGCCGACCGCCCGAGCCCTCGCCGGCAGCCCCCGAGATCGCCGCCGCCGGGTCCCCCACGTCGTCGCTCGCGGCATCCCCCGCTGCCCACTCCCCAGCGGGCGGGCTGGCTCACGCCAGCTCCTCTGCGGGCGGGCGGGCTCACGCCAGCTCCCCAGCGGGCGGGCTGGCTCACGCCAGCCCTTCGGTTCGCCACCTGGCCCGCGAGCTGGGGGTGGACCTGACCCGGGTGCACCCGAGCGGACCCAAGGGAAGGATCCTGCGCACCGACGTGCAGCAGTACGTGAAGAGCCGCCTCGACGCGGGTCCATCCCGGGCTTCCGGCGCTCCGGGAGGCGCCGTCGAGACGCGCGCCGAGATCGACTTCTCGAAGTTCGGAGCGATCGAGGTCCAGCCTCTGAGCCGCATCCGCCGGCTCTCTGCCCGGCACCTCCATCACAGCTGGGTCACCGTGCCGCACGTCACCCAGTTCGACGAGGCCGACGTGACCGATCTGGAGGCGTTCCGGGCGAGCCAGCGACCGTCGGCCGCCGCGCGCGGCGTCAAGCTCACCTTCCTGCCGTTCCTGATCCGGGCCACCTCGGCGGTCCTGAAGGAGTTCCCGCGCTTCAACGCGTCGCTCGATGCGACGGGCGAGAACCTGATCCTCAAGCGCTACGTCCACATGGGGGTCGCGGTCGACACCGACCAGGGGCTGGTCGTGCCGGTCGTCCGCGACGCGGACCGCAAGGGCCTGCTCGAGCTGGCGAGCGAGCTCCAGGATCTGGGCGAACGGGCACGCGCGCGCCGGCTTGGGCCCGAGGCGCTCCAGGGCTCGAGCTTCACGATCTCGAGCCTCGGAGGGATTGGCGGAACGCGGTTCACGCCGATCATCCACCACCCCGAGGTGGCGATCCTGGGCGCCTCGCGCATGCAGTGGCAGCCCGTCTATCGTGAGCAGGCCCTCGAGCGGCGCCGGATCCTGCCCCTCTCGCTCTCCTACGACCACCGGGTCATCGATGGCGCCGAGGCTGCGCGCTTCACGACCCGGCTGTGTCAGGTGCTCTCCGACCTGCGACTGGTGCTGATGTAGTGCCGGTCGTTCCGATCCGTATCCCGGACATCGGAGACTTCGAGGATGTCGAGGTCATCGAGATCCTCGTGGCGCCGGGCGACCGTGTCGAGGTCGACGACCCGCTGATCACCCTCGAGAGCGAGAAGGCCACGATGGAGATCCCGTCCCCCCACGCTGGGACCGTCCGCGCGCTCAGCGTCGCGATCGGGGACGCCGTGAGCGAGGGACACGAGATCGCGAAGCTCGAGGTCGATGAGGAGGTGGCAGCGGCTGGGACGGAGCGACCCTCGGAGCCCGCGCGTCGCGAGGTCGCGGCTCCCGAGCGAGCCACCTCCCCGCTGGAAGGCCGACCGGCGCCCCGCGCGACGGTCGGAGGCGCAGACTCCAGCGTCGATGTCGCCGTGATCGGCGGAGGCCCCGGCGGCTACACTGCCGCGTTTCGCGCCGCCGACCTCGGAAGGAGCGTGACGCTGATCGAGCGCTACCCCGCCCTGGGGGGCGTCTGTCTGAACGTGGGCTGCATCCCCTCGAAGGCGTTGCTCCACCTCGCTTGCCGGGTCCGGGAGGTGTCGGCTCTCGCAGCACAGGGGATCGAGTTCGGTCCCGCGCGCCTCGACCTGGCACGTATTCGCGCGCACAAGGGGCACGTCGTCCAGTCGCTCGGGAAGGGTCTGCACGGGCTCGCGCGCCGGCGAAAGGTGAACGTGGTTCGGGGGGTCGCCCGCTTCGAGAGCCCGCACCAGCTCGAGATCGAGACCGCGGAGGGGGCTCGCACGCTCGAGTTCCAGAGTGCGATCGTGGCGGCGGGCTCGCGGAACGTCGCACTCCCGGGAGTGCCCGCCGACGATCCGCGCATCCTCGACTCGACCCGCGCTCTCGAGCTGCGCGAGATTCCGCCGCGCCTGCTGATCATCGGGGCCGGCATCATCGGTCTGGAGCTGGCCACGGTCTACCACGCCTTCGGCTCCGCAGTCACGGTGGTCGAGATGCTGGACCGACCTCTCGCCGGCGTCGATCCCGACGTGGTGAAGCCGCTCGAGAAGGCGCTGCGCCTGCGCTACGACGCGCTCCATCTCCAGACGCGGGTCACGGCGATCGATCCCCGCGAGGACGGCCTGCACGTCGAGCTCGAGGGACCGGACGCGCCCGGCGCGTCGGTCTTCGACTCGGTGCTCGTGGCGGTCGGGCGTCGGCCGAACAGCGAGGCGCTCGGCCTCGAGCGTGCAGGCGTGAGGGTCGACCCCCGGGGCTTCATCCCTGTCGACGCCCAGCGGCGGAGCGCCGTCGGCCACATCTTCGCGATCGGCGACATCGCCGGCCCGCCCATGCTCGCCCACAAGGCGGTGCACGAGGGCAAGACGGCCGCCGAGGCCCTGGCCGGGCTGCCGGTGGCGTTCGACCCGCGTGCGATCCCGTCGGTCGCCTACACCGACCCCGAGGTCGCCTGGATGGGGCAGAGCGAGAGCGAGGCGCGAGAGCAGGGGATCGAGGTCGAGACCGCGACCTTCCCGTGGAGCGCGAGCGGTCGGGCGCTCTCGCTCGGCGCGACCTCGGGCCTGACGAAGCTGGTCTTTGCGCGCGCGGATCGGCGGCTCCTCGGAGCGGCCCTGGTCGGACCGAACGCGGGGGAGCTGATCGCCGAGACCGTCCTCGCGCTCGAGATGGGCGCCGACGCAGAGGATCTGGCGCGGACGGTGCATGCCCACCCCACCCTCTCGGAGACCGTCGGGCTGGCGGCCGAGATGGTGACGGGCTCCATCACCGATCTGCTCGCTCCTCGCGGGTGACGGGAGCGCAGGGGGGCTAAGATGGCCTCGTGAGCACGACGGAGATCGAGCGAAAGAGAGCGTCGAATCTCTGGGAGTCTCTCGGGCGCAAGTTCCCTGCGATCGCCAAGTCGGCCCACCTGGAGCCCTTGCCCACCCGGGACCTGGACGGCATCGGCGGCCTCGCGTTGCCCAAGGACGAGATCCTGACCCACGCCTGCGCCGCGACCGATCCCGAGGTGTACGAGCGCTGGGGCACCGTGCTGCCCGCCGCCCTGCTGCTGATCGGTCCCGAAGCCAGTGGCAAGACGCTCCTGGCCCAGGCACTGGCCGTCCGCACGGGAACCCCCTTTCTCCGGATCGAGGTTCCCGACCTCGTTCACCAGCTGGTGCACGCCTCCGGAAATGTCCACGACATGCTGCAGGCGTTCGTGACGACGCTCTCGGAGATGCCGCGCTTGACCATCCTGTTTCGCGAGATCGACCTGACGAACCTGCGCGACGCGATCGCGCTGCGACCGGGGCTGGCGATCGGACCGGTCATGGACTTCGTCATCGACCTGCTCGACCGCACGATCTCCGTCCCCACTCCGCTCGTGGTGGGTTCCACCAGCCACGCGGACGAGCTCGCTCGCAACTTCCTCGAGCCGGGGCGCTTCGAGCGGGTCGTCGAGGTCAATCCCCTGCGACCCGACGACGTGGTCGAGGCGCTCGAGCTGCACGCGCGCGACGCCGAGAAGCGGGCCGGACGGACCCTGTTTGCCGAGATCGAGTGGGGGGAGGCGGTCCGAAGCACCCCGGAGGCCTCGATCGGAGCCTGGGTTGGGCTGCTGCGAGCAGTGCTGCGGCGCAAGGCGCGCTGCGAGGTGGGCCACGAGGACCCGGGCCTGGTCACGGCGGCCGATCTCGTCGAGGAGATCGAGCGCTTCAACCGGGCCCGCTCGAGGCTACCGCGAGGAAGCGGCCGCTACCTGTGACGAGGGCCCCGGGATCTGGAACAGATCCGGGTTGTGGGGGCGCGTGAGCACCAGCTGCAGGTCCCGGTTGTGGTGCGTCGAGAACGTGCCCGCACAAAGGCTCAGGTAGTAGTCCCAGATTCGCACGAAGCGCTCGTCGAAGCCGAGCTCGCGCACCCGGTCGATGTTCTTCCAGAAGCGATCGCGCCAGAGATTCAACGTGCGCGCGTAGTGCGCGCCGATCTCATCGACCGAGTGAAGCTCGAGCCGGGTCACGCGTCGAAGCGACTGCTGCATCTCGTAGAGCGAGGGCAGCATTCCGCCCGGAAAGATGTACTGCTGCAGCCAGCCCGCGGAGCGCCGGTAGGCCGGAAAGTGCTGGTCCGGCACCGCGATGACCTGGATCAGCGCCAGCCCGCCCCGCCGCAGGAGTCGGTCCACCGCCTTGAAGAAGCGATCCCAGTAGCGCTCGCCGACGGCCTCGAGCATCTCGATCGAGACGATCTTGTCGAAGTCCCCGTCGACGTCGCGGTAGTCGCAGTAGCGGATGTCGACCTGGCCCTCGAGGGCGGCCTCGCGGACGCGCTGGCGGGCGAGCGCGTGCTGCTCTCGCGAGACCGTGATTCCCGTGACCCGACAGCCGGTCTCGCGCGCGGCGTGGATCGCGAACCCGCCCCAGCCGCAGCCGATCTCGAGCACGTGGTCTCGCGGGCCCAGCCGCAGCTTTCGACAGATCCCCTCGAACTTCGCGCGCTGCCCCTCCTCGAGGGTCGAGGACGGCTCCGGGAAGACCGCGCAGGAGTAGGCCAGGCTCTCGTCGAGGAAGAGCCGGAAGAAGTCGTTGCCCAGGTCGTAGTGGGCGTGGATGTTCCGCTGGCTGCCGCGCCGCGTGTTGCGCCGAAGCCACTGCCGGGAACGCTGCAGCCAGCGGAGCGGCCTGCCGGCCAGCCCTTCGACCCCCTTCGAGACGTGCGGCTGGTTGAGCAGGAACCCCGCGACCAGCACAGGCAGCTCGGGGGACGTCCACCAGCCATCCACGTAGGCCTCCCCCACCCCCACATCGGGATCGACCGCCAGCCTGCGAAAGAAGCGCGGGTCGCGCACCTGCAGCACGGCCGCAGGTAAGCCGTTGGGGTGGCCGAACCTGCGCTCGGTGCCGTCGGGGAGCTCGACGATCAGCTCCCCCTGGGACCAGGACTCCAGCCGCCGGAGAACGCGCTCCTGGAGCCAGCGGTCGATCGAGTGAGTCATCGGGACCTCCCTCGGGCCGGCGGTCATTTTACCAGAGCCTGGCGGCCCGCGGACATGGGCGGCTGGGGCCGCCTGCGGGCTCCTCGACCTCAGGGCTTGTGTCGAGGCCCGCGGATGCCGCTAAGCAGCGAGGAAGGGCAGTCGGGAGTCTTCGGAAGCGATGGATGGCGAATCCGGACCCAGCCGGCGTTCCCTGGAACGAGCGGTCCTCAAGGTGGACGTCGAGCGGTCCGAGACGCTGACGCCGGGACACTACGAGGCGGTCAACGTATCGGCGGGCGGCATCTGTCTGCGCGCGTCCGCCCCGGAGCAGGTCGGGGGGTTCGTGGCCCTGAAGTTCCCGCTCTTCGACTCGGAGATCAGCGTCTACGGCGAGGTCATCTGGTGCCGACCCGAGGCGGAACGCAACGGCTACAAGCTGGGACTCCGGTTCGTGGTGATCGGGCAGCGGGAGCGCGAGACGATCGAGCGCTTCGTGCAGGAGAACCCCGAGGCCGAGTAACCCCCGCGGCCCACGCCCGGACGACCCCGGCCGATGCAGGGCTCGGATCGCCGGCTCAGCCGCCGTAGAAGGTCTTCTCGCCCAGATCGCGAAGGGTCAGCGTCTCGTCGTCGGGTCGACCTGCGGGCGTGCGCGCCACGCCGGCGTCGATGACCTCGGCCAGGAAGAGCGAGTGATCTCCCTCTTCCAGGGTGCCCCGAAGCCGGCACTCGAGCCACGCGGGCACGCTCTCGAGAAGCGGCGCGCCCGAGATTCCCCTGCGGAAGGGCTCGCCGCCGATCGAGTCCCCCTCGCGCTCGACGCTCTTGAAGAAGGCGAAGGCGGTGGAGTGCTGGCCCTTTCCCAGGATGTTCAGCGCGAAGGTCCCGACCTGCTTGATGATCGCGTGGGCGGCCGAGTCGCCCTTGACGCCCAGCGCCACCAGCGGCGGCTCGAAGGAGGTCTGGGTGACCCAGTTCACCGTCGCCGCGGCGACGGTGCCGTCCTCCGCCTCCGCCGTCAGGACGTAGAGGCCGTAGGGGATCATGCGAAGGGCGATCTTCTTGTGAGCCGGGTCCATCGGAGTCCTCCCTGTCGGTGCT
>JBHHYV010000092.1:0-14993 GCA_046757685.1 Myxococcota bacterium
GCCACCCCTCCAGAATCCGATCATCCGCAAGGGCGTCCTATCCTGTCCGCTTACACGTGGCTCTCCACGATGTGGCGGACGAGGGCGAGGAGCCGCGCGTCGGCGACGACGCGCTCCACCTGGTCGAGCAGCACGTCGTGGTCGATGGACGGGAAGTAGCGCGAGACGTCGCACTCGAGCGCAAAGGCGAAGCGCCGGGCGAAGCCCGCCGCGCGCCCACGCTTGCCGCGCAGGGCCGTGCGGGCCGCCACCCGCAGGTTCTCGAACGAGGCCACCCGCTCGTAGAGGTGCCTATGCCGGCGCATGGGGCCGCGGGCCCTCCGGGCTGGCGTTTGGCGCGGCGCGGCCACCGGCGTGCTTGAGCCAGCCGCCCAGCATGCGACCGCACTCCTCGAGGGCGAGCCCGCGGCGTAGCCGCGGGCTCGCCAAGGGAAAGAGAGACAAAGGGCACAGGGCTAGACGCGACGCCTCCGCCAGCCCGCAAGCCCGAGCATCCCCGTCATCACGAGGAGGCCCGTACCGGGCTCGGGGACACTCGCGACGCGAAAACCCCTGTCGCTGCCCCCGACCGCCGGGGCGTTGCCGCTCCGGACCGACGCTGCGAGGATGATCGGGGCGTTGAGGAACGACCCGCCCCGCAGGCCACGGTTCGAGCCGACGAGGATCGCCTCGTTCCACTCCAAGAGATTCCCACCCTGGTCGAAGGTGCCGTTCGGACTCGCCGAGCCCGTGTAGCTCGCGACATCGGTGACATCGCCCACGACGTTGTCGCAGTTTGCCGTGTTGGCCGTCGCCCCGGCCGCAGCGCACGTGGTCTGCGTGTTCGAGCCCGCCGGATAGGCCAGGTAGCTCGTCGTCACGGCGTCGTAGTACGCCGCCTTGTACCACTCGTCTTCACTCGTGAGAAAGATGTTGGCTCCGGCGTTGCGCGTGATCGAGTTGTTCGTGATCCCGAGCGCCGTGATGGTGTACGCGCCGGTCTCCGTGTCGCCGCTCCCCTGGCCATTGTTCAGCCAGTTCGAGAAGCGCAGGCTGTCGTAGAACGACACGAAGTTCACCGGCTTGTTCTCGCGCCCCGCAATCGCGCTGTAGCTGAAGCTCCCCGAGCTGCCGCTGCGCGTGATGCCGCCGAAGCCCGAGCCCATGCTCGTGTTGTAGAGCGCGAGCGGGTCCGAGGCCGCCTTCGCATTCAAGAACTCGGCGTACTGCGCGTTCGTGACCTCGGTCTTCGAGATCCGGTAGCTCTGCGCCACGGCACCGAAGCCCGTGGTATCGGCGGCGTTGCCCGGGTCGCCCACGGTTACCCAATTGATGGTGACGGCCGAGGCCGGTGGAGCAGCTGAAAGGACGGCCGCAATCAACCCCGCAGACAGCGGCCACAACGAGCGTGCTCGGTTACGCATGAGGACTCTCCTTATGAGAATCCCTCCATGCGCGGGTAGCAGGCTACTCCGTCTGGGGAGGAATGATCAACAAGAATCCGATCGCGCGCGAGACTCGAGAGCCAGCCCCGAACCCTCACGAGCACTTGGACCCACCGGTTGCCGGTCGAGCCCGCGGACCCGTGCAGGCCAGACAACGCCGGGATCTGGGTCGATCTGGCTGACGCCTGCGGCGCCCTCTCAGTCGTCCACGAATGCCCAGAGCAGCTTCTGGCTGCGCGCGTCGAGCTTGTCGGGGTCGGGAATGTGATAGAGGTCCCCGGCCACGTCACTCACCAGGAGACCGCCGCCGGGTACCTCTCGGGGCCACTCGTCGCGCGGGGTCTGGAAGAGACGAGGCCCCTGCGCGGTGCAGACCCGCCAGGTGCGAATCTCGATCTCCTCGTCGATCGCCTCGACGCCCGTGACGACCAGGACGAACCCCACGCGCACGAGCTCCTCACAGAGGAGCTTGCGCGAGGGGGGGCTCAGAGATCGTCCGGCGAGCGCACGAGGGCGACCTCTCGCTCGTCGTTGTCGCGCAGACTCAAGAATCGGCCCGGCTCCGACCACGGGAAGCAGCGTTGCACCCGCACCGCCACCTCCAGGGTCCCCCGAACGGCCAGGAGCTGACCGTCGGCTCGCCTCTCGAGCGTGAGCTCGTTCATCACACGGCCTCCTGCAGCTGCATCTGGATTCGATGGAGCCGCTCATAGGTTCCGCCCTTCCGGGCGAGCAGGTCGCCATGGACCCCCTCCTCGACGATGCGGCCCTCCTCGATCACGAAGAGGCGATCGGAGCGCTGCAGGGTCGAGAGGCGATGGGCGATCGCAAAGACGGTCCGCCCCGGGATCAGGCGCTCGAGGGCCTCCTGGATCCGGAACTCGGTCTCTGTGTCTACGCTCGAGGTCGCCTCGTCCAGGATCAGGATTCTCGGGTCGGACAGGATCGCGCGGGCGATCGACACGCGCTGACGCTCTCTGCCGGGGAGCGTCTGTCCCCGCTCTCCCACGAGCGTATCGTAGCCGTGGGGAAGCTTGCAGATGAAGTCGTGCGCGTTCGCCGCGCGGGCGGCCTCGATCACGTCTTCGATCGTCGCCTCGGGCCGCCCGTAGCGGATGTTGTCGAGCAAGGTTCCCCAGAACAGGTAGGGATCCTGCAGCACCATCCCGATCTGGCGGCGCAGGTGGCCCGAATCGAGTCGGCGCACGTCGACCCTATCGATTCGGACCGCTCCCGAGATCGCATCGCAGAAGCGCGGAATCAGGCTCACCAGCGTGCTCTTCCCGCCGCCCGAGGGCCCCACCAGACCGATCATCTCGCCCGGTCGAACGTCGAAGCTCACTCCGTGCAGGATCTGCCGGACCCCGTCGTAGCCGAAGACCACGTCCTGGAAGGTCACGCGCCCGCGCACCGTCTCGCCGCCCCGCGCCGCCGCCCGCAGGTGGCCCAGCCACTCCCGCTGCCGAGGCGTCAGCCGCTTCGCTTGCTTGCTCCCCATCGCCGGGTCTCCTCCTCGGCTGAGAAGATCGCACCGGGCCCCGCACGCGGGAAGACGGGTTCAATTGGCGCTTACGCCGCGTCGAGGAGTCGTTGGATCCCGTCTCGGGTGAAGGAGTCCCTGCACTGGAACGCCTGGCTCGCCTTCGCACGCCAGCCCGGTCACCTGAGCCCGGCCGAGATCGAGGACATCCTGGTCCACGTCGATACCCAGGACCACTACGAGACCCTCCCCGCCCAGATCGACCTGCTCCGCGACGCGGGCTTCCGCGAGGTGGACTGCGTCTGGCGCTACCTGAACTACGCGATCTTCACCGCCTCGGCGTAGGAGGAGCTCAGCCCGGGCCGGAGCCCGACTCCAGACGACAGAAAGCCCGGGTCGGATCCTCGCACAGGCGAGGGGAGGGGTATCCGACCCGGGCACTCCCGATAGCCCCGAGCGGCTCTCGCTCGAAGCGACCCGAGAGAGAGCAATGCGTGTGCCAATCCCCTCAGATTCGGCACCTCGCGGGGCAAGGTCTTGATCTGGCTCGGGGAGCGGTCGCTCGGGCACTCGGAGCGCGACTCTGCAGCCGGCAGCTCGCTGGCAGCGCGTGCGCAGGGGGAGACCCATTTTGCGACGCGGTGACGGAGGGGGGCAGGGCGGCCTGGACCGGCGCGCGGCTCGACGGCGGGCCGGGCGGCGGGGATTAGAATGCGGACGCTCCCGGCGCTTCGCTCTCTGCCGGGGGGGCGCGCCTGTACGGACCGGGAACGGACCGGGAAGGCGGGGCGGCATCGGGGGAGCGAGGGAGGTCAGTCGGTGCGCAGGTGGTTCATTCTCTCTGCCGTCGGGCGCGATCGGCCGGGGATCGTCGCCGACCTGGCTCGCCTGATCTTCGAGAGCGAGGCGAACCTCGAGGACTCGCGGATGACGATCCTGGGCAGCGAGTTCGCGGCCATCGCACTGTGCAGCGGGTCGGGCGAGGACCTGGAGCGCAAGCTTGCGGAGGGTGCGCGGCGACTCGAGTGGCAGGGCCGCCTGACGGTGCTGCTGCGTCCACTCGAGGGTGAGCCGCGACCGCCCGTGCCCGCGCCCGGCACCCACCTCGCGCAGGTGACGGCGCAGGGCGAGGATCGCGCCGGGATCGTCGCCCAGGTCAGCCAGGTGCTGGCGGACCGGTCCGTCAACATTGCGGACCTGCGCTCCGAGGGAATCGTCGGCCCCAGCGGCGTCGCCATCTACCGCCTGACGCTGCTGGTCGAGATCCCCGACTCGCTGACGGATGCGGAGCTCGAGAAGAGCCTCGACGAGGTCGGCGCATCGCTCGGGATCGAGGTCCGTCTCGAGGCGCTCGATTGAAGCACGCGCTCGTGGTGGGCGAGGGCCTGACCGCCCTCGCAGCAGCGCAGCGTCTTCGCGCCGCGGGGGTCTGCGTGACGCGAGTGAGCGGGTCGGGGCGCCCGGGCTCCGCCGACGCTGGGCTCGAGCTCGTGGGGGAGCGGCATGCGGCGCTCGACTGGCTCGCGGGGAGCGTCGAGGTACCCGTGCAGCTCTCGTTCACGCCGCTCCGGCGGGTGGCGGTCGCGCGTGGGAGCGGGCGAAGCCGAATCGTTCCTCTCGCCAGCAGCGGCCTGCTCGGCATCGGAAGGGGAGCCGCGCTCGCCGAGCTCTGGCGGCGCGCGCGCATCGGGGGCCTGCGCACCTGGTTCACTCCCGCCGTGGATCCCGGCGCTCCCGAGCGAGGTGTCCGGCTCGACGACCGCAGCGTCGCCGACTTTGCACGCGTCTACGTCGGACGTCGCGGGGTCCAGAGCCTGCTTGCCGCGATCCTGGAGGCCGGGCTGGGCCTGGACGATCGCCAGCTCAGCCGCCTGCTGCTCTTCCTGCGGCTCGACGAGCGGGCGCGGCTGAGCCTGGTACGGGTGCGCGGGATCGAGCGTCTCGAGGCTGCGCTGGCCCGTGAGAACCCGCCGCTCGGGGCGGCGACGCTCACCGCGGTCGCTCCCGGGGGCCGCGGGGCGACGCTCTCGGATGGCGCGTCGCTCGAGGCGGACGCGGTGCTGCTCTGCGGCGCGCCCGCGACGCTTCGCAAGTGGCTCCCCGCGCTGCCGCAGCGCGCCGACTCGCTGCTCTCTCGCATGCCGGAAGGGGTCTCGTGGACGGTCCGAATGGACCTGGATCGACCGATCTCTGTTCCCGCCGGCCTCTGGGTCTGTCCCCGCGCGGCGGGCGGGCCGCTGGCGGGAGTTGCGGAGCTGGGTGCGCGAACGATCGTGGCGCGGGGCCGCCCCGGGCTTGCGGGCGCCGGGCCCGAAGACGCCAAGCGCATCGGGGAGCTCCTCGTACGGGCCGCGTCGCGGGCGCTTCCGGAGCTGGGAGCGGCCCACGTGGAGACCCGCGTCCAGCGAGCCGAGCGTTCGAGCTTTGCGCCGGGACACTGGCGCGCGGTGGCTGCGATTCGCGACGAGGAGGCCCGCTGGCTACCCCGGCAACGGGTGGCGCTGGCGGGAGGCTGGCAGGTGTCGCCCGACGCCGAGGGCCGGGCGCTCGCGGGCCTTCGCGCGGCGGAGCGGCTGCTCGCCCTCTAATCGGCGGGGGGCTCGGCGGGGGGCTCGGCGGTCTCGGGCGACGAAGCCTGGACCGCGGCAGGCTTCGCCTGCTCACGCTTGGCGAGCCTCGCCTCCAGGTCTGCTTCGAGATCCCGCGTCGCCGCGCGAAGCGCGCTCTCGACCGCATCGCCCAGCTTCCGAAAGAACCAGCGGCCCGCCCGCGACTCGGTGAAGTCGACGTAGCGAAGCAGCTCGTCGAACGACAGATCGCGGTGCGCAAAGAGCAGGGCGCTGACGACCTGGGTTCGCATCGCGGATCGCATGGGCAGGTCGGCGGTCTGGGAGATGGGCGTCGCCGTGGGTTCGAGGGAGTCGGTCTTCTGTAGGTATGCCTCGGCGTCGCGGCCCATCTCGCGCCGCAGCAGCAGCCGCATCTCGACCAGGTCGGCGGAGGAGCGCATCGCGACGTCGAGCCGGACCGCGAGGTCGTGGCGAATCGCGCGCGGCGGGTGGGTCTGCAGGTCCTGGGAGAACTTCTCCAGGTCCTCGCGCTGGTCCGGGTCCGAGAGCGCCTGCTCCGCGGCCACGATCCGCTGGCCGAGCTCCGAGGCGTAGAAGCGGCGCGCGGTGGCGACCGCCTGGGCGTCGTAGCTCGCGGCCAGGTCCTTCTCGATCGCGGCCTCGAGACGCTCGACCGCCAGCGTCTCGCGGACTGCGGCCTCGAGGTCGGCGAAGCTCTCCTCCGAGATCTGATCCCGATAGCGTCCGATGATCTGCAGGCCGAGCTCTCGCCACTGGTCCAGCGCGCCCGCAGAGCCCGAGCTCTCCATCAGCGCGTGAACCTTGCCTTGGGCGATCACGAGCGGATCCTCGCGCGGCGCCGAGAAGCAGCCGCACGCGAGAGCGAGGGCGAGAAAACGGGGCATTCGTCTCATGAGCCCGAGCACGCGCGGAGTATACAGATCGGGCTCCGGGCTCAATGCGTGAGCGTGACGACCGTGACTCCGTTGCCTCCGTGCGCCGGGTCGCCGGGACGGTACGAGGCGACGTCGGGTCGCTGGCGCAGCCACTCGCGGACGGCATTGCGCAGGGCACCCGTTCCGTGGCCGTGGATCAGCTGGATGGGGCCGGCACCGGTGCCGAGCCGCGCGTTCAGGTGGGCCTCGGCGCGGTCGAGGGCCTCGTCCACGCGCAGGCCCCGCAGGTCGCACTCCCCGCTCCAGACCTCGTCGGCCGGCCTCCGCTCGACCTCTACGCGCGGGTGGGGGGCCGAGCGATCCCGGGGCGCGGCTGCGAGCTTCTGGAGGCGATCTCGCGCGACCGTCATCCGGGCGCTTCCCAGGCGGATCTCGACCCGCCCCCGCCGGTCGGGACCCGAGACCAGGACCGCCTCGCCGGAGAGCCCGGCCACGCTCACGCGCGCTCCCGGCTGAGCGAGCGTCCAGTCGATGGAGTGTGTGACGACCGGCTCGCCCTCCCCCGGCCCGTGCTCGACGGCCCCGGAGGGCCGCTGTTGCTCGGCACTCTCGACGACGCGCTCGAGGCGATCGCGAGCGCGGTTGGCGGCCCGGCCGGCCTCTGGGCCGGGGCTGCGGTGCGCTCGCTGCAGGTCCCGGACGACCGCGGCGATCTCCTCGCGCGCACTGCGGTAGGCCGACTCCAGGTCGCTCTGCATGGCGTGCACCGCCTTCTCGCGGGCCGCGCGCAGCGTGGCGAGACGTCGCTCCAGCTCGTCGCGCTTGGCCTCGGTCTCTCGGCGCGCGAGCGACGCGACGGCCCGCTCCGCCTCGACCTCCTGGCGAAGCTCCGACAGGCTGCGGGTGAGGGCCTCGAGCCGCCGGTCGTCCCGGTCCAGCAGGGCTCGCGCCCGCTCGACCACGCTCGGGTCCAGGCCCACCCGCTCGGCCAGCCATGTGGCTCCACTCGATCCGGGGACCCCTAGCCGCACGCGATAGGTGGGGTCGAGCGACGCGCGGTCGAACTCGGCGCTCGCGTTCACGAAGCGCGCGTCCGTGCCGGCCAGCTCCTTCAGGCGGTTGAAGTGGGTCGTCGCGATCACGCGCGAGCCGCGCTCGACCAGCGTCTCGAGCGCGGCCTGCGCCAGGGCGGCCCCCTCGCCCGGCTCGGTCCCCCCGCCCACCTCGTCGAGAATCACCAGGCTCCCGGCGTCGGCCTCCCGGAGGATCTCGGCCAGATGGGTCATGCGCGCCGAGAAGGTCGAGAGGCCCGAGCGCAGGTCCTGCTCGTCGCCAATGTCGGCTGCGAGCGAGTCCAGCTCGGGCAACGAGCTGCCCGGGCTGCAGGCCACGTGCAGGCCCGCGCGTGCCGAGAGCACGGCCAGGCCGATCGCCTTGGCGAGCGCCGTCTTGCCGCCTGCGTTCGGGCCCGAGAGGACGAGTCCCCGGGCCTCGCGAGGCAGCACCACGTCGTTGGGGATCACGCTCTCGGGGGCCCGGTCGCCCTCGAGCAGCAGCAGCGGATGACGCAGCTGCCGCAGGCACAGCGGAGCGTCCGGCGAGATCTCGGGATCGCAAGCCTCGAGGCGAAGCGAGAGGCGGCCGCGGGCGAGGATGACGTCGAGCCGCTCCAGCGTCGCTCCCGTCGCCTCGAGGGCCACGCTGTCCTCCCGGGCTCGGTCCGAGAGCGCCCGCAGGATCCGCTCGCTCTCGCGTTCCTGCTCGCCCTCGGCCAGCCGCAGCCGGTTTCCCGTCTCGACGACCGACTCGGGCTCAATGAAAACGGTGGTTCCGCTCGATGAGACATCGTGGACGAGGCCCCGGACCCGGCCGCGAGCCTCGGTCCGAATCGGGAGGACAGGACGATTCCAGCGCGACGTCACATAGGAGTCCTGCAGGAAGGGGACGATCTGCGGATCCTGCAAGCAGGCCTGCATCCGGCGCTGCACCTCGGCCCGCGCTCGGCGCGCACGCTGGATCGCGCGAGCCAGGGTGGGGCTGGCATCGTCGCGCAGGGCTCCCTCGGGCGACACTCGCCGTGCGATCTCGGCTTCGAGGCCGCGCAGGTCGGGCAGCGTCTCGGCGAGGGTCGCGAGCCTCGGGGCGCGCGTCGAACGCTGGGCAAGGAAGCTCGACAGCCGTCGCGCGGCCTCCAGGGTCCGGCGCACCGACTCGACGGCCTCGGCAGCGAGCACCGCCCCCTGCCCCAGCGACTCGAGGATCGGCCCCAGGTCTGTGATGCCTCCGAAGGGCGGCTCCTCGCCCTCCGCGAGAAGCACTCGGGCCTCGCTCGTCTCGGCTCGTCGGTCGGCCGCACCCGCGCGGGTGGGGCCGAAGCCCGCGTCTCGGCAGGCCCGCGCTCCGCGCTCGGTCGCCGCCAGGCGCGAGAGCTGGTCGGTCAGCCGGGGCCACTCGAGGCGCTCGAGCGTGGCCTCGTCACAGCGGAAGGTCATGGGGGGAGAGTGTAGGTGTCCAAGCGAGACGAACGGGACGCGGCGGGCAGGGCGCGCGACGCCGACGGCTCCGGGACGGAAGCGCAGTCCTCTCGCACTCCCGTGACCGAGCAGGTCAACCCGGGCACGACCGACCTGGACCGGATTCCGACGGCCGTGATCCTGGAGCGAATCGTGACCGAGGACGCGGGAGTAGCCGCCGCCGTGCGCGCGGCGATCCCGGACCTGGAGCGGGCCACCGACCTGCTGGTCTCGGTCCTGTTGGAGGACGGGCGCTGGATCAACATCGGCGCCGGAACGAGTGGCCGGCTCGGGGTTCTGGATGCCGCAGAGCTACCCCCGACCTTCGGGCTCGAGCCCGACCGGGTCGTGGGGCTGGTGGCCGGCGGATCCCCCGCCCTGAAGCGGTCGGTGGAGGGGGCGGAGGATGACGGCGCGGCCGCGCGGGCGGCGCTGCGCGAGTGCGGGCTGTGCTCCTGCGACGCCCTGCTCGCGATCTCGGCCAGCGGTCGCACGCCCTACACGTTGGCGGCCCTCGAGCGCGCGCGAGAGGTCGGCGCGCAGTCGATCGCGCTCACCTGTGATCCGGACTCTCCCATGCCGGCCCTGGCAGACGTAGGCCTCGTCGTCGAGGTGGGGCCGGAGGTGATCGCCGGATCCACCCGCATGAAGGCGGGTGTCGCCCAGAAGATGGCCCTGCACGCCCTGTCGACGGCGGTGATGGTGCGCATGGGCCGGGTTCGCGGGAACCTGATGAGCGAGATGCGCGCGGTGAACGCCAAGCTTCGCCGGCGCGGGATCCGGATCGTGGCCCGCCTGGCGCGGGTCCCCGAGAGCGAGGCGGCCCAGGCGCTGGCGGCGGCCCAGGGATCGGTGCCCGAGGCGCTCGAGCAGCTCGGGGTTCCCCGGCGAGGCTACGCGACCCGCTCCTGACCCCGGCGGAGGTCGCCGGTGACTCCACCACAGCCCTCGAGCTGAGCCTGGAGCAGCTTCTGGCGCTCCAGGCGCCGGGCGCGCTTGGCGTCGGTATCGCAGAGCGAGTCGAGGACCTCCTGGCCCCAGGCAATGTGCCGCCGCGTCTTGCGGTTGATGTGCTCGAGAATCTCGATGGTCGGTGCGTCGCAGATCGGATCCGTCTCGCGCGCCGTCCGCTCGTAGACCTCGACCAGGTGGGGCTTGAGGACGTCGAAGATCCCGACGAGCTTCTCGAGGGTCAGGTCGGGCCGCTCGGGCTCCGAGACGGCCTCGATGAACTTTGCAAAGCCCGCGTTGGCTGACTCCGAGGCCTCGATCGACTTGCGGCCGCAGCGCAGCTCGGGCAGCCGGTTGCCGAGCATGTCCGCCGCCTGAGCCGTCTCCCAGACCACCTTGCCCAGCCCCGTCTTGACCGGAAGCTCCGGGATCGTGGCGACCCAGCCCCCCATCATCATCATCTGCCACTCTTCCGCGTAGCGGAAGTTTCGCACCCGGCGCGCCACGGACTCGACGTCGTAGCGCCCGTGCAGGTTGCGAAGGTCGGCCGGGATGTCGAACGCCGAGTAGGGTGCAAAGGTCGTCCGCTCGTGCTGACCGGAGCCGGGATACATGCGCGCCTCGCTCACAGCGTGGCCCTCTCGACGGGCGGCAGGCCCTTGCGCTCGCGCCAGCGTCGCACGAGCAGGTCGGAGGCCGCGCGCAGCGTCTTGCGCGAGGGTCCCTCGCCGCCGAGCCGCACCAGGTCCTCGAGCTCTTCCTCGGTGAAGCCCGCCTCGATCCGGTCGTCCCAGGCGATCGGAATCGCCGCGTCCTTGTCGTTGGAGCGCGCTCCCCCGAAGTTGAAGCGACGATCCACCTCGCGCCGGAAGTCCTGCGTGCGCTTGAGGTGCTCGGGATCGCCCTTGGTGAACTCCCTCACCCAGTTGCTGCCGAAGCGCACGTGGGTGAGCTCGTCGGCCAGCACGTAGTCGACGGCCTGGTGCATGACCTCGTCTCCGGTCTTCTCGGAGTAGACGAGCATGTCGCGAAAGACGTCGCAGGCCAGGCCCTCGAGACCCCGGTTGACCCCGGCGACCCGCATCGCAGGATCGTCGCTGCAGCACGCCTCGAAGAGGAAGGTGCTCTCCCCGAACATGCCGACGTCGCCCCCCGCGTGCTGGAGCAGCTTCTCGTAGATCTGGCAGTGGCGCGCCTCGTCCCAGACCTGCCGCGCCATGTTCATCTTGAACTCCCAGGGCGCATCCGGAAAATCCCAGAGCGAGCGGCCCGCGCCCTCGAGCGCCTGGAGCTCCCCCACGAAGATGCCGTGCAGGCGCATCTTGAGGCGCGTCTCCTCTCCGGGGTCCCCGGGGCGAAGCGGCTCGTTGGTGGTGATCAGGGCGAAGGCCACGCCGTACTCGTCGAAGAGCGGCTCGGCGGCCGTCCCTCGGACCCCCTCTTCCATCACCGACTCGAGGTTCTCGAAGGTCTCGACGATTGCATCCACGTCGTCCGGGAGCTTCGAGAGGATCGACGCGGCGATGTTGCGCTGGCGGATGAACCGGCTGTCTCGGGCGAGCTCGTCGGAATCGATGAACCGCTTCATGGGCTTTCTCCCTGTGCTGAGGATCACTCGGGGCTCGGTACGGTCGGTCGGGGGCGGTCGGGCCGGTCGGCCGCGGCCGGGAGCACGGGGCCCGGACCGGGGACCGAACCTCACAAATGTACCTGTCCCGCCCCATCCGAGGCAAGGCTGGGTCGGCGAGGCAAGGCTGGATCGGTCCGCCCATCCTGGGCGGGGCGGTCCGGCCCGCACTCGGCGGGCCGGTCCCCGGGGCCGCCGGAGGATCCCCGACGGCTACGAGAAGGCCTGCATTCCGGTGAAGGCCTGTCCCAGGACCAGGGTGTGGATGTCGTGCGTCCCCTCGTAGGTCCGCACCGTCTCCAGGTTGAGCATGTGACGCATCGAGCAGTAGTCGTCCACGATCCCGTTGGCGCCCAGCATGTCGCGGGCCAGGCGCGAGATCCGCAGGGCCACGTCGACGTTGTTCATCTTGGCCATCGAGACCATCGCGGGGGTGGACCGGCCCCGATCCTTGAGGCGTCCGAGGCGCAGGGCCAGGAGCTGCGCCTTGGTGATCTCGGTGCCCATCCAGGCGAGCTTCTGCTGGGGCAGCTGGAACGACGCGAGGGGCCGGTCGAAGACCTCGCGGTCGCGCGAGTAGCGCAGCGCCTCGTCGAAGCAGGCCTGCGCCGCCCCGATCGCCCCCCAGGCGATCCCGTAACGAGCCTGCGTGAGGCACGAGAGGGGACCTCGCAGGCTCTCCACTCCCGGAAGCACGTTCTCGTCGGGCACCTCGACGTCGGAGAGGTAGAGCTCACTGGTCACCGAGGCGCGCAGCGAGAGCTTGCCCTTCATGTCGCGGGCCTCGAAGCCCGGGGTGTCCTTCTCGACGAGGAAGCCGCGAATGCCCGAGTCGCTGCGCGCCCAGATGAGGGCGACGTCGGCGCAGCTCCCGTTGGTGATCCAGCGCTTGGTGCCGTTCAGCAGCCAGCCGCCGTCCTTGCGCTCGGCACGGGTGCGCATGCCGGCGGGGTTGGAGCCGAAGTCGGGCTCGGTCAGTCCAAAGCAGCCAATGCACTCGCCCGCCGCCATGCGCGGCAGGTAGCGCTCCTTCTGCGCGTCGGAGCCGTAGGTCAGGATCGGGTACATGCACAGCGCCCCCTGCACCGACACAAAGCTGCGCAGCCCCGAGTCTCCCCGCTCGAGCTCCTGCATGACCAGTCCGTAGGCCACGTTGTTCATCCCGGCGCAGCCATAGCCGGAGAGGTTGGCGCCGAAGAGGCCCAGCTTGGCCATCGCTGGAACCAGCTCGTGCGGAAAGGAGCCGTCGCGCCGGAAGTGCTCGACGACGATCGGCAGGAACTCGCGCTCGACGAACTCGCGCACCGTGTCGCGAACGATCCGCTCCTCGGGCGCGAGCTCGTCGTCGAGTCGGTAGAAGTCCAGGGGCTCGAAGGGCACGCACCGCCTCCGGGGGGGGAAGGGGTCGAGGGGGACCGGAGCAGGCCCTCTCCCCGGCCCTTCCCCGGGGGAGCCTACACCGTCGGGCGGCGCTCGGTCTGCTTCTGGATCTCGCTCACGCGCTTGGAGATGGCGTTCAGCTTGCGGTTCAGCCGCTCGATGTCGGCCTGGGTCGCCAGGCCGAAGGCTCCGAGCACCTGGCTGCGCGCGTCCTCGACCTGGCGATCGAGGTCCTTGCGGACCTGCTCGGCGCGCCGGTAGAGGGGGCTCTGGCGTACGCGCTTCTCCAGGTCCGCGCGCAGCTTGCGGGCGCGCTTCTCGACCTGGTGGCGGCGCTGGTCGACGCGATCCCGCAGATCCTGGATCTGATCGTCGAGATTGCGCAGTGCATCATTGAAGCGATCGAATGCGTTCGCGCTGGTCTGGGCCATGATCTTGCCTCCTGGGGGCCCACCGGCCCCGCTCGGAAAGGGTTCCTTCGAGCCCAAAATAACGCGCCGCGTCGTAGCGTCAAGCAAAAAAATTCGCCTTCTGGGGCGCGGGCTTGGGGCCCGGTCCGGGCCTCTACCAGCGGACGAGCGCGGATCCCCAGGTGAAGCCCGAGCCGAAGCCGGCCATGCAGATCCGGTCGCCGGGAGCCAGCCGTCCCGCCCGCGCGACCTCGTCCAGGCACATGGGGATCGAGGCGGCCGAGCAGTTTCCGTAGCGCTCGATGTTGCTGTGGGTCTTCTCGGCGGGGATCGCCATCTGGCGACACACGAACTCGTTGATCCGCAGGTTCGCCTGGTGGAAGAGGAAGAGATCGATCTCCTCGAGCTTCCAGCCGGCGCAATCGAGGGCTTCGCGGATCGCCTCGGGCATGCGCCGGACCGCATGCTTGAAGACGAAGCGGCCGTCCATCCGTGGCAGGTGCCGGCCGGCGTCGATCAGCTCCTGGGAGATGCGCGGCTGGAAGATGCTACCCGGCGCCTCGATCCAGAGCTTCTCGGCGTACTGGCCGTCGGCATGGGTGTGGATGGTCTCGATGCCGCGCCGCGGGTCGTCGCTCGGCTCCAGGATCACCGCCCCGGCGCCGTCGCCGAAGAGCACCGCCACGTCGCGGCCGCGATCCGAGAACTCGACGCCGGTCGAGTGGACCTCGGTCCCACACACCAGGACCCGGTCGTACTGACCCGATCCCACGTAGAGGTTCGCCACCTGGAGCGCGTAGAGGAAGCCCGTGCACTGGCAGCGGATGTCCATGGCGGGGATGCCCGAGACCCCGAGCCGGTGCTGAAGAAAGGCCGAGGTGCCGGGAAAGTCGTGCTCGGGAGAGAGCGAGGGCACCAGGATCGCGTCGAGCTCCGACGCCTCGAGCCCGGCCGCCTCGAGCGCCTTGCGCGACGCTTCGAATGCCAGGTCCACGGGCCCGGTGCCCTCGTCGACGTGGTGGCGCTCGCGGATCCCGGTTCGCTGCTGGATCCACTCGTCGCTCGTATCCATCTGCCTCGAGAGGTCGTCGTTGGTCACCACCCGGGGCGGCACAAAGCTTCCCGTTCCGGTGATTCGGGCCCTGCGAAGCTCTGGCATCCTCATCTTCCTCTCGCAGCCACCCGTGGGGCTGGGGTTCGAGCCTCTGGGAACACGAGCGGCTCGACGACCTCGAGCAGCGCCTCGATCCCGGACCCTTCCAGGGCCGAGATGGGCGTCGCCGCCAGACCTCGCGCCAGACCGTCGCGCTCGGCCGGGGGCAGCCGGTCACACTTGTTCAGGATCAGGACCTCCGGCTTGCGGTCCAGGCCGAGCGCGCGCAGGGTAGCCTGGACGCTCTGGATCTGCTCCTCGGGGTGCGGACTCGTCGCGTCGACCACGTGCAGCAGGAGGTCCGCCTCGTGGATCTCCTCGAGCGTGGCCCGGAAGCCGGCGATCAGCTCGGGGGGCAGGTCGCGAATGAAGCCCACGGTATCGGTGACGATCACGTCGCGCTCGCGGGGAAAGCGCAGCCGGCGCGACGAGGGGTCCAGCGTGGCGAAGAGCTTGTTCTCGGCTGCGACGTGGCTGTGGGTCAGGCGATTCAGGAGCGTCGACTTTCCCGCGTTCGTGTAGCCGACGATCGAGAGCACCGGCAGCCCCTGGCGGCGCATCCAGAAACGCAGCAGGTTACGCTGGCGGG
>JBHHYV010000093.1:0-14977 GCA_046757685.1 Myxococcota bacterium
GGTACTCGTTGCAGCCGATCACATCGAGATGCTCGCCGAGGGGGTCGTCGAGGCGCAGACGCTTGCCGGGCAGAGAGCTCGTGAAGAGCGCAGCCGTGACGAGTCGCGTCGGGTCGAGCGTGCGCGCGTGCCGGGCCAGGTCGGACAGGTTCGTGAGCCGCGCGGGGTCGTTGGGGGTCTCGTTCGCGATCGATCAGAGCGCCACCGAGGCGCGATTGTGATCGCGGCCGATCATCTCTGCGAGCTGGACACGCGCGCACTCGAGCGTCTCCGGGTTGCGCCAGTCGATCGCCCAGTAGACGGGGATCTCGCACCAGCACAGCAGCCCCATCTCGTCGGCTGCACGCACCATCGCCTCGTCGTGGGGGTAGTGTGCGAGCCGAACCAGGTTGCAGCCGAGATCTCGCGCCCATCCCAGGAGCGTACGGGCGTCGGTGTCGCCGCAAGCCCGCCCGCCGCGAAGGGGAGCCTCGGCGTGGATGCTGATCCCCCGCAGGAAGATCGGCTCGCCGTTCAGCAGGATCTCGTCTCCGCGCACCTCGAGCGTGCGAAAGCCGATTCGATCCGTGACGCGGTCCGCACCCGCCTCGATCTCGACCGCGTAGCGGCGCGGCCGCGCCGGAGCCCATAGCTCGAGATCGGCCTCGAAGGTGATCTCGGCACGCCCCCGCGCGTCGGGGCGACTCCGCACGCAGAGGCCCAGCTCCGGCACCCGCACCTCGACCTCGGGCAGGGGCGCCGCTCCGTCGAGCTGTACCCAGCCGGCGACCCGCCGGCACGATCCGCTGTCGAGCTGAAGGAACCAGTCGCGCACGTACGTGGACGGGACGTCGACCATGCAGACGTCGCGTGTGAGCCCTCCATAGTTCCACCAGTCGGTATCCAGGGCGGGGACCGCATCGCGGCGGCGGCGGTTGTCGACCTTGAGCACCAGGAAGTCGCGCTCGCCCTTCACGCGATCGCCGATCTCGAACCAGAACGGCGTAAAGCCGCCCTCGTGCACGCCGAGAGGCTCGCCGTTCAGCCACGCGCGCGCTTCGTAGTTCGCCGCGCCAAAGTAGACGAAGCGGCGCATTCCGGGCGCGGGTGGGGGCGCATCGAGGTCGCGCTTGTACCAGACGCTGCCCTCGTAGAAGAAGAGCCGCTCGTCCTGGGTGTTCCAGTCTCCGGGCACGTGCAGGAGCTGCGAGCGGTCGAAGTCGTACTCGACTCGCTCGTGCGGCTCCCGCGCCACGTGGTTGCGGAAGAAGCCCTGCTGGGTCGGCTGGCCGAACAGGAGGGAGCCCGTCTCGTAGGGGTCGATGATCGCGCGCCAGCGGCCGTTCAGCGACACGCTCTCGCGTCCGTGAATCTGCATCCCAGGTGAGCCTCCCGTGTGGGCAATGTCCCTACGCACCGGGTTCAGCTCTCCATCCCTGGAGTCTGGTCGAGGCGCGCCGCCCGCCACGGGCGGGGTCCAGGTGAACCGGTCGCCTCGTCGGGAGAGCCCGATGCTGCCAGAGGGGACGCAGCGCACTCCGAGAACGCGCGCGAGCTCCTGGCACGGAGCACTATGTACGCGAGGTGCGCGATCCCCGCCTCTCGAGGAACGCCCGCTGTGCCCGTCTTGCGTCGTCGCTCGCGAGCGCCTCCGCCACCAGCGCTTCCGCCTCGCGCAGGGCCTCCTGGCCGAGTGGAGCCGCCGCCTCGATCCGGTTCAGGATCCGCTTGAGCCCGCGGAGCGCGAGCGGCGCGTTCGCCGAGATCTCTCGAGCCAGCCCCCGGACCGTCGGCTCGAGCTCGGCGCGCGGGACCTGCCGATCGACCAGGCGCATCGCTCCCACCTCTGTACCGCGGTAGGTCCGCCCCGTCAGAAAGACCTCGCGCGCGCGCGCCACGCCCAGGACTGCCACGAACTGCGCGATGCCGTCCGGCGGGTAGACGATGCCGAGCCGCGCGGCGGGCATGCCGACGGCGATGTCGTCGGCTCCGACTCGCAGGTCGCAGCAGAGTGCCAGGTGGAGGGCGGCACCGAAGCAGTAGCCGTTGACCATCGCAAGCGTCGGGTACGGGAACTGCTTGACGCGGGTCCACGCGAGCGCGAGCGGGGGGGTCTCTGAGCGGCGGCGCTGGCCCTCCGCGCCCGACCCGGTCGGGATCGCGGCGATGTCGAATCCCGACGAGAAGGCCGTGTCGCCCGCACCCCGGAGGATGACCACGCGCACCGCGTCCCGGTCCGCCCAGTCCCGGAGGGTCTCGTGAAGCTCCTGGAGCATGCGGGGCGAGAGCGCGTTGCGGTGCTTCGGCCGGTCGAACGTGAGGGTGCCGACTCCGTCCCGGATCTCGCTCCGCAAGCCGCTCCCGTCACCCATCGAGGATCCTCTCGCGCCTCAGTCCAGCGCCCCGAGCTCGGCGACGATCGACTCGGCCGCGGAGTAGGGATCGCTGCTGCCCGCGCACACGCGGCGTACCGCGCGGTCGATCCGCTCGGCGCCTCGCCTTCCCTCTCGGAGCCGCCAGACGGAGCCGCCAGAGAAGATCGCCCTCGACCCGTGCCAGGATCTCGCCGCGAACGCGGAGCTCGACGCGCCGATCGGAAGGGTCCGGGCGCGCGAGACGCTCGAGCAACGCTCGCACCAGCGCATCGGTGCCGCGGCCGTCGAGCGCGCAGGTCCGGAGCACGGGCGGCGGCTCGCGACTCCCGTTCCTGGCGAGCGCGAGGAGCGCTTCGATGTCGGCGACGAGCTCGTCGGCTCCGTCGCGGTCGGCCTTGTTGACGACGAAGAGGTCGGCGATCTCCATGACTCCCGCCTTGAGCGCCTGGACTCCGTCCCCCTGCCCGGGTGCGCAGATGAGCACGACCCAGTCCGCGGCCCGCACGACCTCGATCTCGTCCTGACCCACGCCCACCGTCTCGATCAGGACCCGGTCGAACCCCGCGGCGTCGAGGACGCGCGCGACGTCGCGGGACGACGGAGACAGGCCGCCCAGCATCCCTCGCGTCGCCATCGAGCGGATGAAGACCCCGGAGCGGGTGGCGACGTCGCGCATGCGCAGGCGATCGCCGAGGAGCGAGCCCCCCGAGAAGGGGCTCGTCGGGTCGACGGCGATGATTCCCAGCCGGTGGCCGCGCTCCACCAGCGCCGTGGCGACGTGCGTGGCGAGGGAGCTCTTCCCGGCGCCCGGTGCCCCCGTGAACCCGATCACCGGGGAGCCCGAGACGTGCGGACACACGCTCTTCATCGCGTCGCGCCAGCCCGGCTCCCGGTTCTCGATCCGGGTGATCAGGCGCGCCAGCGCACGCGTCTCGCCCTGCAGCGCGCCCCCCACGAGGTCGCTCCACGTCGCCTCACGGGGTCTGGTGTCCACGCGCACCGTCAGATCTTCGCCGGCTCGGCTTCGCCGAAGATGCCGCGCAGGACATCGCAGATCTCCTGCAGTGTGGCCTCGCTGCGGACGCAGTCGATCACGTCGGGCATCAGGTTGATTCCTTCGTCCTTCGCGTCGCGCTCGAGGCGCTGGAGCGAGCGGGCGAGATCGCGTCCGTGACGTCCCCGCTTGCGCTCCGCCAGACACGCACGCTGGCGTTCCTCGGCGCTGCGCAGCCGCTCGGGATCGTAGAGTTCTTCGACCCGCCGCTCGACCGTTACCTCGAGCTCACTCTCGGCCGTGAAGCAGTTGACGCCAACGACGAAGTCCTCGCGCCGATCGATGCGCTTCTGCCGCTCGTAGGCACTGCGCGCCACTGAACGCTGCATGTAGCCACTCTCGATCGCGGCGACCGCACCGCCCATCCCCTCGATCTTGTCGAGCTCGGAGTCCGCTTGCTCCTCGATCCGGTCGGTCAGCGACTCCATGAAGTAGGAGCCCGCCCAGGGATCGCTCACGTCGCCGACGCGCGCCTCGTAGAGCAGGATCCGGCTGACGTCGGCCTGGAGCTGGAGCGCCTCGGAGCTGTGTCCGAGGCCCAGCGGCTCGTCGAAGGGGGGAAAGGCGCCGGGCGCGGATCCCGACATGCCGGCGGCGAGCGCCCCCACGACGGTCCGCGTCAGGTTGTTGAGCGGCCGCTGCAGCGTGGTGCTGCTCGGGCCGATGTGAACCGTGATCGGCTGTCGGATCATCATGCTGCGCGGATTCCGGGCCCCGAAACGCTCGCGCAGCAGCCGAGCCCACATCCGGCGGGCCGCTCGCTGGAACGCGATCTCCTGGTAGAACTCCATGCTCCCGCCGAACGCATTGAAGGTGAACCAGGGGGCGAAGTCGTCGACCTCGAGTCCCGCATCCACGCCCGCCTGCAGGTAGGCGATGCCATTCGCGAGCGAGAAGGCGAGATCCTGTGTTCGCGTCGCTCCGGCCTCGCGGATGTGGTAGCCACCGATGCTCGTGACATTGAGCTTCGGCAGCCGCTGGCGGCAGAAGACCAGGCTGTCGCGGAAAAGTCGCATCGACGGGCGCGGCGGGTAGATGTAGGTGCCCCGTGCAACGAACTCCTTGAGAATGTCGTTCTGCGGCGTCCCGCGCAGCTGGTCGAGGGGCACGCCGCGCCGCTCGGCGACCTCTTTCCGGGAGCCCTGGCGGCGCTGGGGATCGCCAGCGCGCTGCACGAGGCCCGCCGCTCGGGCGAAGGCCAGTTCCTGGACGTGGCTCTCTACGACGCGGTCCTGAGCCTGTGCGAGAACCTCATCTACACGTACGCGATGGAAGGTCGAGTGGAGGGGCCCCGCGGAGAGGCCCACCCCTGGTTCAGCCCCTACGAGCTGTACGCGACCCGGGATGGCACCGTGGCGATCGCCGCGCTCACTCCGAGGCAATGGGAGACCCTGTGCGAGGCCATCGGGCGTCCCGATCTCGCCCGCGATGAGCGATCGAGCGACATCCCACGACGGCTAGCGAACCGCCCCTTCGTGAACCGAGCGATCTCGTCCTGGACGACCCGTCAGACCACCCGCCAGGTGATCGAGCAGCTGGGCGGGCGCATCCCCCTCGGACCGGTGCAGAGCGCGGCGGACATCTTCGCCGACCCGCACGTGCGCGCACGCGGCATGCTGGTGGAGGTCGCGCAGCCCGGTGCCAACCCGCCGATCGCGCTCGCCGGGCCCGCCATCAAGCTCACGCGCACGCCCGCGACCCTCTATCGCCGGGCTCCCAAGCTCGGCGAGCACGGCGCCGAGATCCTGGCGGAGGCGGGCCTCACCGCCTCCGAGCACTCGGAGGGATAGGTCGGAGGTGCCGGGCACGGCGTCGACGGAGTCCGCGCCCGGCCGACCTCGGCTCCGGTATCGTAGAGACGGGCCGCGAGGCTTCGTTCGGCAGGGAAGGGGAGGGTCACCATGGACGCTGCGAGTGTCGGCTACGAGGTCGTGGGTCCGATCGCGCGAGTCACCCTGGATCGGCCCCGCTACCGCAACGCGCAGAGCTGGCGATTGCTCGACGAGCTGGACGCTGCGCTCGACCGTGCGCAGGCCGACCGCACGGTGCGCGTCGTGGTCGTCCAGGGTGAGGGCGATCACTTCTCGGCGGGGCACGACCTGGGAACGCCCGAGCAGATCGAGGACATGCGAAGACGGGGCATCCCGCGCGTCGGCATCGAAGAGTATGACGCCTTCCGCCACTACAACCTCGACCTTACCCTCAAGTGGCGCGACCTGCCCAAGCCCACGATCGCGATGGTGCGCGGCTACTGCATCTATGGAGGCTGGATGATCGCGGCGGCGATGGACGTGATCTTCGCGTCTCCCGACGCCCGCTTCCTGGCCGGCCAGGTCGAGTACTTCTCGGTCCCCTTCGACGTGGGCTTCCGCAAGGCCAAGGAGCTGCTCTTCGAGAGCCGCTTCATCGACGCCGAAGAGGCACGGGCGCTCGGCTTCGTGAACCGCGTCTACCCCGCCGCGGAGCTCGAGGCGAAGACGCTCGCCTGGGCGCGCCGCGTGGCGGAGAGCGGCTACGCCAACCTGCGCATGGCCAAGGTCGCGGTGAACAAGCTGCAGGATCTCGCCGGCTTCCGCGCCGCCATGGAAGCTGCCTTCGCCGACTTCCTGGTCGCGTCCCGCCTCGGAGGGCACCCTCGCCCAGCGCCGAAGGAGCGGCGCCTCGCGGGGGTCGATCTGGCGCTTCGCGGCGTCCGGCGCGAGCGGGCGGGACAGAAGCCCGACGAGCCCTGAGCGAAGCCATCCCAGACGCTCTCCCCACATTTTGCATCCGACCTCCATCGGTGAGATGCTGGCCGAGGGTCCGCGAGGGACGGAGCCGTCGGACCACGGCCGACCCGTCGAGATCCGTCCCGTTCTGGACCCGAGGAGAGACGAGACATGGCCAAGCTCAGCGGCGGAGAGCTACTGGCACGCTGCCTTGCGACCGAGGGAGTGCACTTTGCGTTCGGGCTTCCCTGCCCCGAGCTCGATCCCCTGCTGGCGGCGCTCGAAGGCAACGGCATCCGCTTCGTGCCGATCCGGCACGAGGCGGCCGCGGCCCACATGGCGGAAGGCGTCTACAAGACCTGTGGACAGGTGGCCGCAGTGCTCGGCAACCCGGGTCCGGGCTCCGCCAACCTGCTGCCCGGCGTCATCACGGCTCGACACGAAGGTGTGCCGCTGGTCGCCGTCACGGCCCAGCACCGGCTCGGCGTCGTCTACCCCTCGCCCCCGTCGACCTTTCAGGGCCAGGATCAGCTCGACGCCTTCGCACCCCACGTCAAGTGGGGCGGACCGGTCTTCGCGTGGGATCGGATCGCCGAGGTGACGCGCATGGCCTTCCGCGAGATGTGGTCGGGTCGACCCGGCCCGGTCCAGCTCGAGGTCCCCGGACCCGTCCTCTCCGAGGAGCGCGAAGATGCAGGCATCGAGATCCTGGCCCCTCCGCGCTATCGCTCCCTCGCACGCCAGGCCTCCGAGAGCCAGCTCGAGCAAGCCGCCGAGCTCCTCGCGGGGGCGGAGAGACCGGTGGTGGTGGCGGGCTCGGGAGTCGACCGCGCCGGTGCGGCCCCGGTGCTGCTGCAGCTGGTGGAGCGCCTGGGGGCGCCGGTGATCCCCACGATGTCGGGTCGCGCCGTCGTGCCGGGCGATCATCCGAACTACGTCTACGGCTACGGGAGCGGGGGCGACACGGCGCGGCGCGAGGCGGACGTGGTGCTGATCGTGGGCTCGCGCCTGGGTAACCTGGATCTTCCCTATGACAAGTACTGGGGCGATCCGTCGAGCCAGAAGCTGATCCAGATCGACATCGACGAGCGCAACATCGGGATCACCCGCCCGCTCGAGCTGGCCATCGTGGCCGACGCTGCAGACACCCTCGCGGGCCTCTTGCGCGTGCTCGAGAAGCGCGGCCTGCGCCGGGCCGACGGCGCGCATCTCGGCCGCTGCCGCGAGGCCGACGCGGCCTGGCGGGCGCAGGCGGACGCGGTGGTGGAGAGCTGGTCCGGCGAGGGCATTCATCCGGCTCGCGCGATGGCCGCGGTCGGGCGGGTCTTCGGGCGCGACGCCATCTACACGGCCGACGGAGGCAATACCTCGCTCTGGGCTCACTGGCACCTGCCGCCGACCCGGCCGCGCTCCTACCTCAACATCCTCGAGCTCGGAATGCTGGGGACGGGGATCCCTTCGGCGATCGGCGCGAAGCTCGCGAACCCCGAGCGCGACGTGGTCTGTGTGACGGGCGATGGCGCCGCCGGCTTCAACTTCATGGAGATGCAGTCCGCGGCGCGGGAGGGGCTGGCGGTGACGACGGTCGTCTTTGCCGAGGGAGCGTGGTCGATGGAGGAGCCCAACGAGCGGATGGTCTACGGCCGGACCTTCGGCACCGAGATGGGCGAGGTGCGCTGGGACCTCGTCGCCCAGGGGCTCGGCTGCGCGGGCGCCTACGTCGAGAAGCTCGACGATCTCGAGCCGGCGCTCGAGAGGGCGAAGAGCGCGCCTGGCCCTGCGGTGATCTGCGTTCGCACCAGCCGGGAGGCCAACCTGGCCACTCCCCCCGATGCGCTGCTGCGCTTCGTAGAGGTGTACGCGGGACCGATGGGCTGAGGGCGCCCCCGCGCGAACCCCTGGGACGCGGCTAGGTGACCAGGCGGAAGCGCGTGCCGCAGATCACGATCCCGCCGTCCTTCGATCGCAGGGCCCGGCGGGCCGCTGCGGCCCGTGCGCGATCGCGATCGACCGCTTCGAGGTCGATCCCGCCGAGGCCCTCCGGCCGGCCGTCCGGCGGCGCGACGAAGCGCACGCTCGCGTTCTCGAGTGGCAGGGCGACGCAGCCCCGGCCGTCTCTTTCGAGCGGGATCTCGGCGATCTCGCTCCAGCGCCCGGCCGTGCGCAGCGGCTCGGGGCTCTGGATCTCCACGGCACGGATGGCGCGGACGACCTCGGTCCGCCGCGCGGCCTGCCAGTCGGGCCCGGCCGGCGCCCACGGCCCGTCGGGCTCCAGGCCGTCGGTCTGGCAGTCGATCTCGAAGAAGGAGCCGCCGGTGTCCTTCGGGTGGAGCTGCAGGTTCTGAAAGCCCTCCCGCTCGAACTGGTGGGCGATCCGGATGCCCAGCTCTGCGACGCGCCTTCGTCGGGGTGCGTGGTCGTCACACTGCGTGATGACCATGTAGCCGCCCTCTCCGCCGCGCCTGTCCAGGTAGCGTCCGGCGGCGGTGTGCTGCTGGATCGGAGCCACCACCTCGAGAAGCTGGTTCCCGACGGGCAGGAGCGCGTTCTCGAGCCCGAAGTGCGCGACACCCGGGTCCCGGTACGCGACGGCGAGACCGAGCACCGCCTCGAGCTGATCGACCACGGGCTCGAGCTCACGGGCGACCAGGCAGACCTGTCTCAGCCGCAGCCACATCTCGTCATCCCCACAGGGGGAGGCAGTCCATGGGTCCGGCCTCCTCCCCGCCGATCACTCGCGGCCTTCGTCCGCGGATTCAGCGGGCGAGCGCATGTGCTGGTGAAGCGCGTGCATCGAGCGGAAGAGCGCCATCGCGTCGATCGGGCTGTCCCAGGGCTCCCCCCGCAGCTCGCGATAGGCGCGCTCGACGTTGAAGATGAGACGCTGCGGCTCCGTCCAGTCCGCGTAGGGACCGAGGTCCATCCGCCGGGCCGCCTCGAGCGCGGGGAGGCCCGCCGCGAAGGCCGCCCTGGACTCGCTCCGCACGTACTCCAGGTAGGCCTTCATCTCGAGGGGACCCTCCACGCCGCAGAGAGGTCCGTGCCCCGGCACGATCACCTCCGGGTCGAGCGCGACGATGCGATCGAGCGCCGCCAGCCAGGCGTCGTAGCTGCCTGCCCAGCCGATCGGCGTGCAGAGCCGGAAGAGCACGTCGCCCGCGAAGAGCACGCCCGACTCCGGCAGGTGCACGATCACGTCACCGGGCGTATGAGCCGGCCCGACGTGGATCAGATGCGCCGCGATGCGCCCGAGATCGAGCTCCAGACGATCGTCGAAGGGGAGGGTGGGTGGGCGCAGCTCGATCCCCTCGAAGTCCCACTCCGAGAGGGAGCGCGCCAGTGCGGCGAGGGCGGCGTCGGAGCTGTGCGCCTGCGCGCGCAGGGCCTGCATGGCGAGCGGAGACTCGGTCTTGCCGAAGCCCTCGGCACAGGCGCGGCTGGCCAGGATCTCCGCCTCGGGAAAGAGCTGGTTTCCCCAGCAGTGATCGCCGTTCTCGTGCGTGTTGACGACGCGGCGCGGCGGCGCCGACCATACGCTCGCGTAGTGGTCGATCATCTCCCGGGTGTGCGGGAGATCCCAGAAGGTATCGACCACGAGGCCGCCGCCGCAGCGCACCAGGCCCGAGTTGCTGAAGCCGAGTCCCCGATCCTCCTGCAGGCAGGCCCAGACCTCGTCCGCGATCGCTCGCAGCTCCATGCCCTCTCCTCATCGGCGGCGTCTGGGGCGCCTCCCGCACGAGAGGGTAGCCCGCCTGTCGCTGCTTACAGGGCTTTGCGCCGCTTGTCGAGGAACTCGCCGACCTGCTGGGCCACCCTCATTCCCGACTCGCAGGCCTGGTGGGTTCCCATGCCGGCCGCGCCCGCATCGGCGCCGGCAATGTAGAGGCCGGGAATCGGCGTCTCGGACTTCGGCTTGTGCTTTCCGCACTGGCCGACGACCTGCCCGATCCCGACGCACTCTCCCCCGTGGCCCAGCACGCTGTCGCGCGTGAGCTGGCTGACCTCTCGGGGCCCGGCGTACTCCGTGTGCTCCGCCGCCTCCCAGATCTCCGGGAAGCATCGCTGCAGCTGCTCGTCCATCTTTCGCCATAGGCCGGCGATCTCCGGCGCCTCGGGGTCGGGCGAGCACACGGTGCCCGAGACCAGGACCTGCTTTCCGGGGGGTGCCGCGTTCTCGTCATAGAACGAGTGGTTGCACATGAAGAGAATGACCTCGTCGGGGATCCGGCCCGCCCTCACCGCGCGGAAGCGCTCCAGGTTCCACCAGCTGTCGTCCGAGTAGGCCACGTACATCGCCACGTCCATCACCGGTCGGTTCAGGAAGTAGCGAATGCTCGTGAATCCCCAGCCCGGTACGAGTCCCTCGATGGAGCGGACGTAGCTCCCCTCGAAGTGCTCCGCGCCTACGAGCTTGAGGACCGTGGGCTGGATTCCGGCGCTGCTCACGACCGCAGGGGCGCGAAAGGTCCCGCGGGGCGTCACGACCCCCGCCACGGCCCCGTCTTCGACCAGGATCTTCTCGGCCCTCGTGTTGTTCAGGAGGGTTCCCCCGCTTCGCTCGAACTGGCGAAGGATGACCCGCGTCAGCGAGCCGAAGCCGCCCTTGTACTGACCGCCGCCGCCTTGGAGCATGATCTGCTTCAGGATCCGGATCTGCTCCGAGGCGGCTACGAGGTCGATCGGCTCGGCGAGCGAGGCATTCGCCTGGAACGCCATGTAGCTGTAGACCTCGTAGGGGATGTCGAATCGCCGCAGGTATTCGTGCATGCTGACATCGTCCAGCGCGTCGAGCTCGTTCTCGGGAAGGGCGACGAGACCCGCCATGAAGTCGACGGCCTTCTTCTGATCCTCGGGGCCGAGGTCCCACAGCGCGAAGAAGGGCGTGGGGTCCGCCATGGCCTGCCCCTGGGAGACGATCCGGGGCTCCTTCCAGTCGCGGCGGCGATAGCAGAGCTTGATGATGTCGCGCGGGTCGTCGGGCGCGAGTGCGGGGCGGAACTCTTTCTCGACTCCGAGCTCCCGAAAGAGCTGCTCGAACGCAGGCTGGCGCATCGGCACCTGGCCGTGGGGAAAGAGGTCGTACGCATAGCCGTCCCTCTCGATGCTGGCCATCTTGCCGCCGAGCAGGTGGTTCTTCTCCACGAGCAGGGTCCGAGCTCCCCGCTTCTGCAGCAGGGCCGCGCTCGAGCTTCCCCCGGGGCCGCTCCCGATCACGATGGCGTCGTACCGATCCTGCGACACGCGGCTTCCTCCGTTCCCTGTCCTGCGGGCCTGGGGGCCGAGCGGGGGGCGGAGGCTTCCTTCCGCGAGAGGCCGCGCCCGTCGGAGTGCCCCTGGCAAACGCACCCACCGAGCCGGCAGGGTCCCCGCCCCTCGCCTCTGCGGCCGTCCAGGCGACCCCCTTCGTCCGATACGCATCCTGCTGGGAAGCCCAGAGCGCGGCTATGACGGCGGTCATAGGGAATCGGGGCGGGAAGCTCGGGGAGGAGTCAGAAACCGGTTGCCTCCGCCGTGCGGCTGGAGGACGATGAGGGTGGTGCTGCACCCGTGTACGCGGTCCTCTCGGCTCGCGTTGGCGCTGATCGTCGCGCTGGCAGCCGCCGCGCCGGGGCGCGGGGGTGCCTTTGCGCTTCTCGACGAGCGAATCGTCGGCGATGGGCTCGGGGGCGTGGACGTCCCGGCGACGCTGGAGCTCGCGTCACGCTGGGACGCGTTCGGGCCGATGGCGGACGGGATCCAGGTCGGCGTCGAGGTGGGCTTCGCCACGGACCTCGGCGCGGCGGATGCGAACGGGGTGGCCCTGATCCAGCAGGCGGTCGCCAGTGCCTTTGCCGCCTGGGAGACGCCCTTCCTCCGGTTCGACATCACCTTCGAGGACCCGGGCACCGTGCGGGGCAGCGGTGCGGGCCGGGAGATCGACGTGTTTGCCGTGCCGAACAGCGATCCGGTCTGGCCGACCTCCCAGCTCTTCGGATTCACGCTGGTCAGTGAGGCGAACGTGGCCTCCCGCGCGCTCACCAACGGTCAGTCGGGGCCGGGGTTCGTGATTCTCGGCGGCGATCTCTTCATCAACATCGACAACACGAACAGCCTTGCCGCGCTGCTGGGCATGACGCAGACCGAGAAGCTCCAGGCCCTCCAGCGGCTCGTGATGCACGAGGCGGGGCACCAGATCGGCCTGGGGCATCCCAACGGAAACATCCCGCCGTTGCAGGTGAACTTCGACGACGATCTCGATCCGCTGAACGCGATGAACCTCGATCCGCTCGACCCCTTCTCGACCCTCGCCCCCTCGCCCAACCGCAACGACCAGGCGATCATGTCGAACCGGCCCTGTGGAGTGCTGCCGTCGAAGTGCCCCGCCCTGTTCTTCGGGGTGATCCAGAACGACGACCGCGGCGGTCTCGAGGCGCTCTATCCCGCGGTCGACACCGATAGCGACGGGGTGGCAGACGACGGCGACCTCTCGGGGACGTCTGGCGACCTGCCGTGCGGGACGGGCGCGAGCCTGGGCTGCGATGACAACTGTCGCGTGTCTCCGAATCCGGGTCAGGACGACCACGGAGGGGTGGGCACCTCGGTGGCCGACGGGATCGGCGACGCGTGTCAGTGTGGAGACAACTCCGGCGACGGCATCGTGAACGTCACGGACCGGGTGATCCTGGCGCGAGCCCTGGGGGGGGCTGCCCCCGGGGATCGCCAACCTGTGTCAGGCCTTCGTCGGACCGTAGCGGAGGGAGGGGAAGACCGGGATCGGCCCTCGTGATCCACCCATCCCGGCGGACGCGAGAGCTGCGACCGCGAGTCTCAGGGGAAGCCGGCCGCGGGACGACGTCAGCCGGGGATCAGGCGAGTGGCATAGGCGACCGTGCCCAGGGTCAACGCGTGCCGTCGCCGAAAGAGCTCCGTGGCCTGGGGGGCGGGCCGGCGCGACGTCTGCCACGAGCCGAGTCCGTCGTACCAGGTCACGAGCAGCATCCTGCCAGTCTCCTCGGTACGGTCGTGCTGGCAGAAGAGCGCCAGCGGCTCCGCGCGGTAGGCGTCGGTCTCCTCGAAGCGGTCCCAGGCTGCCTTCGAGAGTGCAACGATCTCCTCGACCTGCCGGTGCTCGACGTCGAAGAACCGGAGCACGTAGAGCCCCTCCCGCGTCACGGGGTCGGCGCGCGTGGGCCGAACCGTCGCGTCGAGGATCAGGGCATCGGTGATCTCGATCCCCTTCGCTGCCGAGAGGGCTTCGATGCTCGTGTCGAGCGCATCGCGCTCGCCGTGGCTCACGAGGATCATCTCGTTCGATCCGATGCCAAAGAGCCCGAAGAATGCGCCCCAGAGCGATGCCGGAGCCAGAATCGCGAAGTCGCGCGCGGAAAGCCGTGCGTAGGCCGATCGGAAGGATCTCTGCTCGGATCGAATCCGGAGGAAGGCGAATGGGGTCATGACTTCCACTCCTATCCCGCGATCCCGGGAACGCTCCAGCTGGAGAGGCGAAGCTGCCTCCCCAGGATAGGCCGGATCCGCGGGCGGCTCACCCAGACGAGAGAGCGGATGGGTCCGGAAGGATGGGCTCGGAGGTCCCCCGTGTCGAAGCGCCCGAGGGCTCACCAGGGCTGGACGCGGGCTTTGCGTAGCGGGTCCACGTGGATGGCGCCCTCCGGACAGTCGATCTCGCACGCGAAGCAGGTCTGGCAGTCCTCGCGGTAGACGATCCGGACGAGGCGCTCGCCTTCGATCGGGCGGAAGACGTCGCACGGGCAGATCTGGAAGCAGATGTTGCAGCCCGAGCACTTCTCGTCGTCGATGGAGTCGATCATGCTCGGGGATCCCGGTGGGGCTCCGCGCCCCTCGGCTGGTAGCGCGCCATGAACTCCTCGCCGCGAGCATCGAGCAGCCGACCTCCCCAGCGGAGCGCAACGCCCGTCCCCTCGAAGCCGAAGTGGGGCGATCCCGTGTGGGTCGAGAGGAACTCCATGTTGGACAGGCGCACACCCTGGTCGTACGCGAGCCGGTACCCGTCTCCCGTCGTGCTGTCGGTGCACACATAGTGGCCTCGGAAGCTGCAGTCGGCCGTGGCCAGCAGGACGGCTCGGGCGGAAAAGACGACGGGCTCGGCGCGGGTGCGATCCAGACCGAAGGCTCCGGCGATCCGACCGTGGCTCTGGAGTAGATCCGTGATGAGCACCCGAGGGAAGCGCCGGACTCCCCGGAGGGCCTGTCGCCGCAGTGCGTCGACGACCGCGGCGCCTCCCACGCGGTCGCCGAAGCGCGGCATCACCATCATCTTCACGTGCTCGAAGCCACGCGAGGGGAGCCGCAGATAGCCTTCTCCCAGCTTCGGATAGGTCACGCCCCAGGCCTCGAGCTTTCTCAGCCTGGAGTACGAGCTCTCGAGAATCTCCGACACCAGCGGCTGGCGTGACAGGAAGTGGTTCGCCTCCACGATGTCGCGCAGCTAGAGCGCGGGGTCATCCTCGGGGAGGCAGTAGATGGTGGCTCCCGCGCACATGCGTGACTGGCTCGACATGGCGATCGAGGCCTTGTCGACGATCGCCACCCGGTCGACTCCGGCCTCTCGTGCGGCGATCGCCGCCCACAGGCCCGCGAAGCCACTTCCGACGATCAGGAGATCGGTTCGAATGGGATCGAAGCGCATGGACGGTCCTCCCGGCAACGGCTCACGCGGGCTGCAGCAGCCCGTGGTCGCCCCTTGCTCTCCGAGGCGTCGTCAGAGGTCGGGCTCGATCACGATGGCGATGGGAGGACGCAGCAGCCGAGGGGCCGGCTCCAGCTCCGGCTCGCCCTCCGGGCTCCCGGACAACTCGAGGAAGCAGAGGTCGAGCCCCGCTGCATCGTCCATCGGGGAGATC
>JBHHYV010000094.1:0-14798 GCA_046757685.1 Myxococcota bacterium
GCGACTGGGACGCGCTTGCGGGGGCCGTGGTGGCGGGCCACGTGATCGAGTGCGGGACCCAGTGCACCGGTGGGAACTACGCGTTCTTTCAGGAGATTCCAGGTCTCGAGGCGCCGGGCTTCCCGATCGCCGAGCTGGCGGGCGACGGCAGCTCGGTGATCACCAAGCACCCCGGGACCGGCGGCCAGGTCTCTCTCGGGACGGTCACGGCCCAGCTGCTCTACGAGATCTCGGGACCTCGCTACCCGAACCCGGACGTGACCGCCCGCTTCGACAGCATCCGGCTCGAGTCCCAGGGCCCCGACCGCGTGCGCATCTCGGCCGTGGTGGGCGAGCCCCCACCCCCGGACACCAAGGTGTGCATCAACTACCTCGGCGGGTACCGCAACAGCGTCACGTTCCTCCTGGCCGGGCTCGACGTCGAGGCCAAGGCCCGGCTCGCAGAGCGGACCCTCTGCGAGCGCCTGGGGGGACGCGAGCGCTTTGCCGAGGTCGACGTGCGGCTGCTCCCCGGGGCGGCGGATCGCGCGCCGTCGGCGGAGTCTGGCCTCTCGCGTCTCAAGGTGACGGTCAAGGATCCCGACCCCGACAAGGTGGGACGAGCCTTCAGCAACGAGGCCGTGGCGATGACGCTGGCCAGCTATCCCGGCTTCGTGAGCACGCCCCCCTCGTCGGCGTCCAGCTATGCGGTCTTCTGGCCGACACTCGTCCCCAACGCGGTCGTGGAGCACGCCGTCGTCGTGAAGGGCGAGCGGGTCCCGATCGCCCCGCCGCCCGCGACGCGCCCCCTCGGGCCTGTGGTCCCTGCCGGGCCCGGGAGGCCCGCGCCCGCTCCCGACACTCCCCCCCGCCCCCCCCGGATGGAGGCGTTGGGCCGGGTGGTAGGGGCCCGCTCCGGAGACAAGGGCGGCAACGCCAATGTCGGGCTCTGGGCGCGATCGGCCCCGGCCTTCGCGTGGCTGCGCCGGTTCCTCGACGTGCCGCGATTCCGGGAGCTGATTCCAGAAGCTCGCGAGCTGCCGGTCGAGCGCTTCGAGCTCGCCAACCTGTGGGCCGTGAACTTCGTGGTCGTGGGGCTGCTCGGGGAGGGCGTCGCCTCGTCCACCCGGGAGGATCCCCAGGCGAAGGCCCTCGGAGAGATCCTGCGGGCGCAGGTCGTCCCGATCCCGGTGGACCTGCTCGATCCTGCGAGCGAGGCTACTGTGGAGCGGAGATCATCGAGACAGGAGCGAGGAGCCCCATGAGCGAGTTTGCCCACCTGGAGATCGAAGGAAAGACCTATGAGCTCCCACTGGTTCGCGGGACGGAGAACGAGGTAGGGGTCGACATCTCCAACCTGCGCGCCGAGTCCGGTGCGATCACCCTCGATCCCGCCTTCAAGAATACCGGTGCCACCACGAGCGAGATCTGCTTCATCGACGGCGAGAAGGGGATCCTGCGCTACCGCGGCTACCCGATCGAGGAGCTGGCGCAGGCGACCTTCCTGGAGATCGCCTTCTTGCTCGTGAAGGGTCACATGCCCACGCTCCAGGAGTACGAGGATTGGGTCCACACGATCACCTACCACACGATGCTGCACGAGGACCTGAAGCGCCTCTACAGCGCGTTTCCCAAGAGCGCACACCCGATGGCCGTGTGTGCGGCGGTCGTGGCGGCGCTCTCGACGTTCTATCCGGATGAGCTCGACGTCGAGGACCCGCGGCAGATCGACATCTCGGTCGACCGGCTGATTGCCAAGTTTCCGACGATCGCCGCGTACTCGCACAAGTACTCGCTCGGCCAGCCGCTGATCTATCCCGACAACCATCTCGGCTATGTCGAGAACTTTCTCTCGATGATGTTCGCGACCCCCTGCGAGGAGTACGAGCCGGATCCCGTCGTGGCGCGCGCGCTTCAGACCCTGCTGATCCTGCACGCGGAGCACGAGCAGAACTGCTCGACCAGCACCGTGCGCCTCGTCGGAAGCTCCCACGCCAACCTCTTCGCCTCGATCTCTGCGGGAATCTCGGCGCTCTGGGGTCCGCGGCACGGCGGAGCCAACATGAACGTGATCCGCATGCTCGATGCGATCGCCTCCGAGGGCCTGACGGCCCGCCAGTTCGTCGATCGGGCCAAGGATCGCCGCGACACGTCGCGGCTGATGGGCTTCGGCCATCGGGTCTACAAGAACTTCGACCCGCGTGCAAAGATCATCAAGCACTCGGCCCAGCAGGTGCTGGAACGACTCGGCGTGACGAGCAAGCTGCTCGAGATCGCGATGGACCTCGAGAAGATCGCCCTCGAGGACGACTACTTCATCGAGCGCAAGCTCTATCCGAACGTGGACTTCTACTCCGGGGTCATCTTCAAGGCGATCGGGATTCCCTCGAGCATCTTCACCGCGCTCTTTGCCATGGGCCGGCTGCCCGGCTGGGTCGCCCACTGGAAGGAGCTGCATGCGGCGGGTCAGGCGATCTCGCGCCCCCGCCAGATCTATGTCGGACCCACGAAGCGGCACTATGTGCCGCTGGAGGAGCGCTGATCCATGGCGAACAGATCTTCGGCGGCCCTCCTGGGGGCCTCGGCAATCCTGGCGGTCGCCGTCGTCGCGGCCGCCTGGCTGGTCAAGTCCTCGGTCGATGCTGCGACCGACGAGATCTCGCAGGTGCGCGCCGCGGTCGCCGGGGCCTCGGCCGCCCTGCGCACGGCTGGCGCGCGGGCGGCCGCACCCGCCCGGCGGGCCGCCGGTCCCGACCCGAGTCGCCGCTACAAGGTCAACGTGGCCGACGCTCCCGTCCGTGGGCCCCTCACGGCCAAGGTCGAGATCGTCGAGTTCTCGGACTTCCAGTGACCCTTCTGCAAGAGGGTCGGTCCGACCCTCGAGCAGATCCGGGAGATCTACGGCGACGACGTGAGGCTCGTGTTCAAGAACCTGCCTCTCGCGATCCATCCCAAGTCCCCCGACGCCCATCGGGCGGCCGAGGCGGCGCACCGCCAGGGCAAGTTCTGGCCGATGCACGATCGGATCTTCGCCAACCAGGGATCGATGGATGTCGAGACCTATCGTCGCTACGCGCGGGAGCTGGAGCTCGACCTGAAGCGCTTCGAGCGCGACATGGCCTCGCCCGAGGTCCAGGCTGCGATCGATCGCGACAAGCAGGAGGCCGCGCAGCTGAAGGTGCGAGGGACTCCCGGCTTCTTCATCAACGGGCGCTTCCTGTCCGGCGCGCAGCCTCTCGAAGCCTTCAAGGCGATCATCGACTCCGAGCTCGAGCGGAGCTGATGGCGGTCGTCCCCGGGCGAGCCGCCTCCCCGCGCGGAGCGTGATGCAGGGGCGGCTTCGTGAGGCCCGCTGGAGCCCGAGCGGAATCGAGGTGACCGAGAGCGATCCGGCCCCCGTGCGAGCGGGCTGGGTGAGGCTGCGGGTCGAGGCCTGTGGCCTGTGCGGCACCGACCTCCACCTCTATCGGGGCGATGTCCCGAGGAGTCCGGGAGCCGTGCCCGGACACGAGATTGCGGGCTCGCTGCTCGACGGTCCGGCCGGGCTCGAGGATACGCTCTACGCCGTCGAGCCCCTGCTCTGGTGCGGGCACTGCGACCCCTGCCTCGGCGGCCGGCGGCACCTGTGCCTCGAGGGACGGATCCTCGGGATCGGCGCCCGGGGCGGCCTGGCGGACTGGGTCGACGTGCCTGAAGGGATGATCCACGCCGTTCCGTCCGACGTGTCCGCCCGCTTGGCGTCGCTCTCCGAGCCGCTGGCCGTGGGCGTCCGTGCGGTCCACCGCGCGCGCGTCCAGGCGCAGAGCCGCGTCCTGGTCCTGGGCGCCGGGAGCATCGGCTTGCTCGCGGGTCTCCTGGCGCGCGACGTCGCTCGCGAGGTCGCGATCACGGCGCGCTACGACCACCAGCTCCAGGCGGCCAAGCGGCTGGGTCTGACTCCCCTGGCCGAGGGAGAGCTGGCGGACTGGGCGCGAGACGCCGAGCCCGACGTCGTGATCGAGACCGTCGGCGGAGCCGCGGATACGCTGGAGGCAGCAGTCCAGTCGGTGCGACGCGCCGGCCGCATCGTCGTCGTCGGCGTCTTCTCCGAGCCGCGACCGGTCGACCTGCTGAGCGTGCTGCTCAAGGAGATCGAGCTGGTCGGGTCGAACACCTACGGCCAGGACCGACGAGGTCCCGAGTTCCGGGCCGCGGTGGGGCGCCTCGAGCGCTATCGCAGGGAGCTCGCGTCCCTGCAGACACACCAGTTCCCGCTTGCCGCGATCGGCCAGGCATTCGAGTGTGCCGCCGACAAGCGCAGCGGCGCGATCAAGGTCACCGTCGAGCCGTGACGTTCGGCCCCGACCTCTGCTCTACCGTCGATCCGCTGGCGGGGGCCTCGCGGACTCCCTCGTACCGCCCCACGCGGTCGCCAGCGAACGACCCCAGGAAGAGCTGCTGGCCAACCTGGACCGCCACACTCACGGCGCCGATCGGGGGACCCGAGCGCTCCAGGATCGGGTGAGCCTCGAGGCTCTGCGGGTCGACCGAGACGATGCGGAAGGAGGTCCCGCAGCTTCCCCTCTCGATGCTTCTGCACCCCATGAGCGCCCGCAGCCCGGCCGTGTGCGAGGCGACCAGCAGCTGTCCATCCGGCGCCCAGCTCAGGTTGTCGCCGCGCTCGAGCGGAATCGAGATTCGCTCCGGATCGCCCGTCGCATCCACCCTCACCAGCTCGTTCGATCCCATGGCGGTGAAGTAGATCTTCGATCCATCCACCGAGGTCTCGACGCCGTTCGCGCCGCTGGCGTCGGTGCCCGGCACGCTCCTCCAGCCGACTCCCCCTTCCCAGCGCAGGACCGAGCCCGTATCGAGTCCCAGGGCGATCTCGAGGCCCTGCCACAGCCCCCCGCCCCGGCTCATCATGCGCGTCACGAGCAGCTCGCCGGTGGGCGTCAGTGCCACGTCGTTTCCCTGGGCGTCCGCGGGAAGCTGGGCGCAGCCGCGCCAGGTCGCGGCCGGCGTCTCCCCGTCGAGGAAGAGCTCGAAGAGCTCGATGGCCTCGCGCTTGCCCCGACTGCCGTGGTTCAGGACCGCCAGGACCGGGGTATCCGTGCGGCGCAGGATGTCGATTCCCTGGGGCGCGAAGCGGGCTGGATCGGGGGCGCCGGGACAGCTCGGGTCTCCCCATCCCGGCTGCCGCCCGTACACGTCGTGCCGTTCGGGGTTCGGAAAGAGCCGCTGTCCGTGGGAGCCCTTCACCGGCAGCGCGATCAGCGATCCCGGCCGCTCGCCCCGCCTCATCTGGCTGACCACCAGCCAGGGCGCCTCCGGAATCCGGGCCAGGTCCTCTGGGTTCTGCAGACCGCAGATCGGGGTGATGCCGTCCGTGATCCTGCAGTCGACGAACGCCTGGGGGCTCTGTGCGCACGCCAGGGCGAGAACGATCCAGAGTCCCGGCCGCGCGAGCTTCGAGTCGAGTTTCATGGCCCGCAGGATCCTCCTTGTGTGGCCCAGCGCAAGCGGGCCCACGGGTTCGGTCCCGGCACGGAGCGCAAGAAAAAGGCCCCACCCCGTTTCCGGGGTGGGGCCAAATCGGCTTGATGCCTTCTTCAGCCGCTAGCGACTAGACCTTGCGCCGCCGCAGCATGGCCAGACCGGCCAGACCCGCTCCGAGCAGCAGGACCGTGCCCGGCTCCGGAACCTCGCGAAGGCCGATGGTACCGGAGTCGTTGCTGGAGAGCAGCGTCCCCGCGAAGATCGGGCCCTTGGCAAAGATGACGCCGGTGGCCGGATCGTAGGGGATGGTGGTCTGCTGGATGCAGGGGTTCCCGGTCAGCGAGGCGCCCCCGAGCGCGGTGAACTCCACCGTTCCGGTGCCGTTCGGATCTCCGACGACCGAGGTGTTGGCACTGAGGTGCCCGCCGGTCCCGGTGACGGTGCAGAAGAAGTCCAGCGCAGATCCGAAGACGTTCACGTTGTCCTGGATGCCGGGAATGGTTCCAGGAATGGTGAAGGCGCCTGCGGCCGCGAACGCCGGGGTGGGGACGTAGGGACCGGGTCCCGTCCTCACGTCCAGCAGGAAGGGCAGTCGAACCGCCAGCGCATTCGAGTACACGGTCCCCGAGACCACGTAGTTGGCCGCGCCCGTCGCGACGTCGACCGTCACAATGCCGTCTGCCCAGGGGACTTCCCCGGCAGCGGGCGCGTCGACCGGAAGCAGCAGCGAGGCGTTCGGGTCGTCATCGGCCGTGAACGGAGCGCTGTCCGGCCCGAAGGTCGCGAGCACGGCGGCCACGCGCAGCTGGTCACGGATGGCCCGCTCCTTGAGCGTGACGGTCGCCGTGGTGCCGTCCGAGCTGAGCTGCGCCGGTGCGAAGCTCCCCGCCTTGGACGCGACACCCAGCGAGAGCGCCACATCGGCCTGGGTGATGTCGTTGGTGATCCCCGCCGCGACGGTTTCGAGACCGACGGCTGGCGCCAGAATCGACCCGGGCCCGAAGCTCGGCGCGCGGAAGGGGTTCAGGCCAATGTTGGCCCCGACCGGTGCACCGAGGTGCACATCGTCGGCCGTACCCAGCAGACCGTCCGCTCCCGCCGCGACGACCGGATCGCCGCCGGTCAGGCAGCCCGAGACCGTCGGGTCGCAGGTGAGTCCGAAGGGCACCTGGGTACCGATTCCCCGAGGACCGATGTCGTTCGGGTCGATGCCGGGCGTCGGGTCGAAGGAAGCGAAGAGCTGACCCGGATTCACTCCGTCATCGAGGTCGATGTCCCAGATGACCGGCCGCGAGGTCGCGTCCGTCATGTCGACCGGAGCGAACGGCAATCCCGCCGCAAACGCCCCGAGCGGCAGCAGAGCCGCCACCGCAAAGGTACTGATCAAGCGCAGCATACTTACTAGCCTCCCTCCAGAAGCTGGACGTTCGGCCGCGAAGCGCAGAGCGGCTCGAGCGTCCGGGTTGTGCTCTCGTTACGTGGTACGAAGAACGCAATTGGTGACGGAGTCCGGACGCACCTGTCGCGTCCGACATCCGCCTCACGTTTCCGCCGGCAGGTCGGCTAACGCCATTCGGGCGCAGTGCCCTCTGGTTCATCACAGCCAATCCCTCCAGACCCCTCGATTCCGGAGAAGCGCGAATACCGGACCCGAGGTTCAAGGGGATCCTACCCCAAGCGGGTCAAGAAGTGGGTGAAAAATGACTCGCGGGTGAAGGATTTTCTGGTGAGGCGAAAACCCTTCGAAAACTCACCCAGGGAGAGCGGGCGCGGGCGCCAGGACGGACGCCCCCGCGCCGCGCGGGGCGGAGGGGAGCCGAGGAATGGAGGCTCAGGCGCCCTTTGCGCTGCTCAGGGCCTTCGCCAGGGCGGGGACGATCTCGAAGAGGTCCGCGACCACTCCGAGATCCGCGACCTCGAAGATGGGGGCGTCCGGGTCCTTGTTGATCGCGATGATGAAGTTCGAGCTCTTCATGCCCACCAGGTGCTGGATGGCCCCCGAGATCCCGACTGCGATGTAGAGCTTGGGCTGTACGACCTGGCCCGAGCTCCCTACCTGGTACTCGTGCGGGAGCCAGCCCGCGTCGACCACCGGTCGCGAGGCGCCCATCTGGGCTCCCAGCGCGTCGACCAGCGGCTGGAGGGTCTTCTCGAACTCCTCGGGCTTGCCGAGCCCCCGGCCTCCCGAGACGATGATCTCGGCCTTGGACAGGTCGTGGCCGCCCGCAGGAGCGGAACGGGTCTCGATGAAGGTGGAGGTCTGCGTGAACTCTCCGACCTCGAGGGCCTCCACGCTCCCCGTCTCGCTGCCCTCGTAGGCGGCGGTGGCGCCGGGCTGGACCGTGGCCATCCGCGGCGTGCCCTCGATCCGGAAGCGTACGTCGAACTTGCCATTGAAGAGCCGGCGCACGAAGACCTGGTCGTCCCCGTCGGCCTCGATCTGGAACACGTCGCTCAGGATCCCGACGTCGAGCTGGGCGGCGACCCGGGGCGCCACGTCCCACCCGATGGGGGTGTGCGAGAGCAGGACCAGGTCGGGGGACTCCTGCTCCACGGCCTTGCGGATGGCCTGGGCCCAGCCGGTGGAGGAGTAGTTCGCAAGCGCGGGGCTCTCGGCGGCGAGCACCTTGCCCCCTCCCTTGGCGGCCAGCTCCTCGGCCAGGGGTCGAGCGGTCTCTCCGAGGACGAGCGACACGACGTCTCCGCCGAGCTGGCGGGCGAAGGCCACCAGCTCGAGCGTCGCCTCGCGCAGCGCGCCCTTCTGGATCTCAGCGACGATCAGGGTCTTGGACATGGTTGCGGCCTCTCTGGAGAGGGAGCGAGGCCTCAGAGGAGGCCCAGCTCCTTGATGCGGGTGACGAGCTTGGCCGCGACTTCGTCGGGCGAGCCCTCGATGATCTCGGCCCCCTCGCCCCGCGGGGGCGAGTAGAGCTTCTCGAGCTTCACGCGCGGCGCGACGTCGTCGGCGCCGAGCCCCAGGTCTGCCGTCGCCAGCACGTCCAGGGGCTTGCGCTTGGCCTGCATGATGCCCTTGAGCGAGGCGTAGCGGACCTCGTTGATCCCCGTCTGCACGGTGAGCAGGCAGGGCATCGGCAGCTGGCGGACCTCGAGGGCACCTCCCTCCAGCTCCCGCTCCACCACGAAGCCCCCGTTTCGCTGCTCGAGGCTCACGACACCCGTCGCGTAGGGCACCCCTGCGAGCTCCGCGAGCATCGGTCCGACCAGGGCGAGGTTGTCGTCGTCGGCCATCAGGCCCATCAGGACCAGGTCGGGCTTCTCGCTCCGGGCCACCGCGGCCAGCGCCTTGGCGATGCCGAGTGCGTCGCTCGCATCCAGGGCCGGGTCTCGCACCTGGATGGCGCGATCGGCCCCCATGCCCAGGGCCGTTCGCAGCGCCTGGGTCGTGCGGTCGGGACCAATTGTCACGACTGCCACCTCGGCCTCGCCGGCATCCTTGAGCCGCAGGCCCGCCTCGATCGCGTAGCTGTCGTAGTCGTTGATCTCGAACTTGATGTTGTCGTCCTGGATCCAGCTCCCATCGGCCCGCGGCTCGAGGCGCGCGTCGCGGTGGGGAACCTGCTTCAGGCAGACGAGGATCTTCATCGAGTCACCTCTCACGAGTCTGGGTGGAGTCGCGGCTCTTCACCGCCCAGCGCTCGACGCGAGCGCCGCCCCAGGGGGGAAACGCGCCGGACCATAGCAGGCTGCGCGGGTGCGATCTAGATCGAAAGAGGGTCGAGGCCCAGGACCGTAGCGCTAGCGCCCGGGGTCTCCCATCAGCTCGTGCCACATCTCGAGCGTGGGGATGCGCAGGTAGGGATTGTGCCGCTTCTCCGCGGCCAGGGTCGACGAGGCCTCGCTCGCGTAGTGGTGTCCGGGATAGAGAACGGTGTCGTCGGGCAGCCCCGCCAGCTTCTGCAGGCTCCGGTACATGTCGTCGGGATTCGACCCGGGCAGGTCCACGCGACCGCAGGCCCGCACGAAGAGGGTGTCGCCGGCGATCAGCGCCTTTCCGACTCGAAAGCACTGCGAGCCGGGCGTGTGGCCTGGCGTGTGAAGGAACTCGATCTCGACGTCGCCGATGCGCAGGCGATCGCCGCTCTGGACTCGAACCAGATCACTCTCGGACACACCGGTGACCTTGCGCAGCCCGTCGGCCTCGTGGCGCTCGACGTGGATCTTCATTCCCCGCTTCTCGAGCAGCTCGTGCAGGCCTTCGATCCGCTGTCCGAAGAGCTCGCCTCCTACGTGGTCCTGGTGGTAGTGGGTGACCAGCGCCGCCACGGGGCTGAGATCGCGCTCCTCCAGGTGCTCGAGGAGCGGTCCGATGGCCCAGGCGGGATCGATCAGGGCGACCTCGCGGGTCCGCTTCGACCCCACCAGGTAGACGAAGTTCTGCATCGGTCCGCACTCGAGCTGCTCCAGGTAGAGGTCGTCCATCTCTCAATCTCCCGTCGGGCCGGACAGGCGCGCTGCCGTGGCCGCCGCGCTCGGAGGTGCGGTCGCCTTTCGCCTCGGGGGCTCGCTGCAATCCGGATCCGGATCCAGGGTACATGCGTCCGCCAGATCGGGAATGCCGTCCCCATCGGCGTCCGGGTCGTCGGCGTCGAGGATCCCGTCTCCGTCATAGTCGGTGCCGAGTGCCCGCGCGGCATTGATACGGCCGCTGCCGAAGAGGCTGTTCCAGCCGCCGCGGTAGGGTCGGATCTCGGGGTGGACGCGGTCCGCGGTCCGCTTCAGGATGGTGCGCACCTGGCTCGGCGACCGCTCGGGGTCCTGGGCGAAGAGCAGCGCCGCGACGCCGGCCACGACCCCGATCGCATACGAGGTCGCCACCTTGGTTCGCCCGTCGGATCCGGGCGCACCGAAGTCCACATCCGGGCTGGGAAGCCCCTGCGAGCGGTCATCGGGACGCGTCGCGCGCACGCTCACGACGCCGGGGTGACAGGCGGGCCACTCCCCCGGGGAGCCCGCGATGATGAGCGCCTCCTTGGCGGCCCGCGTGAGCAGCTGATCCAGGAAGCGCAGGGCCGGGTCTCCGCAGCGCCCCTTGTGAGAGCTCCAGGGCATGAAGATCACGCGGGCGCCGTAGTGAAGCGCATAGGCCAGCGCGTGGGGTAGCGGGCCCACCAGGATGTGCCCGGAGTCGTCCGCGATCTTCAGGATCATCAGCCGGGCTCCGGGCGCGATCCCGGCGATCGTGCGCGAGTCGTGGGGAGCCAGGGCGATCTCGGCCACCTGCAGGTCGTGCGTTCCGCGAATCGAGACGTCCGGATCGCCCTCCGCGAAGTCGTAGCCGTGGACGTCGTCGATCAGGCCGTTTCCGTCGTCGTCGATCCCGTTCCCCGGGATCTCGCCCGGATGGCTCCACAGCGAGCCGCGCAGGCTGCTCGACCGCCAGGGGATCCCCGTGCCGATGATCGCCATCACCACGCCCGCGCCCGTGTAGCCGGCGGCGAAGGCCTCGGTGGCGTCGATGTCGGCATCGGGCTTCCCGACCCGGTCGTCGCCCTTGCGAAAGGGCTGGCCGCGGTTCTCGAGGCTCCACTGGAAGGGAAAGTCCGGGTCGGGGGGCCGCTCGTAGGGCTCGGCGCCCCGGGCCAGGGCGGCGGCCAGTACGAGCGCGAGGCCCACCCCTGCGGGTCGGAGCCTGGGTCGGCGCCCATCCATGCCTATCCTCCGACCTCGCGCGCGCCCGCCGCCAGCGCGACCAGTAGGGGCAGTCCCACGGCCAGCGCGCACATCACCCCGGTTCGAGCAGGGGAGAGCGAGAAGACGGCTCGAGCCGCCAGAAAGAGCGAGCCGGTCCAGAGCAGCAGACCCGCCCACTCGGCCAGTCCCCCGATCCACGGCAGGCTGGCGGCGATGCCCAGCGAGTTCCAGGCGAACGCAAAGCCCGCGCAGCGCAGAAGCTCGGAGTACACGGCCTCGCTCTCCGATACGAGCGTTCCCGCGAGCCAGATCAGCAACGTCGAGAGCCCCCAGCTTCCGAGCGCGCCCGCGATTCCCAGGAAGACCGCGGCGGGCGAGCCCTGGCCCACCCCGATCAACACCGCGGTGCCCAGGACCACCACAAAGGCCTGGGGCAGCGTTCCGGGATCCGCCTGGATCTCGGAGTAGACGCTCGAGTCCATCCGCATCACCCGCTCCAGGCGCCCGACGAGGCCCGAGGTAGGGATCATTCCGCGTCGCTCCGCGCAGCGGAGGTCCGGTGAGCCCAGTCGAGGAGCTGCGAGCGCCCCACGAAGCCCACGATCGACCCGGCCCGCTGTCCGGCGCGGTCGATCCACACCAGCGTCGGCAGCCCGACGACTCCGAAGCGGCGCATCGCCGCTCGAGTGCGCGAGTCGTCGTGGCTCCGGTCCACGCGCACTCGCTCGAACGCGGCGAGTGCGCGCGCGACCTCGGGATTCCGCAGCGTCTGCCGATCGAGCTGCCGGCAGGCGGCGCACCAGACCGCATGGAAGCTCACGAGCGCAGGTCGCGCCTCGACCTCGGCTTCGGCGAGCGCCAGGTCGAGATCCGATCGCCACTCGAGCGGCGGTCCCGCGGCAGGCCTGGCCTGATCGAGCCAGACGAGGCCAGCGAGCCCAGCTCCCAGGAGAGCGATGCGCCCGCGCCAGCTCGGTCTCACAGCGATCGAGCGACCTTCGCCAGGAACTTCGTCACGGCGCCGATCGCCTCGCCGTGGACCTCTTCGCGGGTTCGCGGGCTGCCACGCGCGGGCTGGAAGAGGTGATCGGCGTCGTTCAGCACCCGTACCTCGTGGGGGGCGCCGATCTTGCGCACCAGGGCCTGCAGCCGGTCGACCCGGCAGGTGGGATCCTTGGTGCCCTGCACGAAGAGCAGCGGGGTCGCCAGGCGGAAGAGCGCATCGGCTCGCTGGCGGGAGGGCTTTCCCGCCGGGTGCAGTGGAAAGTTCATGAGCACGAGACCATCGGTCTTCGCGCCCTGGGCGACCAGCTCGCTCGCCACCCGCGCGCCCAGCCCGAACCCCCCGAGCACGATCCGCGACGGTGCGTTCTGGGGGTCCGGGAGCAGGCTGGCCACCGCGGCCCGGAAGCTGCGCTCCAGGAGGGCGGGGCCATCGGGCCGGTGCTTTCCCGCCTGGGCAAAGGGAAAGTTGAACCGAAGCGACAGGTACCCCGCATCGGCCAGGGCGCGGTGGAGGGTCACCAGGAACTCCTGCTCCAGGTTCGTGGCCGCGTCGTGCGCGAGCACCACGCCGACCCGGGAGCCGGTGGGCCACCACTCGGGAATCCCCACGACTCCGGAGACCGAGATCTCGTCGGTCACGGGAATCTGGCAATCCTTGAAGCGGGAGTTCGTCTCCATGGGCGCGTTCTTATACCATAGCCCTGGCGATGCTCCGGAAGCGGCTGAACATTGCGATTCTCTTCTGTTTCCTGGGAATCGTGGGGATCGGGCGCGGCGGCCTTGCCGGAGCGCCGGAGCCCGCTCGTAGCCCGGTCGAGTACTTCACGATCTGGAGCTACACCCGCAACGTCCCCTCCGAGCCGCTGGAGCCTTCCGAGCTGGAGAACCGCACGCTCGGCTACTGGGAGCTGCACCTGGATTCGGGCGGTGCCGTCGAGTCGGCCGCCTTCCATGCCTCGGACGGCGCCCTCTGGCTCAGCATTCGATACGTCGAGGAGGGGGGGCACGTGTACGCCGACGTCTACAGCGCTGCGGGCGCCCTCGTCGTGCGCAAGAGCACCCAGCTCCACGACCGTCTGCCGCGACCGGGTCCCTGAGAGCGCCCGGTGAGCGAGCGGGTCCTGATCGTCGGAGTCGCCGGGGGCCACGGCCGGCTGCTGGCGCGAAGGCTCCGAGGCCAGCACGCCGTGATCGGGGTCGACCGCGAGCCGGGATCCGTGCGCTTGCCGGACCTGCCCTTCTATCGCGCCGACCTGCGGAAGCGCGCCTTCGAGGACGTGCTGCGCAAGGAACGACCGACGGCCGTGGTCCACCTGGGACTGCAGCGTCACTTCCGAGATCGCCCCGAGCTGCGCTACGACCACAACGTGCGGGGAACCCGCGTGCTCCTCGATCTCTGCCGGCGCTACGAGGTGGCGAAGCTCGTCGTGCTCTCGTCGAGCTACGTCTACGGGGCGCTGCCCGAGAACCCCTACTTCATGGAGGAGGACTACCCGCTCTGCGGGAGCCGGAACTACCCGGAGATTCGCGACCTGATCGAGGTCGACGCGCTGACCACGGCCTTCACCTGGCGGCACCCGTCGGTGACGACCTCGGTGCTGCGGCCGGTCTCGACCCTGGGCCGTACCCTCCGCAGCTCCTTCCGCAGCTACCTCGAGATGCCCCGGGTCCTGGTGATGATGGGCTTCAACCCGATGATCCAGTTCATCCACGAGGACGATCTGACCGAGGCCATCGCGCTCGCGCTCGAGCGCGACCTGCGGGGCGCCTACAACGTGGTGGGTCCCGGCGAGGTTCCCCTGCGGGTGGCGATCCGCGAGACCGGCGGGCGGGAGCTGGCGGTTCCCGAGATCCTGGCGCGCCCCCTGCTACGCCGGCTGCATGCCGCCGGGCTCTTCCCTTTTCCGCCGGGGGCAATGGACTACCTGAAGTACCCATGCACCATCTCGGGCAAGCGCTTCGCGCAGGCGACGGGCTTCACGCCCCAGTTCGGACTCCGCGAGATCTTCCGGAGCCTGCGCCGGGGGCGCTGATCTGGGAGCCGCGATCCGGGCTGCGACTCACGCGGGGAGCATCAGCTCGCCGGGTGAGTGTGCGGGAAGAGAGCAGGCGCGCGCCCGGCACAGGTACGCTGTCGCGCGGCCGTCGACGGCAGCGCGTCCCTCGAGCCAGCTCGGATCGAGCCCGGCCGGAGTGCGCCCGCCCGAGACCCACACCACCAGGTCCTCGGAGCCGAGCAGCTCCCGGGCGCGCCGCGCCAGGGCAGAGGCACGGGGATCCTGCGCGTCTCCAAGGATGATCGCGACTCCGACTCCCGAGTCGCGAAGCGCCGCGGCTCGCGCCAGGGTCGGCACGCGCGATGGGGCCTGCTCGAGCACCGGACTCCAGGTCTCGAGCACCCGATCGGCCACGTCGAGCCAGCCGCGGCGCCCACAGAGCTCGCCGAGTCGCACCAGCCCGAGCACGGCGAGCGCGGCGGGCGCGGGAACGGCTCCGTCGCCCTCGGAGGTGGGACGCGTGACGAGTGGCTCGGCGTCCGAGGCCGTCAGGAAGAGGTCGCCCCGCTTCGAGTCGAAGAAGCGCTCACAGATCGCATCGGCCAACGCCGTCGCCGCCTCGATCCAGCGCTCGTCCGAGTCGGCCCGGTACAGGTCGAGCAGGCCCGCCTGGAGCGCCGCGAAGTC
>JBHHYV010000095.1:0-14509 GCA_046757685.1 Myxococcota bacterium
CGGGAAGCTGGTGCCCGACGAGCACGACCCAGAGCCCCAGCAGGGCGATGCTGGTGTCGGAGAGGGCCGAGGTGACCCGGTCGACGGTGACCGCAGCGACCGCGCGCGCCCCGAGCGCCCCGCCTACCACCAGCCCGCCGCGCACGACCTCACCGCCAAGGGTCGCGGTGGGCGTGATGAAGTTGATGGCGGCACCCGCCTGGTGGGCTCCCCACAGGCGGGCCAGCGCGGGCCGCTCGCCGGGGGGAAAGCACAGGCGCCAGGCGAAGGCACGGCAGAGCTCTGCCACCCCCTCGAGCAGGACCAGGATGCCGACGCCCCAGCCGAGCTTCTGTGCATCGGCGAGCAACGTGGTGGGGCCGATGCGCTCGATCAGGACGACGAAGAGCGATGCGCCCAGAGCAAAGAGCCCCGCATGCACCCACTTCATCGACACATCTCCCGCGGCCGACCGCCTCCCACCGGCGCCGAGCCTAGCAGCCTCCTCCCGCTCTGCCCACGAAGGGGCGCCGCGCCCTGCACAGCGACGGGCTCAGGTCGCGCCGCTCCCCCGCAGCTCCGCGATCCGATCCCAGGACAGGCCGGCCTCGAGCAGGATCTCCTCGGTGTGCTGTCCCAGCTCCGGGGGCGGGGCGCCGATCTCGAGTGGGGTGTCCGAGAGCGTGAGCGGGTTTCCGACGACCGAGATCGTTCCGAGGTCGGGATGCTCCAGCTCGCGGATGTAGCCGTTCGCGCGGGCCTGCTCGTTGCGGAGGATCTCGCGGTAGTCGGCAACGGGCGCCGCCAGGATATCGGCCGCCTCGAGGCGCTTCATCCACTCGTCGGTCGTCCGCTTCGCGAACGCCCGATCGAGGACCTCCTCGATGCGCTTCCCGTGGTAGTTGCGCGTGACGACGTCGGCGCACTCCGGATCGTCCTTCACCTCCTCGATCTCGAGGGCCGAGCAGAAGGCGGGCCAGCGGGCATCGTCCACGCCAGCCAGGCAGATCCAGCCGTCGCGCGTCTGGAATGCGCCCCAGACTCCATGCAGGAACTGGTGACCACGGCCGGCGCGGGGCGTCTCGATGCCGCCGGTCAGCGATGTGAAGCCGATCTCCATCGGCTGCAGAGCCAGCACCGTGCCGAAGATCGAGGCGTCCACCTGCTGCCCCCGTCCCGTGCGCTCGCGGGCATAGAGGGCGGCCAGGATTCCGGAGACCAGGGTCAGGGCGGCGGAGTGATCGGCGACCAGCGCTCCGCAGGGACGCGGCGGGTCGCCCTCGGCGCCGGTCTTCGCCATCAGTCCCCCCGCGGCCTGCGCGAGGGTGTCGCGGCTCGGCCGCGTGCGCCACGGACCCCTGGGACCGAAGGAGGAGCCCGCCGCGTAGATCAGGCGCGGATTGCGCTGCGAGAGCTCCTCCCAGCCGAAGCCCAGACGGTCGAGTACGCCGGGTCGGTAGTTGGTCAGCAGCACGTCCGCCGAGTCGAGCAGCTCCTGCAGCACCTGGGCTCCGTCGGGGTTCTTGAGATCGAGCGTCAGGCTGCGCTTGCCGCGGTTCATCGCCAAGAAGTAGTGGCTGAAGTCCGGGTGGGGTGCGTCGTCCCCGGCGATCAGCCGGATCCGCATGTACCGGCTCAGGTCCCCGATGCCGGGAAACTCCACCTTCACCACGTCCGCGCCCATGTCGGCCAGGAAGAGGCCCGCGTAGGGGCCCTGGATCTCCTGCGCCACCTCGATCACTCGAACTCCCGAGAGCGGTCCCGGCATCGCTACCTCCCGTCCGCACGGCCCGATGGCGGGCGGAGCCCGACTTGCCGGAGAGCGAGCGACCCGAGCCTCGCCCTCCCGGGGGCCGTGGCATCTGTTTGTCTACGCTGCGGTCGGGGAGGGGGTCAAGCGGGGGCGGTCGACCAGGGGTGGGGCGGTCTCCGAGTCGCCTGCGAGGGGCTTCCCCGCGGGCCTCGACCTGGGAAGCCTCCGGATCGCCTGTATCATGGCATCGACGCGCGAGACGCGGTGGAGGCGAGCGATGGCCACGATTCAGGGTGTCCTGGGCGCAGTCGATTCAGGCGAGCTGGGCTTTACCCTCATGCACGAGCACATCTTCATCGCCAACACCTCCATGCGCCAGGCGTTTCCCGGCTGGGTAGACGTACCGGCCGCGGTCGCCCATGCCACCGCCGAGGCGCGGGCCGCGCGCGAGCGCGGGGTCCGAACGATCGTGGACCTGACGCCGATCAACCTGGGCCGCGACATCCACGTCATTCGCCAGGTCGCCGAGCAGGCCGAGATCCAGGTCATCGCCGCCACCGGGCTCTACTACCACGAGGAGCCGTGGATGGCGGGCTGGGAGGCGGACCGAATCGTCGAGTTCCTGGTGAAGGACATCGAGAAGGGGATCCAGGGAACCGACATTCGCGCCGGGATCATCAAGTGCGCCACCGATCACGCGGGGGTGACCCCCGTCAACGAGAAGCTGCTGCGGGTAGCCGCGCGCCTGCACCGGGCCACGGGGGTCCCGATCTCGACCCACACCGAGGCCGCGGCACAGGTGGGGCCGGGCCAGCAGGACGTGTTCGAGGACGAGGGGGTGGACCTGTCGCGCGTGGTGATCGGCCACTGTGGCGACAGCGATGACCTGGACTACCTGGAGCGCGTCCTCCGGCGCGGCAGCACCATCGGGATGGACCGCTTCGGGATCGACATGATCCTGCCCACGGACCGGCGCGTGAAGACGATCGCGGAGCTCTGCTCGCGGGGCTGGACCTCCCAGATGGTGCTCTCGCACGACGCCTGCTGCTTCATGGACTTCTGGCCCCGGGACGTGCTCGAGCAGATGGTCCGGAGCGCCGCCCCCCACTGGAACTTCCGCCACATCCCCGACGACGTGCTGCCGGCCCTGCGCGTCGCCGGAGTCGCGGATGCCCACATCCGGGCCCTGACGGTCGACAATCCGCGCAGGATCTTCGAGGGCGCGAAAGCTTCGTAGCAACCCTCTCCGGCTGGCGGCGCGGGTCGAGGGGACGGGAGGGCAAGGGCGGATGTCGGATTCCACGCGGCGCCACGGCTTCGGGCGCGTGGCTCGCATCCCGACTCCGACGGGGTTCAGTGTTGGCGACATCAACAGCTACCTGGTCCTTCCCCCACCCGGCTCGGATGCCCTGGTGCTGATCGATACCGGGGTGCGGAGCGAGGAGGCCTGGTCCGCCCTCTCGAAAGGGATGGCGGAGTTCGGGTTCGGGGTCGAGGAGGTGACGCTCCTGCTCCTGACCCATGCCCATCCCGACCACTGCGGGCAGGCGGCGCGCATCCGCGAGCGCGCCGGCTGTCCGATCTGGGTGCACGAGGAGGCGCACCGCACTCTCGAGCGCTACGCGGGAGAGCCTCGTCCGGGGCGAGAGACCGCGGTCCGCTGGCAGATGGCGCGCTTTGGCGTCCCCGAGTCGCTTCTCGGGCAGGGCGGGGGTGCGAGCCGCCTGAGCGAGATCACCGATCCGCCGGAGCCGGATCGGCTCCTTCGGGACGGGGATCCGATCGAGATCCCCGGCTTCGATCTGCAGGTGGTGCATACCCCCGGCCACTGCCCGGAGGAGGTGGTCTTCTGGCAGCCCGACCGGCGCCTCATGTTCTCGGGGGACCACCTGCTGCCCGACATCACCCCGGTCTGCCTGCTCCAGTACCCGGACGAGCCCGGAGGCGAGAGGCCCTCGAGCCTGCTCGAGTACCAGCGCTCCCTCGACAAGGTCGAGGTCCTCCCCGCGCGCCGCGCCTTCCCGAGCCACGGCGAGGTGATCGACGACACCCGTGCGCTGATCGCCTCGTACCGCCTGCATGGCGCGAAGCGTCAGCTCAAGCTCGCGCGCCTCCTCGAGCGACACGGCCCGCAGACCCCCTTCGAGCTGGGGTCTCGACTCTTTGCGCGGGTGATCGAGGATCAGCTGCACCTGGTGCTCTCCGAGGTCGTGGGTCATCTCGACGTGCTCGAGCACGCCGGCCACGTCGTCGCCGAGCGTGAGCATGGAGATGGCGAGGTGGTACGCTACCGGCTGGAGTCCATGCCCGAGCCCGTGTGAGGACGCCCTCGTGATTGCCAAGATCAACGAGCTGATCGGCTCCTCGCCCGTCTCGTTCGAGGACGCGGCGGTCCAGGTGCTGGAACGCGCGAACCGAACCCTTCGGGGCGTGAGCGCGCTGCGCGTGCTCACGAAGCAGGTGCGGGTCGAGGAAGGGAGCATCGTGGCCTACGTCTTGCGGGTCCGCCTGATCTTCGAGATGGCCCCCGAGACGGAGTGGCACGTGTGAGGAGGTGGGAATGAGTGTCGCGAGCGTCTCGACGATCACGGCGTCCTCCAAGGAGAGCTGGCAGGACGCGCTGCGCCAGGGGCTCGAACGCGCCAGGCGCACGCTGCGGGGGATCACGTCGGTCGAGGTCCTGACCGAGCGCGCGCGGGTGCGCGAAGGGGCGATCCTCGCCTACGAGGTCGAGCTGAAGATCATCTTCGAGCTGGACAACTGAAGGAGCCTGCCATGCCTCGCCTGACACCTGCCGATGAGCTCTTTGTCCACCAGATCCCCGAGCCCCTGCCGAACGTCGTGACCCACCACCCCCACTGGCGCGAGAGCTACTTCTTCGCGCTGCATCCGCGAGAGGGCTCGGGGGACGTGGTGGTGCTGGCGATGGCGCACTATCCCGCGCGCCAGGAGATGGACGCGCTCCAGCTCGGGCGCATCGGGGGCGAGCTGATCTTCGAGCGCTACGCCCGGCCCTACGCGGGCGACCCGCATACCCCCGTCGTGGGACCCGTGGCGGTCGAGATCGTCGAGCCCTACCAGACCCTGCGGCTGCGCGCCGATCCCACCACGGCGGCGGTCGGCCTCGACCTGACCTTTCACGCGCGAACGCGAGCCCACGGTCTGCGGCGCGGCACGATGAAGTGCGGCCACGAGATCATCTGGGACCAGAGCCACATGATCCAGTCGGGCGCCTTCTCGGGCACCTACACACGCAAGGGTCGCACCTTTGCGGTCGACGACTGGTGGGGTCAGCGCGACCACTCGTGGGGCATTCGCGACCACGGGCGCTGCCCCCTCTGGATGTGGCTCGCGATCCAGCTGGACGATGGAATGCTGGGTGTGTGGAAATGGGAGTACCCGAACGGCGCCCCCGCCTACCTGGACGGCTGCTTCGCGCCCGCCGGTGGCGGTGAGCCGGTGCCGGTCGTCGACTTCCACCACGCGCTGCACTGGACCGACGAGAGCGGCAAGCCGGTCTCCTGGGGGCGTGACGGGACGCAGGTGCGGGGACTGGCCGGCCGCGTCGAGATCGGCCTGGAGGGCGGCGCGCGCATCGCCGTGGAAGGGGAGGGCACCTGGTGCGTGCCCTACGGTCCCCTGGGCGGGGGCGAGAACCTCATGCAGGTCCGCACCGATGACGGCCGCTCCGGGACCGCGATCTACGAGATCACGGGAGCCCACCACCACCACTTCTTCCCGGTCGCACGGGCCGAGCCCCTGCCCCCGGGAGACTGAAGCAGGGGACTGCCGGCCCGGGTCCGGCATTCGACGGAGAAATCGCAGATGACGCGAAGCGAGAGGCGGGACATCGAGGCACTGGGCGCGCAGAGGCTGAAGAAGTCGAGCGAGATCCTGGAGCGGGCCCGCAAGGTGTTGCTCTCGCCGCAGGTGACCGGCCCCTTTCGCGCCCCCAAGGCGGTGGCCTTCGTCGAGCGGGCGCGCGGCTCGCGGATCTGGGACTTCGACGGCAACGAGTACGTGGACGTCACCATGGCCTACGGCCCGCTGATCCTCGGTCACAGCCATCCCGTGGTGGTCAAGGCGGTGGAGGGAGCGATTCGCAACGGCACGGTCTATGCGATTGCCCACGAGGGGGAGGTGCGCTGGGCCGAGCTCATGGTCGAGGCCATCCCCTGCGCCGAGCGCGTCGCGTTCACCAACTCGGGGACCGAGGCGACCATGCACGCGCTCAAGGTCGCCCGCGCGCGCACCGGCCGGGATCGCATCGCCAAGTTCGAGGGCGGCTACCACGGCATCCACGACGCGGTGCAGGTGAGCAGCATCCTCGCCACCCAGAGGGGCCCGCTGGAGGACCCCGAGAGCGTGCCGGACACGCCCGGGATCCCGCGAGCCGCGGTCGAGCAGGTGCTGACGCTGAGCTATCGACAGCCGGAGAGCCTGGACAAGATCCGCAAGCACCGCGACGAGCTGGCCGCGGTGATCATCGAGCCCGTGCCGAGCTCGTTCCCGGTCGACCTCAGTGACTTCCTGCGCGATCTGCGCCAGGTCACCCGCGAGTGCGACGTGCCGCTGATCTTCGACGAGGTGATCAGCGGGTTCCGCCTCGGGCTCGGGGGCGCCCAGGAGCGCTTTGGGGTCACGCCCGACCTGGCGACCTACGGCAAGGTCATGGGCGGGGGCTTTCCGGCGGGCGCGATCGCCGGAAGCGTCGACATGCTGCAGCCGCTGATCACCAGCGGCGATGCCCTGCGCGACCTGGAGGAGAAGGTGCTGATCATCGGGACCTTCAGCGGCAACCCGGTGACGGCCGCCGCCGGCTCGGCCGTGATCGGGTACCTGCGCGACCACCCCGAGGTCTACCCCCACATCGACGGCCTCGCCGATCGGATCAAGCGCGAGGTTCACGCCTACTGTGCCCAGGAGGGCCTGCCCTTCCGCCTGATCGGTCTCGGCTCCTGGTTCCTGCCGCACTTCGTCGAGGGAGAGCCGAGCAATCCCCGCGACCTGCGCGGCCTCGACAACCTGCTGCGCGGCGAGATCCTGGGTAACTACATGCGCTACCACGGCGTGTACATGCCCGACCTGCATACGGTCTTCACGTCTGCGGTCCACACCGACGAGGACGGCGACCGGATCGTCCGGGCCTTCCAGCACTCGCTTCGCGACATGCGCGAGGACGGTCTGTTCTAGATCCCGCCGCCGCGCGCGGCGGAGAGCCGTCCGCGCGTCGATCCGGGCTCGAGCGGACTACGGGGACCCGAGAAAGCGCGCCTGCAGGCGGCGCATCCCCTGGAGCCAGCGGTCGTAGTCCCCCGCCTTGCGCTGCATGTAGGTGTGCACGGTCGGGTGCGGCAGGATCAGGAACTGCTCCCGGGCCAGGGCCTCGATCACCGCGTCTGCGACCTCTTCGGGCTCGATCATGCCGTCGACGCCGGCCACGCCGCCGTTGGGGCTGCCAGCAGTCATGGCCGTGCGCACCGCCTGGGGGCAGAGAACCGAGACCCGGATGCCCTGGTCGCCGTGCCGGATCGCCAGCCACTCCGCGAGCGCCACCGCGGCGTGCTTGGTCACCGCGTAGGGGGCGGAGCCGATCTGGGTGAGCAGGCCGGCCGCAGAGGCGGTGTGGAGCAGGTAGCCCTCGCCGCGCGCGAGCATCGAGGGGAGCACCGCGCGGGCCGCGTACACGTGTGCCATGACGTTGATCTCCCAGATGCGCTGCCAGTCCGCGCTGGGGACCTCGACGCCGCCGGGAATGCCGATCCCCGCATTGGAGCAGAGCAGGTCGATCGGCCCGTTCTCGCGCTCGGCCCGCTCGACCAGCGAGCGGACCTCGGACTCGACCGACACGTCCACGCGACAGCCGAGCCCGCCGATCTCGGCGGCCACGGCCTCGGCGCCCTCTCCGTCGAGGTCGGCGACGACGACGGCCCGCGCACCTTCCCGGGCGAAGCGGCGGCAGAGCTCCCGCCCGATGCCGCTGGCGCCCCCCGTTACGACCGCGTGCCTGTCCTGGAGCTTCATCGTGGCCTCCGGTTCCCGCCCGTGGCTGGGCCCGGCGATCGTGCACGAAGCGCGTGGGGCGGGTCAACGACCCTGAGCTCCGGCCGGCGCTCGCGCAGCGTTCTGGCGAGGCTCGCTCTAGAATCCAGAGCGGAGGCTTGGGGCATGGCTTGCGGGGGGTGCGGAGGGGCGATCGAGTGAGCGACCTCTGCGTCCGGGGAGTGATCTTCGACGTGGACGGGACCCTCGCCGACTCGCTCGAGTACTACTACGGCATGGCGTGCGACTTCGTCTCACTCGCGGGCGCCCCGCCCGTATCGCGGGAGCGGGTCTTCGGGCTCATGGGTCGCGGCGACCGCGACCTGCTGCGTAAGCTCTTTCCGCCAGACTTCCCCGATCTCGACGCCGCGCTCGGGCGCGCCGTGCGCGAGCGGCTCGGAGTCTGGCTCCGGCGCATGTCCGACGAGATGGAGCCCTTCGCGGGCTGCGTCGATCTCCTGCGCCGGCTCCACGCCGCAGGCTTTGGGCTCGGCATCGCCACGTCGTCCTCGCGCTCGCTTCCGTTCCTGGACCGCTGGGGTGTGCGCCACCTCTTCGACTCGATCGTCGGACGCGAGGACGTGTCGCGGCGCAAGCCCCACCCCGAGTCGGTTCTCCGCTGCGTGGCGGAGCTCCGCGTGGCGGCGGGCGACGCGGTCTACGTCGGCGACTCGCCGATCGACATCGAGGCGGGACGTGCGGCGGGCGTGCACACGATCGGGGTCCTGACCGGGACGAGCCCCCGCGAGGTGCTCGCGGCCGTCTCTCCCGATCACATCCTCAAGGGTGCCTGCGAGCTGGAGGGGCTCCTGACCCGGTATCCGCCCGGGGGTGGGAGCGACCGACCAAGCTGAAGCGGGGTCGAGAGGTCGGAGGCCCATTCATCTTATCCCTTCCGGCATCCGGTCGAGGCCTCGGACCTCGCTCGAGGTGAGCCAGATCGCGGCGGCGAAGGCCGAGACGGCGAGGGCGCCGAGGCCGACGGCGAGCTCGACGCCGATCCACTCGGCGAGGGTGGCGGCGACGAAGCCGCCCGCCGAGGAGAGGAACCAGGTGAGTCCCCAGACACCCATCACGCGTCCGCGCAGCGCATCGGGCACCAGCAGCTGGAGGGTGGTCATGCCCAGGTTCAGGTAGATCGACGCGCAGAGCGACCCGCCGGCGAGCAGTAGCAGCGAGGACAGGGTGTCTCGGCTCGCCGCGAACAGCGCGATGCCGAGGCCGAAGCCGATGGCGGCGGCCACCATGGCGTGGCCCGCGTGGCGGGTGACGCGGATGCGTGCCATTGCGAGCGTTCCGGCGAGGGCGCCGACGCCGGCGGCGGCCTCCATGCTGCCGAAGCCCCGGACGCCGATGTGCAGGATGTCGTCTGCGAAGACGGGAAGCAGCACGACGTAGGAGCGGCCGAAGAGGGAGGAGAAGAACGAGAGTCCGATCGTCGCCAGGAAGATGCGGTTGCGGAAGATGTAGCGGACGCCGGCGAGCAGGCGGTCGTCCCCGCGCCGCAGGCCGGCGGCGTCCGGCGGGGCCAGCTCGAGCGAGGCCACGAGTCCGGCGGAGAGTGCGTAGCCCGCCATGGTCACGAAGAAGGCCTGGCCGATCCCGATCCAGGCAATCATCAGGCCCGCGGCGGCGGGACCGATGATGCGCATGCTGTTCCAGATCGCCGAGGTGTAGGCGACCGCACTCTGCATCGCCTGGCGCTCGATCAGGCGCGGGAGCATCGCGGCCTGCGCCGGGTTGGTGAGCGCCGCGAGCGCCCCGGTCCCGGCCGCCCACGCCACCACGAGCGAGACGGTCGCCTGGTCCAGCCAGACCGCGAGCCCGAGCGCGCCGTGCAGCAGGCCCGCGCCCGCACGCCCGATCACCACCAGGCGCCGGCAGTCCACCCGGTCGGCGAGGGCGCCGGCCGGGATCGTGAGCGAGATCGTCACGATCGCCGAGACGACCCCGGGGACCCCGAGCCAGAAGGGGGACTCGGTCAGGGTGTGGACGAGCCAGCCGCTCCCGATGAAGCGGAACTGCAGGCCGAAGACCATCGCCACGCCCGCGACCCAGTAGCGCCGGTAGCTGGGGTACGAGAAGGCACTCCGGGCAAGCTCTCGCTCGAGCCGCCCGCCGTCGATGGCCTTCACGGCGCCATCATTTCACAACTCGAGGCTCGGATCGGCCCTCGTCGAGTGGTAGGCTCGCGGGCACAAGGGAGACCCGGCATGGACGTTCTGGAGGAGCTTCTCGCACGAACGAAGCGCTCACGCGAGGCGCAGGAGCAGGCGCAGCGGGTTCTCGCCTCGGAGGTGGTGGGAACCGTCGACATGCCGCAGGTGCTCTATGTGCGCGAGGCCCACGGCTCGCGCGTGGTGGATCTGGACGGAAACGAGTACATCGACCTGACGATGGGCATGGGCCCCCACGTGCTCGGACACTCTCCGGAGGTCGTGGTGGACGCCGTGTGCCAGGCGGCCCCGCGGGGTCTCCAGTATGGGATCCACCATCCGGGCCAGGAGCGTCTGGCTCGCCGCATCACCGAGGCCGCGCCGGCGCTCGAGCAGGTCGTCTTTGGGAGCTCGGGCACCGAGGCCACGCTCTACGCGGTGCGCGCGGCGCGCGCGCTCACCGGGAAGGTCAAGGTCGCGATCTTCGATGGGAGCTACCACGGCGTGCACGACTACGTGTTGGCGACCGCGCACCACCAGAGCCCCCGCACGCGACCGACGCCCTTTCCGCGCGGGGCGGGAATCCCGGAGGCCTCGTCCGACCAGATCGTCATGCTCCCCTACCGCGAGCCGGCTGCGTTCGAGCAGATTCGCGAGCAGCGAGACGAGCTGGCGGCGGTGCTGCTCGAGCCGGTCCAGAGCTCGAACCCCCAGCGCGACACCGGCGAGTGGATGCGCGAGCTGCGCCAGGTGTGCCGCGAGTGTGGCGTGCTCTTCGTGATGGACGAGGTGATCACCGGCTTCCGGCTCGCCTACGGCGGGGGCCAGGAGGTCTTCGACGTGCGTCCGGACCTGGCGACCTACGGGAAGATCATCGGCGGGGGAGCGCCGATCGGCGCCGTCGCCGGCCCCGCGGAGCTCATGCGCGTCTTCACCCAGAGCCGCGTCGCACAGCGCGAGGCGGGCTTCGAGCCGATCCGGCCGGTCTTTGCGGGGACGACCTTCGGCGGAAATCCCCTGAGCATGGCCGCGGGCGCGGCACAGCTCGAGTACCTGGGCGACCACCGCGATCAGGTCTACCCCTATCTCGAGGCCCAGAGCGAGCGGATGGCAGGAGCGATCAACGGATTCTGCGAGCGCCAGGGCATTCCCGCCCGCCTGCTGCATGCCTGGTCCATGTTCCACCTGCACTTCGGGAGCGAGCCGATCCGCAGCTCACGCGACATCCGGGGGGAGCACCGCGAGGCAGAGCGGGAGTTCTACCTGCACCTGCTCTACCACGGGGTGATCATCCCGGGCCTGCACCTGGCCTTCCTGTCCTACGCCCACACCCCCGCCGACGTCGATCGGGTGATCGAGGCCTTCGAGCAGTCGTTCGAGGACATTCGGGCGAAGGGGCTCGTCTAGGTCCAGGCCCGCGGCCGCGCGGGTGAGGCGGTCACGGCCGAACCTGGATCTCTCCGACCATGCCGGCCCCTTCGTGCGGGATGCAGTAGTAGCGGTAGCGACCGGCGACCCGGAAGCGGTGGCGAAAGACCTTCTCCGGGAGCAGGACGCCGGAGTCGAAGGGCTCCGCCCCCGCCGGAAGCGCCACGTCCCGGGGCCGGGCGGCGCGCGCCGGGTCCAGCGTCACGGTGTGCACCAGCAGCGAGTCGTTGCGCCACTCGACGGTCTGTCCCACCCGCACCTCGAGGGGACTTGGCGAGAAGTGCAGATCGTTGGTGAGGGTCACCACGGCGGGGGGTGGAGGGGGTGCGGGGGTCGGCTCGCTCGCGCAGGCCAGCGCGATCAGTGCGCAGGCGCCGATCGCCGCGACCGCTGCCCCTGCGGGACCGCGTTGCAGCCGCTCACGCGGGGCCATCCACGTGAGCGGCTCGGGCTCAGCCGCGATGGGCTTCCACATCCAGCGCCTCGAACATCACGTGCCAGAAGGGCAGCGTCATGCCGTTGGGCAGCTGCATGCCCGTGTGGACCGGCGCCTTGGTGAAGATCCCCTTCGCGGGATCGGGCTTCATCGGGGGGACCATCAGGTGGAAGTGCGTGCGGGTCGGCGTGACTTCGCTGTCGAAGGCCAGCTTGTAGCCCTCCTTGCGCACGTACTCGGTCAGCATTCCGTGGATCAGGCGCGGCTTGTCGAGCACCTTGCCGTTCTTCTCGACCTGACCCATCCCCCAGAAGGCGAACTGCGTGAACTCGCTCGGCATGAGAGGCGTGCCGAGCCCCGTGAAGCCGTGCAGGATCACGTTGGTCACCACCCCGCCGAAGGTCGGGAACTCGACGCCGTGCGCCGCCATCTTCATGCAGCACTTCACACTGTAGGTGTTGCCGGCCTTGTCCTTCCAGCTCGCCTGCATCTTGACGGTATCCTGGGTCGTCGCGGCGTCGGTCGCGGTGGCGTCGACGGCGTCGATGTGGAGCTTGCCCCCACCCATCACGATGTGCTTGTCTCCGAAGGGCGTCATCACCTGGGTCTGCAGGCTGCCGTCGGGCCCCTTGACGCGCAGGGGGCCGGGAACTCCGGTGATCACGGGGGTTCCGGCATAGTGGCGCGGAAGCCCCGGCGGTCCGAAGACCCGTGGGTCGAGTCGCCGGTGGTCCGGCAGCGCCACGAAGACTCCCCCCGCCGTCTGCGAGATCGAGACGCGGAGCGGGCCGCCGAGCAGTGGAAGGGGAGCCTTCACACCCATGTGCGCCTTCAGGTAGCCGCGCGCCTGGGTGAGGCTCTGCATCTTCTTGATCTTCGCGGCCAGGGCGGCATCCTGGGCCTGGGCGGGGGTGCTGAGAGCGACGCCGAAGACGACACCCCCGACCAGGAGTGAGGTTCCCAACCCCCTTGCGATCCTCGAGAAATCAAGCACGGACATCTCTCTTCGAGCTCCTTTCCAGCCTCTCCGTCGGGTCGCGCGAACGCGCAGCGCGGATGAGGCTCAGGCTGTCGTTCCGGGATACGCCCTGCCTTCGGGTCGAGTTACAGCCCACGGGACCCGCTCGAGCCGGGGCTCTGGCCGGATCCTCCGCGGAGTGGTACGAACGCGAGATGGGTCTGCGCGACAGGCTTCGGGGCCGGCTGCTCGACTGGGTCATGCGCCAGATGAACGAGCTTCGGCCGGAGGTTCTCGAAGGGGTCCGCGGCGACGTGCTCGAGGTCGGGTTCGGCACCGGCCTGAACCTGGACTTCTACCCGCCGGGAGTGAGCTCGCTCGTCGGCCTCGATCCGAGCATCGCCTCGGGCCTGCCGGCCCTCGAGGAGCGGATGGCGCGCGCGCCCTTTCCGGTCGAGCGCTGCGACCTGCGTGCCGACGGCGAGCTGCCCTTCGACGCGGGCCGCTTCGACTGCGTCGTCACCACCTGGACCCTGTGCTCGATCCCGGAGCCGCTGCGCGCGCTCGCACAGATGCGTCGCGTCCTCAAGCCCGGCGGTCGCTACGTGTTCATCGAGCACGGGCGCGGGGCCGCGACGCTCGCCCGCTGGCAGGATCGCATCAATCCACTCTGGCGGCGAATCTCGGGCGGCTGCAACCTGAATCGGCCGATCGATCAGCTGGTGGCCGAGGGAGGCTTCGAGCTCGAGGGGCTCGATCGCTTCCGCCACACCGGGCCGGCGCTGCTGGCCCAGATGTACCGGGGAGTCGCTCGATCGGGCTGATTCGCCCCGTCGCGCGCGACCGCGCCCGGGAGACCCGGTGGGGCGAATGGACACACTCGAGCGCCAGTTCGCCCCACCCCAGGAGAGCATGGCTCCGGCGGTAGCCCGATCGAGGCACGTCTCTTGCTCCATGTGCTGCCCAGAACCAGTTCATCTTCATCGCGGTGCCGCGCGAGCTGCAGACGGGGTGAGGGTGTCGTCGGGAGGGAGAGCATGCCGCTCGAGGAGATCGAGGTTGGACTGACGGACGAGGAGCGGGCGGCGCGAGATGCCGCCCACAAATTTGCGGGCGAGGTCATGCGGCCTGCAGGGGTCAAGCTCGATCGCCTGGCCGATCCGGCCGCGGTGATCGCTCCGGACTCCGTTCTCTGGGAGGTCTTCGAGCGCTACCGGGATCTGGGTCTGGGTCTCCTCGACGAGGGCGGCCAAGGAGCAGGCCTGACGCCCCTTCAGTCGGCTCGCATCCGCGCGCTCGTCAACGAGGAGCTGGGCTGGGGCGACTCGGGACTCGCCATCAGCCTGGGAGTCGCTGGCTTCGCGGGCATGTTCGCGCGGCTCTCCGGGCGAGAGGAGCTGATCGAGCGCTTCGCCTCTCCCGGGAGCCGCGAGATCGGCTGCTGGGCCGTCACCGAGCCCGACCACGGCAGCGACTCACTGGCCTTCGACAAGCACTTCTTCACCGATCCCTCGCTGCGCGCCAACTGCGTGGCGCGACGCGTGGGCCGCGACTGGGCGATCCATGGCCAGAAGGCGGCATGGGTCTCGAACGGAACGATTGCGACGGTGGCTGCGCTCTTCTGCACGATCGATCCCAGTCAGGGCTTCAGCGGCGGGGGCGTGGCCCTGGTGCCCCTCGATCTCCCGGGGGTCTCGCGCGGCGCGCCGCTCGACAAGCTCGGCCAGCGCGTCCTCAACCAGGGCGAGATCTTCTTC